>CAJTYD010000079.1 GCA_910583775.1 uncultured Muribaculaceae bacterium | reverse complement strand
CGATTGAAAGCACGATAACAGTGAGAAGAAGAGTCATCAGGATAGGCACGATGAATCCGCCTTTGTAGACCGTTCCTGCGAGGTTGAGGGGATGGCCTGCTGTGTCGTTGCCTTCGAAGTTTCCGGGTGCACCCATGAGGAAAAGGAAGATACATACTGCTGCGATAGCGCATGCGATGATCACGAGGAACGCATTGCGGATGCCGCGTACGTTGCTGATCTTTTCTTCTTTTTTAACTTTAGCAGAAACAGTTGCTGCTGCCGGCTTGGGCGCCATAGGTTTCTGAGATTCCATAATCGTTCTAAAAATTAATTGGTTATTGATTGATTAAATGTTTGTTTTGTTTTTTTCTTTTTTTACCCAATGGCTCTCGCGCTGATGTCAGGTTTACTATTAGGGTAAGCTTTGCTGAGCCTTCATGGTGTCTTTGTCTCAATGTGCTTTCTTGCGCGTTGATTCTTGACATTGCAAAATTACAATATATTTTGAAAAAATCAACATCTGTCTGAAAAAAATTAGTGACGTTTGTCGCAATTTTATGTTTTGTTATGATTAAATTGTATTTAATTCTGTTTTTAAACATATTTTTGCTCGCTAATTCTACTTTCAGCAAGATTTTGCACAGAGAAACTTTTCAGTTTTTTTGCCTTGAGTGTCGGGTAAAATAAAAAGACGGTCGGCGAAGACCGTCTTTTTATTATAATATCTGTCGTGATTATCCTTCTACCGCAGCTACTCCGGGAAGCACCTTGCCCTCGATGGCCTCGAGAAGCGCGCCCCCTCCTGTGGAGACATACGATACTTTGTCGGCAAGACCGAATTTGTTGACGCAGGCAACCGAGTCGCCGCCGCCCACAAGCGAGAAGGCGCCGTTTTCAGTCGCCTCCACGATGGCCTCGGCGATGGCTTTTGAGCCGGCTGTGAATTTGTCGAATTCAAATACTCCGGCAGGACCGTTCCAGAGGATAGTCTTGGCAGGAAGAATAACCTTGCGGAATTCCTTGATTGAATCCGGACCTGCGTCCATGCCTTCCCAGCCGTCGGGAATGTCCTTCACTGGGCAGACCATTGTGTCGGCGTCGTTGCTGAATTTGTCGGCTGCAACGCAGTCTGTGCCGAGAACGAGGTTCACGCCTTTTTCTTTTGCTTTCTTGATGATGTCGAGAGCCAGGTCAAGCTTGTCGTCTTCGCAGATCGAGTTGCCGATCTTGCCGCCCTGTGCCTTGGCGAATGTGAATGTCATGCCGCCGCAGAGGATGAGGTTGTCAACCTTGTCCATGAGGTTTTCGATGATACCGATTTTTGTCGATACTTTCGAACCGCCCATGATGGCTGTGAAGGGACGTTTGATATCTTTAAGGATGTTGTCGACTGCCTTAACCTCTTTCTCCATAAGATAACCGAGCATCTTGCTGTCTGCGTCGAAATAGTCGGCGATCACCGCTGTCGAGGCATGACGGCGGTGGGCCGTTCCGAACGCGTCGTTTACGTATACGTCCGCGTAGCTTGCAAGAGTCTTTGCGAATTCTTTCTGACGCTCTTTCATCTCTTTCTTGGCTGCGTCATATCCGGGATCGTTCTTGTCGATGCCTACGGGCTTGCCTTCCTCTTCAGGGTAGAAGCGAAGGTTTTCGAGAAGAAGAACCTCTCCGGGTTTGAGGTCTTTGGCCTCTTCCTGGGCTTTCATGCAGTCGGAAGCGAATTTCACGTCGCGGCCCAGTGCCTTGGCGACAGCGTCGCGGATCTGGAGAAGACTCAGTTTGGGATTGACTTTCCCTTTGGGCTTGCCCATGTGGGACATAAGAATCAGGCTGCCGCCGTCGTTAAGAATTTTTTTCAGGGTAGGAAGAGCACCGCGGATACGGGTGTCGTCTGTGATTTTACCATTTTCATCGAGGGGTACATTGAAATCGACCCTAACGATGGCTTTTTTACCGTCGAAATTGTAATCTTCTATTTTAGCCATTTTTATAATGATTTGGGTTATTCCTTATCTATTATTGCTTTGTCTATGCAAAGTTAATAAAAATTTGTCTATAGTTTCGCAGGAGGGGCAAAATAAATGTTGTTTATTCAGTTATATATTGCGTTTTTGATTAATTTTGTCTAATAAATGTGATTGATTTGAAAATGCGAGACGAAAGTGTCCTTCTTAAATTATATAATGACCGCTTCGGCAGGGCGGCTGATTCGATAGTCCGTCTTCCCGGAGCCGGCTCCGACCGTCTGTATTATCGGCTGAACTCTTCGCTCGGTTCGTGCATCGGGGTAAGAAGCGATTCCGAAAAAGACAGCCGTGCTTTTCTTTCGCTTGCTTCTTATTTCAGGAAAGAGGGTATGAATGTCCCTGAGATATTAGCCCGGGATGATTCCGGCCTATATTATCTGCAGGAAGATCTTGGTCCTCTCTCTCTCTTTGACCTGATTGTTTCGAGAGGGAATGAGGAGGAGACTGAGAAATATGTGGTAGAGGTGATGAGAAGCCTCGTGCGACTGCAGACTCTTCCGGCGGAGGACTGGAAGAGACTCGTTTCTTACGGCGAGTTCAGCCGGAGACAGATAATGTGGGATCTGAATTATTTCAAATATGAGTATCTCAAACCATCCGGAGTCGTGTTTGACGAGGATCTTCTCGAAAATGATTTCGAGGCTTTCTCGCAGAGCCTCTCCGGGCTGCCGGAATATCTGACCGGATTCATGTATCGCGACTGCCAGAGCCGCAATGTGATGATATTCGACAATAAGCCCTGGTGGATAGATTTCCAGGGAGGGCGTGTCGGCCCCTGTGTTTATGACGCCGTTTCCTTCCTTTGGCAGGCGAGAGCTGGTTTCTCATCAGATTTCCGTCAGCGAATGCTTGAGATCTACCTTAGTGAATTTGCCGAAAACAGGGGGGTGAATGTATCGGATATCAAGCCTTTCATTGATGATTTCGTTCTTTTCAGAACGATTCAGGTTTTGGGAGCATACGGCTTTCAGGGTATAGTAAGGAGGAAGGCTCATTTCATCGAGAGTATTCCGGGTGCTTTGAGAAATTTGTCGGATTTGCTTTCAAAAGGGGTTATGCATGCATATCCGGAGCTAGAGAGGATCTGTCGCTTGCTTATTGCCGATGAGCGTTTTAAAAAGAAGAATTCCGAAACCTTACGCATCAGGGTATTCAGCTTTTCATATAAAAAAGGTTATCCGGAGGATTATTCCGGTAACGGCGGTGGCTTTATGTTCGATTGCCGCGGGATGCATAACCCCGGAAGATATGATCAGTATAAGCCTCTGACCGGTCGGGACCCTGAGGTAGTCGCTTTCTTAGAAGAACGGGGAGAGGTGCAGGACTTCGTGAAAAACTGTCTTGAAATTGTGTCTCCGACGGTTAGACGTTATCTCGCGAGAGGATTTTCGGGTCTGCAGATTGGATTCGGCTGCACCGGCGGCCGTCATCGTTCTGTCTATTGCGCCGAACATCTTGCTCAGGCAATCGCAGAGCGATATCCTGCCGCTGAGGTAGAGCTAATCCATCGCGAGCAGGGCTGGAGAGAATTATATAATGTAAAGGAGGAGAAATGAGAGCGATGATTCTTGCGGCGGGGCTCGGCACCCGTCTGAAACCCTGGACCCTTGAGCATCCAAAGGCGTTGGTTCCCGTTGACGGCGTGCCGATGCTCGAAAGGATAATGTGTCATCTTGAGGATTGTGGGTTCGACAACATAATAGTCAATACCCATCATTTTTCAGATCAGATAATTGATTATCTGAACCACAGGGAAAGCCGGTCGAAGGTGATTGTCAGCGACGAGACTTCGCTTCTGCTCGACACCGGCGGCGGAATCCTGAACGCCGAATCTCTTTTTGACGGCGATTACCCGGTTTTGGTTCATAACGTCGACATCCTCAGCAATGCCGATCTCGAGGAGCTTATTGCTTTTCATCAGAAGGCCGGCAACGACGTGACTTTGCTAACGAGCCCGAGGGAATCGAGTCGCAAACTCATATTCGATAAAAACGGGAAATTGAAGGGTTGGTTAAATTCGATATCCGGAGAAAAGAAGCCGGCGTCGTTATCCATCTCGCCGGAGGACAGCGAGGAGGCGTTCAGCGGAATCTATGTTATAGGAGAAGGCGGCATGGCCGCACTTTCGAAATATGCGGGAGAAATAGGTGAGGAGGCTTTCCCGATAATGGACTTCTTCCTGTCGTTTCCCGAGGGGATAAGAATCGGACATTATCTTTCACCGCAGCTGAGGCTTCTTGACATAGGAAAGCCTGCCGCGCTGCAGCAGGCTTCGGAATTTCTAAAACATCTTTAGGGGTCGTTCTTTAGGCTCTAAATTCGGGTCCTGGACAATTCCCGTCAGGAAATTATAGGTATGACTGGAACCGGGTGATGTTATTGCCTGAATTCATGTTTATTATGGATGTAGGATTGATTCTTGTTGTTGTTGAACTGGAAAATGCACCCTAAGACAAGGAAAAGGACAGCAATCCCGCCGACCCACCATGTTGCGGCCACTCCGGTGGTGAAACACGATATTATAAGCAGGATAGAACCTACAATATAAGAAATAATCGACAGTGTTTTCATAGCAAATATGTTTAAATTAAGAGTTGACTGAATGTAAAAAGAATGACATTCGTGAAGCCGTGGCGACAAACGAACAAACTTTTATATTAGAACAATTTAAACATATGGATTGATGCTTCATATAATTAAAGCACCATAAAATATGTTAACGGTTCAGAAGCTTGGCCCGTTCTAAGGGCAAGAGGCAGTCCGCTATAACTTATAATTCCGCGCTCTTGAGCTTCTCTGCGTTTTCGGCTACCGTCAGAGAGTCGATGCATTCCTGGATGTTGCCGTCCATGAAGGCCGGGAGATTGTAGATTGTATAGTTGATGCGGTGGTCGGTGATGCGTCCCTGTGGAAAATTGTATGTGCGTATTTTTGCGGAGCGGTCGCCGGTGCTGACCATCGTTTTCCGGCGGGAGGCGATGTCGTCGAGATATTTCTGATGCTCGCGGTCGTAAATGAATGTGCGCAGGCGTGAAAGCGCCCTCTCCTTGTTTTTAGGCTGGTCGCGGGTTTCGGTACACTCAATCAATATTTCCTCTACTTTCCCTGTGTTGGGATTTTTCCAGTTATATCTGAGTCTGACTCCCGATTCCACCTTGTTTACGTTCTGTCCGCCGGCTCCTCCGGAGCGGAAGGTGTCCCATCGGATCTCTCCCTCGTGGATCTCGACCTCGAACTCCTGGGCTTCGGGAAGGACAGCGACAGTTGCTGCCGAAGTGTGAACGCGACCCTGAGTCTCGGTCGCGGGCACACGCTGCACGCGGTGGACGCCGCTCTCGTATTTCATCGTGCCGTATACATCCTGGCCTGTAAGAGTGAAGACAATCTCCTTAAATCCTCCTGCCGCGCCCTCGGAAACGGACGATACGGCGAGTTGCCATCCTTTTGATTCGGCATATTTCTGATACATCCGGAATAAATCGCCTGCAAAGAGGGCGGCTTCGTCACCACCAGTACCTCCGCGTATCTCTACGATGGCGTTTTTGGCGTCGTCGGGATCGGCCGGAATCAGGAGAAGCTTGATTTTCTCCTCAAGCTTCGGGATGGCGGCAGTGGCCTTGTCGAGTTCCTCTTTTGCAAGAGTCCTCATGTCTTCATCAGTCTCTTCTGCGATCATCTGTTTCGACTCCTCGATGGTCTCTAAGGCAGAGGCATATTCCTTTTTGGCCTTGAGGATCACCTCCAGGTCATGATATTCTTTCGAGAGTTTCACGTATCTCTTCTGATCGGCGATTACCGCCGGATCGGTTATGAGAGTCGACACTTCCTCAAAGCGGGAATCAATGCCGTCAAGACGATTTAAAAGAGAATTTTCAGACATTTTTATTAATTTTATGGCCGTAACGGATATGTTTGACGGTGCAAAATTACAAAATATAATTCAAAAAACTTTGAGAATAACATAAATAGAATTAACTTTGCACCCGGAAACGAAAACCGTTCCCTCCGGAGTGCTAATCCGGATCCAATTAATCAAATACAATAAACCGGCAAAGTTTATGGCAACAAAAATCAGATTACAGCGTCATGGCCGCAAAAGCTACGCTTATTATCCAATTGTAGTCGCCGATAGCAGGGCACCACGAGATGGTAGATTTATTGAAAGGATAGGTTCTTATAATCCGAACACTAATCCTGCTACAATAAGTTTAGACTTCGACCGTGCTTTGTATTGGGTGGAAGTAGGAGCACTTCCTACAGATACTGTTCGTTCAATCCTTTCAAAAGAGGGCGTTATGCTTATGAAACATCTTCGTGGAGGCGTTAAGAAAGGCGCGTTCACAGAGGAGGAGGCAAAACGTCGTTTCGATCTCTGGAAGTCTGATCGCACAAAGGCCAGCGATGCAGTCAAGGCAAAACTTGATGCAAAGGCAGCCGAGGCCGCTAAGGCAAAATTGGAGGCCGAAGCAGAGAAAAACCGTGTAAAAGGCGAGTCTGTGGCAAAGAAGAAAGCTGAGAAGCTCGCAGCTGAAGAAGCTGCAGCCAAAGAGGCTTCCGCCGAGACCGAAGCTCCCGCTGAGGCTCCCGCCGAGTAAGAGGTTTTTCCTCAAGATAAAAAATCCGTTGATCGAATTCGATCAGCGGATTTTTTTACGTTTATACTCCGTTCGGAAAAGTATGGAAACAAAAAAGGATGCCTCAATGGACATCCTTTTGTAGCGGGATCGAGAATTGAACTCGAGACCTCCGGGTTATGAATCCGACGCTCTAACCAACTGAGCTATCCCGCCGTTCTCGTTTGCGAGTGCAAAGGTAGACATTATTTTCGATTTGACAAAGATTTCATCGTTTTTTTTATTAATTTTGTCAAAAAATTGAGGTAAATAAAGAGATTTCCTGCATCATTTGCTGTTTTGGTCTTTATTATTCTCTCATCTCATCTATAAATATGCGCATACATTATTACAGGCTACCTGTTTTTATCTGGGCAATATTATCCTTGATATCGTGTTCAACCGGAATTGAGAAAACCAAGCCTATCACGATGTCAAGAAATGAACGCAGATCCCTCCAGCCGACAGAGGAGGAAACTTTTATGGCCGGAGTGTCCCCGATGCCTCTGGGGCAGTGGAAAGAGGGGAAGCCGTTCCTTATTTCTGACAATAAGGCTTCGCTCGTGTTTGATGCCGATAACGCTGTGACAGCCGATTCTCTCGGAGGAATGGTGATTAGCTTCAAGGAGATCGCTTCGAAGACCACACCCGGCGGCTCTGATGAGGCCGTGGTCGTTTTTTCAGACGGTAAGAAGAATTATTCCTATTCAACGGGAAAATCAATGAGAATCGCTTTGGAAAGTCTGTCAAGCATGGATATTCCTATGCTTATAGATCTCGATCTTGTGAAGGAGGCATCCGATCTGCTTGTCGGGAAAAAAGTATGGACGCGGTCCCAGCTTTGGTATAAGCCGGATGGGGAGAGGATGCGTGGCCGCAAGTTCGTGCCTGTCACCATTACGGCTGTATCCCCGGGAACGATGGTATTCCCTTTGCGTCTGGATATTCTTGACGAGAGGGGAGAGCCGGCGATGCTTTATATGAATATACGAAGTTCCGGCGTGGAAAGCCGCACGTTCGAGAATCTCTTCACTTTGAAGGATATGAAACTCAGATACCCCGACATATTGCCGGAAGTCTGGGAATATATACAGAACGGCCGTCTCAGAGAGGGAATGACCAAGGAGGAATGCAAGCTGTCGGTCGGTAATCCGACGGATGTCAGCGCCGGACATGACTGGGATTCCACTCTCGATATCTGGAAATACTCAAGCGGCTCCTACCTTCAGTTTCGCGACGGGCGTCTCGTGGGCTACCGAATGTGAACAATTCTCCTTAATTCTATCGGCCAGTCTCTTTTGCCGGTCTGAATCTGTTTTATAAATCTTTTTGAAATGAGCAGCATAAGTATAGAAAAAGATAAGGATATAACATCTTTGACGACATTCAATATACCTGTAAAGGCAAAATATTTTGCTGAATATTCCAATGAAAGGGAATTGCTGAAGATCTCCCGCTCGGAGGAATATCTGAACAGTGAGGTGCTTCATATCGGAGGAGGAAGTAACCTCCTATTCCTGCATGATTACAATGGCATGATACTTCATTCGAAGGTGAAGGGTATCGTCCGCTATGACAAGGATGCCGAAACGGCATACGTTATCGCCGGTGCAGGCGAGAAATGGAGCGATTTCGTTGAATGGTGTGTCGACAACGGTCTGGCGGGCCTTGAGAACCTTGCCGGGATTCCGGGAGAGGTAGGCGCGTCTGCGGTTCAGAATGTGGGCGCTTACGGAGTCGAGGCAGGAGATGTTATCCACTCTGTCGAATGCTTCGATTCGTTCACAAGAAAGGTCGAGACTTTCCGGAATGAAGACTGCAGGTTCGGCTACAGGGATTCGTTTTTTAAGAAAGAGGGAAGGAACCGTTATTATATCCTGAGGGTATCCTATAAACTAAAGCCATCCACAAAGGGAGAACATCTTTCATACGGTCCGTTGCGCAGATTCGAGGAGGAGCTGGGTCATGCACCGACAATCAGGGAGGTGGTGGATAGGATTAAGGAAATACGCGATGAGAAGTTGCCCGACCCCGTGGTTATCGGAAGTGCGGGGAGCTTCTTCAAGAACCCTGTGATTCCGAAAGTGATGTATGAGGATATGCAGACGATCCTTTCGATGGAGATTCCTTCGTATCCTGTCGACAGTCATTATGTGAAACTTTCGGCGGCCTGGCTTATCGACCGGTGCGGCCTGAAGGGAACCTCCGTGGGCGGTGCGTGTGTTTATGAAAAGCAGCCTCTGGTCTTGGTCAATTCCGGGAATGCGACGGCGAAGGATGTTGCTGATCTTGCCAGGAAAGTCCAGCAGACTGTAAAGTCGAAATTCTTTATCGGACTGAAGCCGGAGGTTAACTATATCGACACTTCGATGGCTGTTACTATCCTCGGAAGCGGAACCTCCAAGGGGGTTCCTGAGATAGGATGTAAATGCAGGGTATGTATGTCTGAAGACAGCCTCGACAAGCGGCTTCGGGCTTCGGCTCTTGTGGAGACGGCAGGCATGAGGATTCTTATCGATCCGTCGCCGGATCTCAGGGAACAGGCCCTTAAGAACGAAATCGATGACATTGACGCTGTCCTGATCACTCACAGCCATTATGATCATGTGGGCGGCGTTGACGACCTGAGACCGTTCTGTTCCGCCGGTCCGTTGCCTCTTTATCTTAGGAAGGATGTGGACGGCGATTTGCGGCGCAGACTTGATTATTGCTTCCGAGAGCATCCATATCCCGGCGTGCCTACTTTCGACATGAATATTGTAGACGACAAACCGTTTTATATCAACGGTCTTAAGGTGATTCCTATAGAAGTCTTTCATGGCAAACTGCCAATACTGGGTTATAGAATCGGTAACTTTGCGTATGTCACGGATGCAAAGACCATCTCGGAAAGTGAAAAGATGAAGCTCGAAGGGCTTGATGTCCTTGTGCTCAACGCTCTGCGGGAGAAGGAACATTTCGCGCATCTCTCGTTGAAGGAAGCTCTTGAACTGATTGAGGAATTAAAGCCCGGCAAGACTTATCTCACCCATTTCAACCATGAGATAGGACGCCATCATGAGATCGAGGCAAAGCTCCCCTCCAACGTCCATCCCGCCTACGACGGCCTGAAGATTTATATTTCCTGATCGGGAAAGAGGAACATTGACGAAAAGACCCTCTTACCACGCATGGAGTCATTGACAAATGGATTTTCTTGTAAGCCAGGAGATCGTTAACAAATTTTGTGATATCAGTGTAATCACTGAGATGTTAGAGGTTTATCCTTCTGAGGGTGTTGTTCCCAAAAAATAATTATCAAAAAAACGATATAAAAATTTGGCCGGAACAGAAATTATTACTAACTTTGCATCGCAAATGAGGGAAACACCTCATGAAAACAGTCAACCGGTCGATTAGTGTAGCGGTTAGCACGCCACCCTCTCACGGTGGAGACTCGGGTTCGAGTCCCGGATCGACTACTTAGGAGCCACAGAAATGCGGCTTCTTTCTTTTTGTATATCAGTCAGTTAAGGAGCGCGGGTAGTCGCTTGGAGTCCCTGAAAGGGGGACGCTGCTCCACGTGCAAAAGGGGCCCCGTAATAAATAGCGATCCGACCATTATATATCAATAGTTGAATAAACGAAAAACAAGAAGCCATGAAAGCAATCGTCAAATTAGTTTTCGAATGCCGGAGGTTTAATATTACATTGGAATTGAAGTTCTAAACCTCCGGAGGGCGAATGCTCTCCACTTCCTGTTTTTGATGTATGTAAAATTAAAATTTGAATTATGCAACGCTTGGAAGAATCATCGTCAAAGAGGGGAGGAGCGCGTTCCGGCGCCGGGCGGAAGCGAGTGGCGGAAAAACGTTATATGTTCTCGGCTCCGCCGGATGTGGCCGAATTCCTTGAGTCCCTTCCAGGATCGAAGTCGGCCTTCATTGTCAGTGCCATCCGCGCCTACATCGCCGCCGGCGAATAATCCTCCTTTTAATATTCGTTGGATTAGTAAGATAAGTAAAAGAATTATTTATGCATAAGTCGATTTCAATGGCATGGTTCAAAAAGAGCGTACCCATCGACATTAGCGGAATCCCCAGTGTTACCTCGAACGCGCGATGCAATCTCGGAGACCGTCACCCGCGACATATAGTCGATCAATTAGTTGATGGTGCATTTCATGGTTTCTGAAATAAGTTGTATGGACGGAGCAGTAAAAAAGGCGGCTCCGAATTTACGTTGGAACCGCCTGTTTACGTTGATTTTTTGAAATTTAGCTCAATGCCGGAGACCGATAAGCAGAAATATTATATTGATTTATCTCATGCTTGTACCGACTGACCGCAATAGAGGGATTCAACCCCATTGCCTTTGCCTTGTCTCCGATACGTTTTGATACGACATGTGGATTCAGGCTATTGGAAGACAGATTCATAAGCATATTCCATTTTTCAGGAGGTATGAGCTTGTCGGAAGCATATTTGTCTGCTTCTTTTTCAAATATCTTATTCTCTTGACCATCGTCAATTTTAAGAAATCCTCTGCCTACTCCCTTTTCAAGATGTAGAGAAATATGTCCTAGTTCATGCAGAACGTCAAACACAAATTTATCACTATCAGATTTCAGCCTGTAAGTGACGATGACACACGGCTTGTTGTCGGATAGCAAAGAAAAAGCATCCACCGGAGTTTTGTCAAGCTTCGGAACATGTACATATCCAATACCGTATTTTTCAAGAATATGCTTTACAAGCTCCTTCGAGATTTCTTCTTTATGAGCGTATTCAGAAATCTCTACAGCTGCTTTATCCGCATTGCCATTAAGGTATTCCTTCCCCTTCACTGCGATCTCGGCATTATAAAGTGCAAGGATAATCCATGTGAGCAGGTTCCTTTGATCAGTCTGACGCAATTCGCTTTTTTTGAACCGACCTTCGATAGTCACACTCTCAGGCTTAGCGATAATCGGCATAAAGGGAGAAATCGCTTTCAATCTTTCGGGCAACGGTCTCAATGTTAGCCCAAGCCCTTTGAATAATTCTTTCAGGTTGACGCTTTTGTTCAATTCGGTTTCCTGGGCCCTCTCCGTCATTTCTTCGATAGCCCGTTCTCGGATTGCATCCGAATCCCTTATAAAACTCTCTTGGAATCCCATCCAATCCTTATAGGGGATGCCGAGTGATGCCTCAAGCTTCATTGCCATATTAGAAGTAAGCTTGCCTCGTGTGGTCAGCATACGGCTAAAATTAGAAGGAGCCATGCCGATACTTTCGGCGAAATCCTTGTGAGATATGCCTCTTGCCTCCAGTTCGTCTTTTAGTATATCGAATGGATGTACTGGAGAGAAGGGAGTATAACACGTTTTTTCATTTGTCTCCATAGTGTTCGGATATTTCTATTACCTTTATTTTGATTCCATAGTCAAGTTCTTCAAACTCAAGACGGAACTTTGTCTTATAGCCAATCCTTACGCTGCTTCTACCTTTCCGATCATATTTCAATGGTTCGTAATTTAATGATTTGTAGCAACGCAATCCATCACAGTTCTCTACCCTTTGCAGAATCACCATAACCTTGTCAAGATTAACACGAAGTTCTTTATTGCTCTTCCATTTACGGTAAGGTTGGCTTTCGGCTAATCCGTGCTTGATAAAACTTTCTATTTCCTCATTGTCGTATTCGATATTCATGAGTGCATAAATAAATTTAGCTCTACAAAGTTAACAAACAATTATCATTAATGATAACTTTAACCCTTGAAATTTGCTTCCGTATTGTATATTTTTAACATTAAGACGGTTCCCTCAAGATAAATTAGTACTTCGCGTGACGCGATTGGTTGTTATTTTATTTCCCATGTCTCATCACAAACTCCTAATTCCCTCTACAAGGAGTGCCACTATCGCTTCGTGGAAATTATTTTTAGAGGTTGAACGATCTATTTATGTTCTTGAATATGGGTCGTTGATAAAATCCACATTGTATGACTGCTGTTTCAGAATATTTTAGTAATTTTGCGTATAGACTCACGCCGTGCGTCTTCCAAGAGAGGGAGCGAGGCGGGAGGCAATAAAATTAAAAGGCGTTTACTCGCGCTTTATTCTTGCTGACAGAAAACCGGCCAGTTTTATTTGCAACCAAGAATAATGCTAAGGTAGATGCTCACGGGTATGTTCATACCTATCCGGGCTCATTCCATGCCTTTTGGCACGGAGTGAGTTTTGGGTGGCTGTATATACCGGCGTGAGTTTCTCTAAAAGCATATTTGGTTGCAAAGGGCCTTGGCCGGTGCCTCTGTAGAGAATATGCTAAGTACAGATTCTCACGCTTTTTTATTTTAAACCGGCCAGACTTGTCGCGAGGAGAATCCGCGATTCCATAGAATCGCCATGAAAGCGACTGATAGACATAA
>CAJTYD010000078.1 GCA_910583775.1 uncultured Muribaculaceae bacterium | reverse complement strand
GCTTCGCGGTAGATGCCGCTTAGCCTATAATCATTTTTTTAACGAACTATTGTTAGAATACTCAGCGCATTAAAATTCTGCCAGAACACAAGAATGTTCCTTATTTTTCAGCATTGGAGGGAACTATTCTGATAAAAATGCAACTAACTTTGCAAAGAGAAGCAGATGATGAATAATTCTGACTATAATAAATCCTTCACGGCAATGGTCGGGCGACACGAAAAGGTAATTTTCAGTGTCTGTTTCTTCTATGCAACGAGCGAAGTGCCATTTGATGACCTACGGCAGGAAGTCTTGATCTCGCTGTTCAAAGGGTATCGTAATTTCCGACAGGAGAGTTCTGAAGCAACATGGGTTTATAAAGTATGTATAAACACTTGTCTGTTTTTCTTAAGAAAGTGTAGCCCAAAAGTCAAAACGGTTTCTTTCGATGACATTCCCTCTTTTCATTTTCAAGAAGACAACGACCATGCTTTGAGAGAAAAGTTAGAATGGCTTTACGCTCAAATAGCACAACTGAATCCTATGGAAAAAGCCTTGATATTAATGTGGCTTGATGAGCTAAGTTATGAAGAAATTGCCATGAATATGGGTATTCCGAGAAATACAGTTGCGTCACGTCTATATCGCATTAAGGAAAAAATATCATTTAGAAAGGAGGTTTAATTATGGAGTTTGAAGATTTAAGAACAGTCTGGAAGTCTGTTAAGCCTCATATAGACTCGCAATTCAGTGAGGATATTGCAAATGGGGCGCTTGCTAAAAGAAATGATATAAAATCAAGACTTTTAAAAAGGGCCATATGGGAAGGGATAGTCACAGGGATTTGTTGTATTCTTATGGCTTTAAGCCCACTTTGGTCGCCTATGAAATTCCCCTATTGGTGGCTTGCGGTGTTTTGTTCAACCATTATTGTTACTAATCTATACGGAGTTCGGATTTACCGCTCCATTAGGGCTGTAAATCTATGGGACTATACAAACAAGGATATTCTTATGTCCGTCTTAGCGGTTAAAAAAATGTATCGCAATATTGAACTTGCGACTGCTTCAGTAATAATCCCATTGATGATATGGCTTTCTCTCACTCCAATGTTCATTAACACCTGGAGAATGATTTTTACCTGGGGCCTTACAGCATTAGGATTTGGTCTTGAATATCTGTGGTATAAGAATAACATTAAACAAATTAACAAACTTGTAAATTGGGATAAGGACCTATGAAATTTATTCTTTCGCGTACTGATGACTCACGGATCCATTCTAAGAAATGGGTCGTGGGATATGGTTTATTGTTCTGGCTGATTAGTCGGATTGTCGCGATGCTTCTGATTATCGGATGTGTCGCCATCTATAAGACGTGTGGTATGGACCCGGAGTCGCAGACAAGCTTCATAGGTAATCCGGAAACAGCAAAGAAAATTGGATCGTCTGTCTATGTATTGATGACAGTCTGCCTTGTCGCACCATTACTGGAAGAATGTATATTCCGACTTGGATTGTCTTTCAGAAGATGGCAAGTGGCATTGGCGGCATCCTCCATACCTGCGTATATTCTTTGGCAACATTTGTACTCCATTTCCATTGCCTATGTTTCCATCTGCGTATTCGCAATATTCGTATTATTTTCAGCAATCTACTTCTTCACTACAGATTCTTTCTGGAATTCACAAAAGAAGAAATATTATAAACCATCAATTTATATTTCTGCCATAGCATTCGGGCTTCTCCATCTCGTAGCTTTCTCTAATTATGATTATATCCTTATTCCATATATGCTATGCGTTATCAGCGTCCCGTTCTTCGGCGGATGCGCAATAACATATTACAGGGTTAATCTTGGCTTTTGGTGGGGCGTGGGGCTGCATATCTTTAACAATATTCCGGCAATAGTTGTAATGCTATCAATATAAAAGCCGAATATATAAGAACAAGAAATTTAATCGCTGCATTCCTATTCGCAAGCCTTGTTGGTATTCCTGTCATCGCTGGCAGCGCAAAAACATCAGCCAAAGTTCGTGTGGACAAAGACATATATGTTGTTGTTTACTCCCAACATCGAATGAATGATGCAATTTTGAAGAGTTGCCTTGGAAGGATTCGGGCAATTATCGCAGACTTTCAGCAATCTCGCTGTAACCTTTCTTAAAGAAATTATGAGAATAATCCAAAGGGCGAACAACCATCCCGTCCCATATTACAATATCAATATCTATCGGGACAAGTCCTGCAGATCGTGCCCGGGAGTCGCGACCGTTATCCAATTCATATCTTTTGGTTGATTCAGTGAGGCGCTCGAAACTTTCTTCAACAATTCCTCCGATCACACAATTGTAATAAGGACTTCCCTTGCCATGTATCTCCTCGGTTTCATAAACGCTCGATACGCAACAGAAATCCAATATGGCCTTCGCCCATTCCACCGCCGAAAGGACATTCGCCTTTCTGTCACCATGATTGGAACCGAGACTTAAAACCACGTTGTGAGACATAGCATTCAGATGATTATTATTTACACTTCAACGTTATTTCCGTTATTTCGGGCGTAGCTCCGATACGCGCGGGAATTCCGACCTCTCCCGAACCTATGTTGACATAGAGTCTCGTCGGCTCTCCGTCATCGTTCAGACGCTCGTATAGTCCCCCCCATTGCTGGTATTTCCATTCTGCAGGCGACCATCTCCAATTGCCGAGTCGCAACATAGTCTGCATGGCATGCGTATGCCCGGAAAGGGTGAGGTCAACATTGGTAGAAAACGAAACCTCTCGATTCCAATGCTCCGGATTATGTGAAAGAAGGATCTTGAAGTTATTGTCTTTAAGAGCATCTGTGTCTTCAGGCCGTCCGGATGCCGATGCAAGATATGCCTTTACGATATCTCCATACTGACGGAATGGCGGTTCTCCCCAATTCTCGACGCCGATCAAAGCAATAGAATCTGTTCCGTTCTTCAAGAACACATGTCGGTTGTTAAGCAGATTCCATCCCATCTGCCTCTGCCAGATGGCGAGCAATGCATTGTTCGTTTCCCGGTCGGAAGGATTCTCCCATGCTTTATAATCGCCGTAATCATGATTACCGAGAACCGAATAGACTCCGTCGCGAGCCTTCAGTTTGCTAAGAACATTAAGAAAGGGTTCAAGCTCGGATGTCTCCATATTGACTATATCTCCCGTAAAGACAATCAGATCGGGCTTAAGAGAATTTATTTCGGAAACAAGCTTTGAGATGAAAGTCGTGTCATCGCCCCATGAACCGACATGGGCATCGCTGAACTGGACGATCCTATATTCATCGAACGATTTCGGCAGGCGTTCGGAGGAGACGGTCACCTTCTCGATATCCACCTCATATCTTGTGACAAGCGCTCCCCACCACATAGCGATGAAGGCGATCAGTCCTAAAGCCAGACCGACGATTCTTCCGCAGACAAAACATTTGTCGTTCTTCAGAATCAATCGCAGGAGTCTGCCAAGAGCTGAGAAAATTACGTATAAAAGTTTAAGAATATAGACGGACAAGAAAGTATAGATCATCCACATCAACGAAAACAGAGGACGATCTTTGCTTCCCATGCAAAGTATGATTGCCAGAAGCAGCCCCCAGCAAAGCAACGAGAACCCGATATGAATTCCCGTCCATACCTTCGGTCTCTTCCGGACCGAACTCTTGATATCCCAGGCTATATAGGCGTCTATTCCTACACAGAAAACAAAAAGAATAATGATGGTTATAACCGGAAGAAACCTCATTTAAGGTAATGTTTGAAATTAGAGCGATTTAAATCAAAGGGAATTAAGACGAATGTTTAAGCAATATCCACAACAACTATTCCATCCCGCCCAAAATAGTCTTAAGTTTGTTTTTCAGCGGATTGGCATACATCACCAACATCATTTCCATCATATAGTCGCGTTCCTCGGCTGTCAGATCGGGAACATCGACCTTCGAAAGCTGACGATTGAAATATTCTTCAGTCTCTTTCTTCTGCTCCTCGGTATATTTGCGTCTGAAACGCTCCGTGTGATGAAGTAAATCGAAAGCAATATAATTAATGGGGAATATCTCGTAGCTGCGATGGATGGCCTGGTCAATAAGGCAACCGACATATTTGGCTGCGGTATTATTGTCGCGGAAATCGCCTATCTGGTCAAGCTTATTGTTGATGCGCGGGGTCAACTGGAAATGAACGCGCCCTTTAAACTGGAGCAAGCCCGTTTCCATGCTGAAAAGGTCATCTCTCTGCGATTTCTTGAATTGAGGATCGCGGCGACGCATCATAAATTCCTTTGCCTTCAGATAGTCGTTGGGGTCATACTCGTAGGATATTGAAACCGGAAGAAGATTAATCTCCTTAAGACGCTCCACAAACGGGCCTTCTCCTCCGAGGGCAAGCATCTTGACAAGCGACTCCTGCGTATGGTCGGAACTGTCTTTAGCCCGGCCTTCCCTCTGCGCGATCCAGATAGACTCCCGTTTTTCCAAAATGCAGTAATGGATATATGCAGAGAGTTTTTTCGCCGCCTCAAGGCCCTCACGCAAAGTAGTGTTACGTTTTACAATAAAACTTTTATTGAGTCGAACAAGATCAGTGATCCAATCGTATATCAGAAGATTGTTGCCGATAGCCACCTCCGAGGTAGGAAGGCCTTTTCTAATAAAAGCAAGATTAAGGAACGACGCATCAAGGACTATATCGCGATGATTGGTGATAAAAACATAGTTCATCGCGGGATTATAATATTTTATTCCTCCGAGAGTTATGCCTGCGGTAGTGGTTTTCGCAAGCATCTCCAGAAAAGGATACATTACCTGATGCTGGAAATCATACTTATTGTCTATTCTCAGCAATTCGTCAATCAATGCGGGCACATCGTCCTTCGGCATCGTATAGTTTATGGCATGAAGGAAACCCGGTTCCTTCACAAGGTCTTCCATCTTCTGGTGGAATACATTGTCATCATACGGAGATATGTCGCTGAAATCGTATTGTTCAGAATTCATGTCATTAAAATTTAAGCCTTTGGGAAGCAAACCGACTGAAAACGCCGGTTTACGGTCCGGCAGATCGTTCCGGCCGCTTCTCTTTGCAAAGTTAGCAAATAATTTTAAACTCCGGCAATTTTGTATTGTTAAACATATTCCTGACCACCCTTGTAATCTCTCCATTTGGAAAACAATGCCGACATATCGGCAGGCAGAGGACATTCGAAATCCATTTCTTTGCCCGTGTGGGGATGACGGAATCCAAGAGTGCGGGCGTGAAGGGCCTGGCGCGGACAAGTCTGGAAACAGTTGTTTATGAACTGACGGTATTTGGCAAAAGTGGTTCCCTTGAGAATCCTGTCGCCGCCATATCTTTCGTCGTTGAAAAGAGGATGACCCTTGCTCAGCATGTGGACACGAATCTGATGGGTTCTTCCGGTTTCAAGCACGCATTTCACTATAGAGACATATCCGAATCTCTCGAGCACTTCATAATGTGTCACGGCATGTTTTCCCTGCGTAGGATCCGTCATGACAGCCATCTGAAGCTTGTTGCGCGGATTCCTGCCGATGTTGCCTGTTATTGTGCCTTTATCCTCATCGAAATCCCCCCACACCATGGCAACATATTCCCTGCGGGTGGTCTTATTGAAAAACTGAGATCCGAGATCCGTCTTCGCCTCAGGCGTCTTCGCAACCACAAGCAGCCCCGAAGTATCCTTATCGATTCTATGCACCAATCCAAGACGAGGATCATTCACGTCATAATCGGGAGTATCCTTGAAATGCCAGGCAAGAGCATTGACAAGCGTGCCGTTATAATTGCCGTGTCCGGGATGGACGACCATGCCGGCAGGCTTATTGACCACAAGCACCCATCTGTCTTCATACACTATGTCAAGAGGAATGTCTTCAGCCTCGATCTCAAAGTCATATCTCGGACGATCCATGACTACAGATACTACATCGAGAGGCTTTACCTTATAGCTTGACTTAACAGGCTTGCCGTTCACAATGATGCAACCGGCATCGGCCGCCTGCTGAACGCGATTGCGCGAGGTTCGCTCAAGACGGTCGGTAAGGAATTTGTCGACCCGGATCATCTGCTGGCCCTTGTCGGCTACAAAGCGGAAATGTTCGAAAAGCTCACGTCCCTCTTCGGTAACATAGAATGCCTCCGGCTCACCGGTCTCAGGCCCGTCAGCAGGAGATACACTGTCATCAAGTTCTTCTTCTGCCATGTCAGTCAAATGAAATATGATCTGGTTCCTCGGTTGTGTTTGTTCCGGTCTCCGGCTCCTCGACGACTCCATCCGGATTCTCCTCGTTGAAATATTCGGGATTCTCCTGATAACTACGCATAAGCTCCTCGTTCTGAAGAGAATCTTTAAGAGCATTAAGGCGTCCGTCGGAAATCTCGACCACAATGGCAGCCGACACCGGCACCTTCTGCATCTTTCTGACGACGCGTCCGTTAGCCATGACCTTTACCACACGGTCGTCGGAACCAAGAACCTTGACGATCTTTATCCGCTTGAATCCCAGCTCCTCGAGTTTGGCAAGCGCTGAACGATAAGAATCCCCCTTCATGGCATACTCATTGGGATGATTGTTGTCATCTATAATAACCTCCCGGGGATGAACGGCATTGATATAAAGAAATATTTTTCTACCCGGCTTAACAATTGCGTTTGATTTCGGGAACTGCTCTATCACGAATCCCGGGCGCACATCCTCCTTGTAAAGGGAATCGCGGATATCAACCTTGAACCCCCTGTCATGTAGAATCGATATAGCCTCCGTATAGCTGCGACCCTCTACACCAGGCACCTGACAGCTGCGCCCGTGCTTCGTGAAAAGAGCCGTTGCGAAGTAGGCGGCATAGATACCAAGAACCGCAATAATGGCAATAATTACGACATTTGCCATAACCGGATGGCGGGATATGAAACTGCTCCCCCAGTCTCCGTTAAAATCTTTAATTTTATTTTTCAAGACAATATTTTGTTTTACACACGTTTCCGTGCTGGCCGGTGATCTATTAATCGATATTCCGGGCTGAAGCACCGAAATATCGCCCAAAATTAATAAAAATTAAGCGAATTGGCTTCAAAAATCAAAGAATTTTTATTAACTTTGCGACTCATTATGAAATAAGGAAAATGCGTAAATTACTATACTACATACCCCTTATCCTTGTGTTTGTTTCCTGCGGGGAATATACCAAGGTTTTGAAAAGCCGCGACACCGAATATAAATTCCAGTATGCAAAGAAAGCATACGACAATAAAAAATTCGTTCAGGCTTACACAATTCTCGAAGACCTCATCACCCCTCTTCGCGGAGGGCCGCACGGAGAGGAGGCGCTCTTCCTTCTCGCAATGTCTTATTACGAGAATAAAGACTATCTGAACTCGGCGGTTTATTTCAAGACATATTACAACCGTTATCCCAAAGGCAAATTCGCCGAGCTGGCCCGCTTCTACAGCGGATATGGCTATTATCTCGATTCCCCCGACCCGCAGCTCGACCAGTCGAATACGGTGAAGGCTATCGAAGAGCTTCAGGGATTCCTCGATTATTTCCCGAAAAGCGACCGAGTGACGATCGCCCAGAACGCGATGTTCGAGATGCAGGACAAGCTCACCCTCAAAGAGCTCCAGAATGCCCAGCTCTATTACAACCTGGGAAACTTTATAGGTAACAACTACGAAGCCGCCATCATCACTTCCCAGAACGCAATCAAAGAATATCCTTATTCCAAATATAAAGAGGATTTCGAGCTTCTTATCCTCAAATCGAAGTTTCAGGAAGCAAAACAGAGTGTGGACGAGCGTCAGGCCGACAGGTATCGCGATGTTGTGGATGAATATTTCTCTTTCATCAACAACTATCCCGACTCCAAGCATAAAGATGAGGTTGAGACAATCTATAAGATAGCAAGCAAACACGCCTCGTTGTAACAGACAGCTCCCCCACTCAATAACCCAGAAAAAAAGCAACATAAATCATAATAGAACTTATGGATTATAAGAAAACAAATGCTCCGCTCAACACCGTGACGCGCGACATGATCGCGATGGCCGAACAGACTGGAAATGTTTATGAGACAGTCGTGGTTATCGGAAAAAGAGCTAATCAGATTTCAGTTGAACTGAAGAAAGAACTTGAGAAAAAACTTAAGGAATTCGCTCCGACCGATAATCTTGAAGAGGTTTCCGAGAACCGCGAGCAGATCGAGATCTCACGTTTCTATGAGAAGCTTCCCAAGCCCACTCTTATCGCCACTCAGGAATATATCGAGCATAAATTATATTTCTCCAATCCTTTAAAAGAGAAAGAGCGTCTGGACGACTAATTATGTCGGGCAGAACATGAAATAAGGGAGTGTGTCTTCTTCGACACGCTCCTTTTATTAATAGAGATTTCTGACTCTGGTCAATATACCTATTTGATTCCGCGATGAGACTTCATCTTTTCAATCCCGAGACCGAATATGCCCTTGCCTCCGGAAACGCATCGTACACACCTCCGAAGAATGTGGCTGAAATGGCGGCACGGCTTTCCAGGTTCCCTGTCCTTTACGCAGATAAAGGGGATGCCGTCATCCTTAGGGATGAAAACTTCGAAAATCCGTTGAATCACCTTCTGGAGGAGTTCGCCCGATCGAGGAATATAAGATTCATTCCATCGTGCTCATTACGGAATCTTTACAGATCTCAAAAGGGGATTGACGTAATGCCCTGGGGGTGGAACCGGAATCTTAGAAAATGGTTATTCGAAAAGGGAATTCCGGATGACAGTCTTCCGTCGGAGGAAAGAATGGCCGGATTAAGGGGACTCGCCCACAGACGCACCACGATTAAATTTCATCATAATTACGGCTCTCTCGATATCTTTCATCCGAAGGAGTTTTTCTCTGCCGAACAGGCTTTAGATTTCATTGACAGGCATGGAAATGTCTGCTTCAAGGCTCCCTGGAGCAGTTCCGGAAGAGGTGTTTTCTTCACCGAAGGATTTAACAGGTCGAACGTCGAACAGCGTATTAGAGGCGTGATAAGGAATCAGGGAAGCATAATGGCGGAATATGCATTCAGTAGAATTCTTGATTTCGGTTCTGAATGGGATTATCTGGAAGGTAAGGCGGATTTCAAAGGTTTCTCCCCCCTCTTTGTTTCTGAAAAGGGAAAATACATCTACAATCTGATAGTGACGAATGATGAATTCTTAAACGATGTCTTACCTCGCTACTTATCCGGCTCTTATGAAAAGGATTTTGACCTCCACGGAATTATTGAAAGGCAAAAGGAGGCCCTTCAGGAAACAATAGACAATGAATATGAAGGACCGATCGGAATCGATATGTTCATTACTTCGGACTATGATATAAATCCTTGCGTGGAAATAAATTTCAGAAGAACCATGGGAAGAGTAGCTCTGGACATCGCCGAAAAAAGCAAAGAGGATTCTCTTTACGACAGTTTCATCAAAAGTATATTCCCCGGCAAAAAACTTGATTTGAGCAGATTGATAAAATGACTAAGATCAATATAATCGGAAGAGGCAATGTAGCCTCACATCTTATGAAGGCATTTCTCGGGATAGCGACCGTGAATGCCGTAAATCCACATACACTTGAAAATATAGATGCCGATGCCGACTTCACGCTGATTTGCGTCACTGATTCAGCAATAAAAGAGGTGGCAGGAAAACTTCCCGGACTTAAAGGCATATTGGCCCACACATCCGGAACAACTTCAATCGATATTTTTTCAGGTCTTGAAAATATTTCAGGAAAATACGGTGTCTTCTATCCTATGCAGACTTTCTCGAAGAAATCGCCTCTTGATTATTCAAGGATACCGTTTTTTATTGAAGGCAAAGACTGCGCCACGGAGAAAAGTCTATGTGGATTAGCGAGGATGATTTCCAATAATGTCGAAACAGCCGATTCGGAGAAAAGGGAAGCCCTTCATGTCGCGGCTGTATTCTCCTGCAATTTCGTGAATCATCTTTTCGCACTTGCCGATAGTTATATGTCGGATCACGGTCTCTCTTTTTCCGCTATGCTTCCGCTGATAGAAGAGACCATCGGGAAACTGCACAATCTTTCTCCGAAGGATGCACAGACCGGGCCTGCAGTCAGAAAAGACCATATGATTATCGACAGTCATCTCTCCTCTTTGGAGAAATATCCGGAAATGAAAAATATTTATAAGACTATCACAGACTCCATAATAAGCACATACGGCAATGAGCGCAATTAATTATGACCTCAGCAAGATCAAAGGATTTGTCTTCGATGTGGACGGCGTCCTCTCCCCTTCCCTGATACCGATGTCGGATGACGGCGACCCGCAGCGTATGGCTAACGTGAAAGACGGCTATGCCCTGCAGCTTGCCGCAAAATCGGGCTATCAGATAGCGATAATAACCGGATGTAAATCCGAAGCCATTGTGAATCGGTTCAGGACTCTCGGAATCCATGATATTTATATCAAGGCTTCGAAAAAGATAGGCATTTTCGAAAAATGGATGCAGGAAAAAGGATTATCGCCCGAGCAGATTGTTTATATGGGAGACGACATACCAGATCTGGCCTGCATGCGCAAGGCCGGACTCCCATGCGCTCCCCGCGACGCCGCCTGGGAGGCAAGGGAAACAGCCGAGTATGTCTCGCGTTTCGACGGAGGATACGGCTGTGTAAGGGATGTTGTGGAGCAGGTGATGAAAGCGCAAGGGAATTGGCTTCTCGATGACAATGCTCTTACCTGGTGATCTAATAAAAGTGCTTAATTAGAAATTAGAAACAGAAATATCTTTATGCTTGAAAATCTCGCTAAATATCATATACTTCTTGCGAGCAAGTCGCCCAGGCGCCGGGAATTGCTCAGCGAACTCAGAATTCCTTTCAACACGATAAGCCTCGGTCAGCTCGATGAGACATATCCCGACAATATGCCTAAGTCAGAGGCGCCTCAGTATATAGCCAATAAAAAAGCTGACGCATATCTCCGACAGATACATGACAATGAGATGGTGATAACCGCCGATACACTCGTTATCCTTAACGAGAAGGTTTACGGAAAACCTCACGACAACGAAGATGCCAAGACAATGCTCAGGGAACTTTCAGGCAAAGTGCATGACGTTGTGACCGGTGTATGTATTCTGACAAAAGACAGAAGAACATCCTTCACTGCCACCACAAAGGTAAAATTCTGCGAAATAACAGATGAAGAAATAGAATATTACGTGGAGAACTATATGCCGCTTGACAAAGCCGGATCTTATGGAATCCAGGAATGGATAGGCACAATAGCAGTCGAATGGATCGAAGGAAGTTTCTACAATGTGATGGGGCTTCCCGTCCATCGCCTCTACCAGGAACTGAAACTCTTCTAAACCTGAGTTTCTCAGAGTTTCTTGCCTAAGAACTCCGTAAACTTATCGCTTATTAAGTATTAAGACTAATAGATAAAAGGAAAGTTTAGACCTTATTACTTAAATAACCTGTAGCCTATACACGATATATATATATTCATTATTTAACAGGCCAGTTGTCTGTACGAAAAGGGACAAGCGGTTGTCCGAGACTGGTTACTGCATTGGCGTCACGCACGAAATTATGAAAATAATAGCGTACGGCAACCGGATCAGGTACGCTGTCGCTATAAAGCTCTATTGTGTTTTCGCCATGACCGAATCGTCCTTTGGCAGGATAAAACACCCGATCCTCCCCCGCAATCTCGAATCCTTTTGGCTGAATGTAACGGTCGTCATAATAAGTGTGGAATGCATTTCCGTCCCACCAGTCCGGATGTTCCACAAGATTAGTGAAGGTGAGTATAACCTTGTTGTCTTTCACGGTCATCGATTTATATCGCGGCGCAGACAGCGGCAGTCCCTCGACACCATAATCGTTGGCGAGGGCAAGAAACGCAAGCCTCTCCCCAACCTCCCTCTTATGAGCAGGATGAATGGCAAGCTCGTTACCTACATCAGTAGTAGCTGCAACAGCTACCCTCGGGATCGTATCGGCCACTTTATACTGAGCCTCGATGAATAACGGTAACGATACGCCGTCATTACCTTCGTAGCGGTATGGTGCAAGCTGGACCATATAAAAAGGCATCTCTGAATTACCCCACTTTTCTCTCCAATTCCCTATCAAGGCAGGCAAAAGCTTTACATAATCATCCGGATAAAGACGATTTGTTTCACCCTGATACCAGATGAAACCCTTGGCTGTGTAATTAGTTATTGGATTAATCATTCCATTATAGAGGTTCGCGACTTTATGATAAGGTGCCGTGCGCTTAAGCGACACTTCCCTATCAATGCCCTGAATTGAGTTGAAAGTGGCTTCGTCCATCCAAGTCTCCACCGGAGAATCTCCCCAGCTTGAAACGATCAAACCTACGGGCACATCAAGCACTTTGGATAGCATCCGTCCAAAGAAATATGACACCGCCGAAAAATCAGCCACTGATTTCGGACTTGGCTTTCGCCACTCCCCTTTACAGTCATCCGCAATAACGCCTGAACCATTACGGCCAACTGTAAACAGCCTCATATCCGGATATTTTCCTGCCTCAGTAATCGCTTCGACAGCACCATTGATGGCCTGGTGCATATAGCCATGAATCTGCATCTCCATATTCGACTGCCCTCCGCAGATCCATACCTCACCAAGAAGCACACCGGTAAGTTCAACCGGCTCACCGTCGCTTATGGTAATGGAATAAGGACCTCCGGGATCACCTGTCGAGATTTTAGTAATCCAACGACCATCTTTATCGGCTTTAACCGTAGAGTTCTCATTACTCCAGGATGGTCTCACACTCACCTCCGCACCCGGTTCAGCCTTACCCCAGACGTTAACCTCGGCATTGCGCTGAAGCACCATGTCTGACCCAAGCACCGGCGGAAGTCTCACTTTTCCTTCTGCCGACACAAAACATACGACAGCAAAAATCGCCCCCATAAAAAACCTCATACTCTTCATTTCCGTCTATAATAGGTCTATACAAATATATAAAAAAGCGCCAACTACCTTATAAATCGATAGTTGGCGCGCATTTTGCGGAGAGA
>CAJTYD010000077.1 GCA_910583775.1 uncultured Muribaculaceae bacterium | reverse complement strand
TCAAAAGGAGAAAAAGTTCATTATAAGGAACTGAAGATATCATATCGCTGTCCACCCTCCGTCGGCGGCGATTATCTGACCTGTTATATATTTGGCTCCATCCGAAACGAGAAAAAGACATAACGGTGCGATATCGTCAGGATTGCCCATCCTCTTCATCGGACATCTGTGATTATAATTCCTTACAAACTCCTCTCTCTGGTTATCCCATATCCCCCCGGGACATACGCAATTGACCCGGACATTATGTTTTCCGAGCCAAGAAGCGAGGTAGCGGGTAAAATTGATGATTCCACCCTTTATCGCACAGTATTCTGCGGGCGACGAGCCGTTATAATCTTCATAGATGGTAAAGTCATTGCCTACAATTCCGTAGATAGATCCGAAGTTCACGATCGAACCTTCATGCTGTTTTTCCATCACTTTAGCAACCTGCTGATCAAGATAAAAAACTGAATTCAGCTGGATACTGATGTTTTCCGACCAGTGTCTGAACGGAGTGTCTTCGAATTTATATTTTCCCCAGTCTTTGGTACGCGGATAAGCGGAATTGATAAGGCCGTCGATTCTGCCGAAATGATCAAGAGTGAATTTCACAAGGCCATCGATCGATTCATTTGACAGAAGATCAAGCTTATAAGTCGCGAATTTATCGTTGACAATCTCTGTCACAAAGGAAATATCGGCACTGACTACTGTCGCTTCATGCTCGACAAGTTCATTTACAATTTCCTTGCCTATAAGTCCATTGGCTCCGGCAACAATTATTACTTTTTTATTGAGGTCTTTCATATTTCATGCATATTTTCAAAACTTCGTATGCTTTTTCCACATCATTTTCAGCCTTCTCCTGCCCTTCAAGAAGTCTCAGGAAATATTCAAGCTGAGCCTTATAAGTCTCAATCGGACTATTAGCTCCCTTAAATACAATATTTCCTTTGCAGTCGGTGATTATATTCTTGTTGATATCGGCGAGCCAGGTCTCATCCTCGAAAACTACCTCTATTGTTCGTTTATAGTCTCGTCTATAATAATTCAATATGACTGAGGCTGAGAATTCCGGATAAACCAGAAGATAGTTGGCATAATCTATCGCTCGAATATCAAGAGAGGAGTTGTTTCTGCAAAATCCGAATGATTCTTTTGGATTCCCGAAAATCCAGTATACATAATCAATATCATGGATAAGGTCAATATTGACGCCTCCTCCAAGTTCGGGAATAGCACTGTAACATTCACGGTAATCGGTGCCGGGTCGCCAGTCCGGTAAATATGAACCGCAATAGACATTCACCTCATTTACCCTGTGGCTCGGGTTGGCGGAAATATAGTCATGCAGGAAACGTATACTGTCAAGGAATCTTAGATTGCATGCCACATAATTAAGGATTCCCTTCTCCTTTACCTTTCGAACCAAATCTTCGTGATTTAAGTCTCCGAAAACCGGTTTTTCTATAAATAGTGGAATTTCTCTGTCTAACAGGCATTCTATTGTTTCGGCGTGTTTGGAGGTTGGATTTGAGATTATACAGAAATCAAATTTCACATCCGTGTCTTCGAGACTATAGATATTCTCAACATCCTCATATTGCCCGGCATTCTTTCCGGAACGCAATGCGTAAATCCTCGCATCCGGAACCAACTCCCTCAGCGCTGATATATGTTTTTTTGCAATCGAGCCTAACCCTATTATCAGTATATTCATCGCTATACTGTCAGTTTATCTTTATCTTTCCTGTGTCGAGAAGATAAGCGAGATAGTCATAGTCCTGCGGTTCGTCAAGATCAAAACATATATGGTCCATCACATAGACAAGAGACCTGTCGGTTACGGCAGTCGGATTCCCACGCAACAATGACTCTCTTGTATAGACGTAAATGGAGGCGTTCATGTCATAGACTTTTGGTGCAGACTGACGTGTCGTGTATTTGCCCCCCAAAACTACGCCATAGAATCCATTGTCTTTCCTTTCCACCATATTGAAGTAAGGATTCCGGGCACACGGATTTACGGAAAAGACTGTCAATGCCTCACTGTTCTCCTCCAATAACTCTATCGATTTCTCGATATCTTCTACAGTACGAATCGGAGAAGTGACATCAAGATCAACTACATAATCATATCGTTTGCCGTTATTCCGCTCGGCATATTCAAGAGCGGCCTTGATGGCGTCTGTCTTGCTGCATGTATCGTTGGCAAGATAGTCGGGGCGTTTATATTCTGTGTCAAGTCCGCATTCTTTGCCGACAGCTTTTATCTGCTCGGAGTCAGTTGACAGGATTATGTCGGCATTATATTTTTCCGCGACTTTCATTGCTGTTTCGACAGTATATGCTAAAAGGGGCTTCCCTCCGACAGGCTTGATATTCTTGCCCGGGATTCCTTTTGAGCCACCCCTGGCACAAATCGTTATAAGTATATTCTTCATGATGATATTACTTAATCTCTATCAATTCGTCAGTATTAAAGCAGCGAGATGCTTTTTGGCCTAAGACTTCCTCCCATCTCATAGGTGATATTCCTGAACCTGGTCTTTTAACGGCTAAATTCTCCTCGGTAAACACTTCTCCTTCTGCAATAGGTCGCGATGCGACAATGCTTTTTCTTGCTATTGCAATATTCTTTCGTTCGGATGGAGAAATTCTCTTCTTACCGTCTCCCAAAGCCTTCTCGACATTCCGGATGGCGCTGACCATGGCTTTAAGCTCTATCGGTTCTATGGAGGCCTTGTGGTCAGGTCCTTCCATTCCTCTGTCAAGGGTTATATGTTTTTCTATTACTGTTGCTCCGAGAGCTACCGCGGCTATCGGAATCTCTATCCCTCGTGTGTGGTCTGAATATCCTATTTCCAATCCGAATTTCCGTCGCATTGTCTCCATAGCCTTAAGATTGACATCTTCCATGGGTGTTGGATATTCGGTATTGCAATGGAGCAAGGTAATTTTTTCTCTTTCAAGGCCGTTGTTTGTCAATGCATCGATAGCTCGCGAGACATCATCCATTTCACACATTCCGGTAGACACTATCACCGGTTGATTGAATGAGGCTATCTTTTTCAAATACGGATAATTGGTTATTTCTCCGGATGGAATTTTCCAAAGATCTATTCCAAGATTTCTAAGATATTCTATTGAATCAAGATCAAAAGCGGTTGACCAGAACTTTATACCCTTTTCTTCGCAATATGACAAAAGTTCGCGATGATCTGAATCTGACAGTTCCAGCCTTTTTAGCATCTCAAGCTGAGACTGTCCGTTGTTGTTTTGATTTTTCTTCTGGTATTCAGCTTGATGAGCCTGTCTCGTAGCGATTCTATCTGCCTTGAAAGTCTGAAATTTTACAATATCCGCTCCAGCATCTAAGGCTGCGTCCACAAGCCTCTTCGCTAATTCGAGAGAACCGTTATGATTCACGCCGGCCTCGGCTATGATTGTCACATGCACTTTATCTGACATAATCAAAACTTTCGAATCTAAATATTTCGATTCAAAAATTACGAAAGGATCACGCCGGAGGGGAGGTTGACGATGCGGTCGGCAAGCCAGCGGGAGTTGGCGAGGCCGTCGTTCTGCGCGGCCTCGAACATCGGCAGCCGGTTCATCAGCTCCCAGACGGGGCGCGTCATCACGCCGTGGTCGTTGGTGTATTCGAGAAATTCCTGCTGCGACTCGCGGTCGGGCATCAGGATGGCGTTCAGCCAGTAGTTCGACCGCGTGTCCTCCGGCTCTTTCATGAACTTGATGCCGTGAGGCTCCGAGACGAAGTAGCGGGCGTAGGCCTCGGCCGTGGCGCGCTTGCTGTCGATGAAGCCGTCGATCTGCTCGAGCTGCGCGCAGCCAAGGGCGGCGTTGATGTTCGGCATACGGTAGTTGTAGCCGATATGGTCGTGAATGAATGCCCAGCGGTGGGGCACCTTCGCCTGCGTTGTCAGATGCTTGGCATATTCGCCGAGCTCTTTGTCCTGAAAAAGCAGCATGCCGCCTCCGCCGGCAGTAATCGTCTTGTTGCCGTTGAAGCTGATGGCTCCTACCTTGCCGAAGGTTCCGGTATGACGCCCCTTGTAAAGCGAGCCGATGCTCTCGGCGGCGTCCTCGACAAGCTCGATGTTCCACTTGCGGCACACCTCCATGAGTTCGTCGAGATGGACCGGGTGTCCGAAAGTATGCATCGGCACGCACGCCTTCACGCGGCGTCCCGTCTTTCTGTTGCGGCAATTACCGTCTTTAAGCTCGGCGTTCTCCTCGAGCCAGCGCTCCACGGCACGCGGCGACAGGCCCATCGTGTCGAGGTCGACATCGATGAACACCGGGTGCGCGCCGATGTAGCTGATGGCGTTGCAGGTGGCGATGAAGGTGAGCGCCTGCGTCAGCACCTCGTCGTCGCGCTCAACGCCGGCGAGCATCATCGCCATGTGGAGCGCGTTGGTGCCGCTCACGCAGACCACGGCCTTCGCAGCACCCGTGTAGCGCTCCATGTCGCGCTCGAAACGGTCGACGAACGCCCCGACGCTCGACACGAACGTCGTGTCGATGCATTCCTCGAGGTATTTCTTCTCGTTGCCGGCAAACGTCGGGTGATGGAGCATCACCCGTTCATCGCCCGTCGCGCCGAATCTCCCCCGTATAAATTCTACAATATCCTGATACATAAATTTATTTCGGCGTCAGCCCAATTCAACATTCAAAATTATATTACATTTTGTCGTCGAGGCTCTTCCCTTTCTCCTCGTGGCAGAAATTGGGCAGGAAGCGCTGCATCGCGGCTATCACTTCCTCTTTGGTGAAGGCGGGGTTCGCGAATATCGCTTCGAGCTCCCGTATGAAGGCCTCCACCACCGCGCGATCGCGGTGAGGCGTATCGGTGATCACGCCGAGCGATGCGAACCGCTCGCGGTCGAGGCTCTCCCCTTCCACGAAAAATTCCTCATGATCCTTCTCGCCCGTGGTGTCGCTGTTGAAATAAACCACAGGATATTCGCGGCTGTCGGGCGTCATGCGCGCCGCGACGGCCTTAGCCTCCTCGTCTGAAGAGCATTCATGAGCAGAATAGCCCATCACGCGCAGGAAGTCATCGCAGATCGCCGAGAAGGTTGTCATCTTCTCCTCGCCGAGCTTGGGAAAAAAGATCTCACCGTTGTTACCGAGCATACAGGCGAGCATACAGATCTGGCCGCTCTCCTCGAGCGATACGAAATAGCGCTTCACGTCCTTCGGCGCCACGAGCGGCTGACGGCTTGTCATGCGGTCGATGAAGCTCAGCGGAAGCGAACCGTTGGAGAAGGCCACGTTGGCGAAACGCGCCGTAGTGACCTTGAAATAAGGGCGGTAGGACATTATGAGGTCCTCCATCACGCGCTTGCTCGCCCCCATCACGTTGACCGGGTTGGCGGCCTTGTCGGTGGAGACACAGAAGAAATGCTTCGGCGGGATCTCGGCGAGCAGGTCGAGCAGTCGCTTGGCCTTCAGCACGTTGTTGCGCAGCAACGCCTCGACAGAAAAGCGGTCTTTCTCGCTGCGCACATGCTTGTGGGCCGAGAAGTTGGCCACGATGTCGAAGCCACCGTGCTCGCGGAAAATACGCTCGAAAAGCGGGTCGGCGAAGTCGAGTGTATACGTGAGGTAGGTTTCGGGCACCTTCAGGGAAGCCGACGAGCGGAGATCGCGCGTCAGCTCGGCGAGGCCGTTCTCGTTGAGGTCGACCACCACGAGCTTCGACGGGTTGAAGCGGAGCACGGCGCGTATGAACGACGAGCCGATCGACCCGGCGCCGCCGACCACTAGCACGCTGCGTCCCTCGATCTCGCGACGCAGCGCCGCGGCGTTTGCCTCGATGTCGGGCGCGAACAGGCTCTGCGACCGATGGATCACGCAATCCTTCGTGAACTGCGCTATATCGAATAGACTTATAATCATCTTAAATTTAAGTAAATTTATTAATTCCCTGATAGCAAATATGTTTTAAAAAAAATCTAATAACATCATCAAAGAGTTAATGTCTAAAATCTATCACAGGTAATAAGATTTTCTTTAGACCTTAATCTAAGATGCTTAGAATTCAATTCCTCTATATAAAATGTTATAGGATTACTATCTATACCATATTGAGAGAGTAAGAATTCTCCGCTATCATTTTCAGAATAAGGGAAATCCAATAATAAAATTGAATCCTCTGAATTATATTGTAAATTACCATATATGCCGACAGGTGATAATTGGACAAGATGTAATTGGAACGCTATGAATTGTTGCACAGGTTTAGTTATGGTTCCGTTCTCTATATTCTCAATAGAAACAATTCTCCAATTTCCATCAAGATCGCCATTATAAGACGCTTTTTTGCAAGAGCTCAAGGGTAGAATAAGAGATATATAGACGAACAAACTTATGAAAATCCTGATTTTAGATTTCATATAGCAATTTTATTATAAAGTATATCTTTTCTTGCTTTTAGATGACAGAAACCATCCGGACTTGCAAATTTTAAGTCTAATTCCATAGCTATTCCCAATAAGAGACCCGGAATCAAAACCATAAGACAAATCTAATTTCCAACCCTTCAATTTTTTAGGAGCATACGAGACTTCAGCCAATAAATTAAAGGAGGATTTAACTTTTTCAAATGGATGTAAATATGTTCCCCAACTTTTCTGATACGACATCAGTATTCGATAACCCAATTCATCCAAAGGGTGTCCTTTAAATCCGAGATGATGTCCCCACATTCGAGTGGAAGATAAGAATAAATGATGGTCGGCATTATATATTGGAGCAATAATCAATGGATTTCCGATTCCCATGCCCCAATGCTGCCAACCATTATAAATATAATGGTTGTAATAATTATCAAGTCCGCTGACTTGTTCATTGATCTCAGGAGTATGATTCCAAAATACTGGCCCTGACTGATCTTTCATATAAAGATATTCATATACAATATCCGAAATCCATCTATTTTTAGGTAGTTTTGCCTGAATACCATAAAGACCGTCCTTCCAGGGAAAATCAAATGTCAGCATAGAATGATCTTCAAAAAAATGTTCATAATAGACCTTGACGCTCCAATCAGTTTTAGGATTCCATGAAAGGGCAAAATTCCAAGTTCCAAGCATATTGCCTTCTACATTCTGTTGTTCTCCATCTGGTGTATCTGAGCCTCCTCCCATTGGGATTATAGCCTTTAACCAATTTTTTAATGTTTTAGGCATCTTCAACTTCTCTCCTATTGATGGATAATTATATGTCGTTCCCCCGAATTCGGTTGCCATTTCCATTCCTAATTCAAATTCGAGGGGAAATTTATTTGAGTTGCCGCCTCGGAAGAAGATTGCTTTTGAATGGTAAAGTGTACCCAAAGTATATTTAGTATCAGGATTTACCCAGTGTTTAATCCAGTTGTTGTCGGTGAATTTGCCGAATGCTATATAGCCTTTTACTGCAAACCAGCCTTTACAAACCCAGAAATCGGCATAATCAAAGATACCGGCTCTTACCTGCGGAATAGGACGGGCGTTGTTGGCATACAGCAGATTGCCGGAAGCGAGTTCTGGATCGGATATGAAGCCGGGAATCTCTTTGCTACCGACCATTAGATCGAGGCATCTGTATTTCACCTCTCCGTATAGCTGCTGGATATTGAATACTGACTGCATACGATAGCCGACTGCGAGATCGACTCCGACTCCCCAAGAGAATTTCTTTGTGCGGTCAAGGTCTTTGAATGTTCCAAGACGGAGATATCCGTTATTCTTTTCGATTGAGGAAAGGCCATATTGGTTATTCATCAACCAGAAAGGAGTATGTTTACCTCCGGCAAAATCGAAAACTACCTCTCCTTTATACCGGATGGAGTCATTCCATTCGGCTTTTGTATTGAAGGTGCATAATATCATTGTAATCACTACAATGATCAAATAAAGCTTAGCCTTAAGCATTCTATTGGACCGATTGTTATAAGTCAATCGGAAATAAAGATGTCGATTAATCTTTTACCACCGTTTGTTTACGATGGTTTCGTAGAGGACGGTGGAGGGGGAGGATTTGGTGAGGGTGATTTTGCGCCAGCGGGGGTTGAGGCGGCTGCCGCGGGTGTAGATGAGCTGGTTCTTGGCCTTCGGAAACTTACCCTCCTTGTCTTTTTCATAGCCGCATTCGGCGACTTTTTTCTCTAATGCTTTCGCGCTGCGGGTGCTGTAGACGGTAACCGTCGGCACGGGTTCGGAGACGCCGTGCGTGCGCACGGAGAAGCGTACGCGGTCGCCGTTGTGTGCGCGGTATTCGGCGACGGTGTCGGCGGAACTGATCTTTTCTAAGTCGTAATACCGGCAGATGTTTTCCATCTGCCGAAGGCTCCCCTGGTCGGTGAGAAGACTGCCGATCAAAACGGCGTCAACGGGCTTTTTCTTCTTCGTCTGCTGCGCGGAGACAGGCAGGACAAAGACAGACAGGAGAACCGACAAAAGAAGAATATATAGGGTTGTTTTATTCATAATTATCGTTTTTAGACAGGAGTACAGGAGAACACTATTTGTACTTTTGTGCTTCTGTCTCTGTTAGCGTCTTCGACTTGGGAGGAGTACAGGAGCGTCGCGGGTGGATTTTAGCCAGGAGTACAGGAGAACTTCAACTAATGTTGAATGTTTAATTCAGCGTCGCGATAGATTTTCTGACATAAGCACATAAGCACAGAAATTTGTTCTACTGTACTCCTGTCTAAATAATTTCTGTTCTTTTGTGCTTATGTCTAAGAATGTATTAGAGGCAGAAGCGCGCTACGGGCGCGAACTTGCCTTACGCCTACGGCTAAAGGAACGGGAACAGCAAACGACCCAACCGGCGGACGCACGAGCCGTACGTCCCTACATCGGCGCTAACTTTTGATACATGCCAAAGGCATTGTCCCTACAATCGAGGCAACCGCGCGTCAGCCCAATTCAAAATTCATAATTCAACATTCAACATTCAAAATTATTTCAGGCTGCGAGGAGACGCGCGATGAGCGCGCGGAGCGAGAGGTAGACGGCGAGCGGGATGGTGGCGGGCGAGGTCGGGGCGACCTCAGCCAGGCGCGTGGCCACTCGCTCGAGCAGGGGCCGCGAGGCCGGCAGCTCGTACCAGAGGAGACGGGCGGAGTCTGCGATCAACTCAAGAGTTGATCTATAATTTTGAATTTTGAATTTTGAATTTTGAATTATGCTACCGCCGGACAATTCTAATTTTGAATTTTGAGCCCAATCAATTAGTAATGAGCAATCTTTGTCAATCAGTAATGAGCAATTAGGAATTAGCAATTCCTTAGCCTCGTTATCTAATTTTGAATTATCGGAGGAGAGAGCGGGGAGGGTGATGGCGGTGAAGAGGGATTCGAGGGAGGGGGTGAGGGTTTCGCGCTCTTCGGGGGCGAGAAGGAGGATGGCGCGCAGCTTTTCGAAGGCTGCGGCGGGATCCGATTCGGCGAGCGCGGAGAGAGAGGTGATGGTGGCGGAGAGATCGGCGAGCTCTTCGGCGCTCAACGCCGGAGGGAGGAGGGAGGATTCTTTGTCGAGGAATGAAGCGAATTCGGTCATGCCGAAGACTTCGACAGAGTATGCGATCTCTTCGAGGAGACGCCGGCGCAGCCGGAGGTCGGCGGCGGGGACGGCGCGGTAGCCGTCGCGCATACGCGCGGTGACGGAGTGGATTCGACCGACGGCGGCCTCCATCTTAGCGGCGGAGCCGCGCTCGTTGAGCACAGCGGCTTCCTCATAGCGCGTCAGCGCGAGCGAATATTCGAATAAGAGAGAGATCATATTATTTATTTGAAGCGGCAGCGCGCTACGGGCGCGAACTTGCCTTACGCCTATGGATAAAGGAGCAGGAACAGCAACGACTCACGGAAGAAATCCCTTCGCATCAAAGCTCGGACCCGGGACAGCAAACGACTCAACCGGCGGACGCACGAGCCGTGCGTCCCTACAGCGACGCTAACATTCGAAACATCCCTAAAGGCATTGTCCCTACAATCGAAGCCACCGCGCGTCAGCCCAATTCAAAATTCAACATTCAACATTAAAAATTATCCTGCGTCAGGCTTCCAGATTGTCAAGGAGTTCCTGGTAGCGGTTGTCGCTGACACGGCGAACCATGCGGGGATCGATGTTGACTTCCCATTCGAAACCGTTGCCGTCGGGCAAGAGCAGCCGATAGACAGTCTTGCCGCTGTCAGCGCCTTGTTTCACCGTTGTCTCGGAATCGAACCGGGCGCCTTTGCCGCAGAAAATGCCTCCCAAGACCTCGAGTTTGTCGCCTTTGTCGAGATGGATGGTTCCGACAGGCATCAGCTCGGTCTCCGGAGCGAAGACGCCGATAGCGGTCTGCAAGCGGGAAATCTCATAATCGGTGATTACGGCGTATGGTCTACCCTCGCGTCCTCCGGCGCGGTAGCCCCAGGCGAGATCACCTATGTTGCGAAAAAGAGGAACAATATCCGAGACCCGGCAACGGAAGTAAAGCAAACCATTGATCACAGGCCTTTTGTCATAGCGGATACGATTGCCAATCCTGCGCGATATCTCGCGACAGGGATAGTAGATCTGATCGACCGTCACCTCCTCCGAGCAATGCTTCAGGCGCGCCATGACGCTTTCGAAACCGACGTGCGGCCGAAACTGCATGGCATGCCATTGCAGAGGGTTGTCGGCAATCGAGCGCGATACAAAAGCGAGTATCCTCTCTTTCTCCTCTTCAGCTACATCCACTCTTCCGCAGACCGCGAATATGGGATTGAGCCTCGGAAGCCGCCGCATACATCCGGCCACTACCTCCGGCGACAGGTTGGCGCCAAGCGCCGCCATCGACCAGAGCTCAAGCGCGGTGTCCTCAACCGGATTAGAGACTTTAAGGCCTACCGAGGAAAGCGCTTCCTTATACAGCGCCGTGAGCTCACGGCCAAGCTGCGCGGGAGTGCGTTCCGACTGGCGCAACGGGAAGAGGTATCGGTTTTTAGGTTTGCTGTATTTGGCAACAATGCCGGCCAAGGCCGAATCATTACCGGTGGATTGATCTTTCTTATAGTTTATTACCTCCTCAAACGAGAGGCCTCCGGCAAGGACGGCAAACATCAGGATATCAACTCCCAACTGTCGCCTGTCGGAGCCTTTTCCGGCGGAGTGCCAGAGATTGCGGAGCTTTGTCAGCAAAGCTCCATCCGGCACAGCCTCAAACATGAGGTCGGGAAGTCTCTGCAGTCTTTCGCGTGTCTGCGTGAAAGCATCCGTAGCAGGAACGATGCCTTCGGCCACTGATTTGCCGTAAAGAGAGGAAAGATTCTTGAGATAATAGAGAGCTGTCTTGCGAGTGTAACCTTCATAAAGGAGCCGGGCCATCCAGCCGGAGAGCAAACGGCAATCCATACCGTTGAAATCCAGTGACCGGCCATCAAGAAACCTTACAAAAGACGTCAGCGCCTGATGCAGACTTGCGGCGGTCTTCGGATTGGCAGTCTCCTCGGCTCTGACCCGAAACCAGGAAAGGGCATCAACACATTCAACGCGATATGTCTCAGAGAGTTGAATCAATTCGCTACCGGTTAATAATTCGTTTTTCGGATATACTAACTTTCGACCCTCCGTCGCTACCCCATCGGGGAGAAACAGAAGTGCCGAAGGAACAATATATAACAGTTCTGGCCCAAGGCTTACAACTGAAATGGCAAGTATAGATCCATCATCTGCGAAGCTTTCCGAAGTCAATCCGACGGCCCGCGACAGAGGAAATAAACCGATAAACTTATAGTATCTCTTGGGAAGAGATATGGATTTTTACCAATAAGCTGAGCCTCAGAAAATAAAAAGGCTGCAAAAAATCAATTTGCTAAACAAATATTGATCTTTACTCTCTTTTGCCATGATTTGTTTAGCAAATGAAGTGAATTTTAAATGTTATTAAATCGGATTAAATCGCTGTGTGTTTGTTTATATCGTTTCAATTTATTAATTTTGCGATGTGAATAAGTATCTCTTCCCAAGAGAAACTTATTTTTTTATAAATCCTAAGGGCGTTAAGGGCAGTAAGGGCGTTAAGGACTTTAAAGGCATTAAGGGCAGTAAGGGCAGTAAGGGCATTAAGGGCGTTAAGGGCAGTAAGGGCAGTAAGGACTTTAAGGGCATGCATTAAGGGCGTTAAGGGCGTTAAGGACTAAGAGACGACGAAGAGCCGCTTTCGCGAGAACGAAAGCGGCTCTTTCTAATTTCAAAACTTTTATAATTATTTCAAGTCTTCCATGATTATTTCAAAACTTCCATGATTATTTCAAGTCTTTCATGATTATTTCAAAACTTCCATGATTATTTCAAGTCTTCTATGAATCCTTCAAGGAGTTCGATTGTCGGAAGAATTAGTGCCGGCAGGAGGATTCCTGCGTCTGTCTTGCCGAAGATTATACATTCTCTCCGTGAAGCCTCCTTTTTCGAGAAAATCGCGGGATGCCCTTTCAAGTTGCCGGAACAACAGATAATCGGCCTGGTTTATAAGGATTATCGCCATATTGGCGATAGTCTCCGGCGGACGTGTCTGAATGAGATTCATGAAGAATTCCGGTTCGTTATGATTGCTGCCCAACTCCCTCATTTTCTCAAATTCCACACTTCCTTTTTCCCATTGTCGAAAATTTCTTGTTTTCAGAAAATCTTCATAATCTTCAAGCAGTTCCTTAAGGCTTGCTTTAGCAACATTAAGGAGCTTGATTTCAGTTTTAGAGGATGTATTTGAAGCCGAACAACCTTCGATAATGTTCTGCTTCCCACTTCTGGCAGCCTGAACCATCTGATCAACTGTCCGGTCACCTTTGTTCAGGAAACGATCACAGAAAAAGAAAGTTATCTGATAAATAACGTCCGCCTTCCGGTAGCTTAGAAGATTCTTATAATTTCCACGGTGAGGAATCAGTTCATTCATACTGAAGGGGAATCAGAAGTTGTAGCCGAGAGTGATCGAGAATCGGTTTTCGTGGAATTTTACGTTGCTGTCGCCCGACATATTGCACATTCCTATACCTCCGCTAAGGCCGAAATAGAGCGACTGATAGCTGACGCCCGCTCCTATTCCCCATTTAACATCCACGCGGTTCATGCCGTCGTCGCCATAGATGCTCTCAGACACTGAAACGCGGTCTTCCTTTGCATGAGCCTTTCCCGACAGGCCGATCTCGAGCTCCGGACCCGTGAACAGATATAATTTCCAGTTTAGTAGATGACAAAAATTAAATTTATGCTGTTAAACACTTAATTTTCAGTC
>CAJTYD010000076.1 GCA_910583775.1 uncultured Muribaculaceae bacterium | reverse complement strand
CCCCTCTGCGGGATGGTCATACATCGGAGTATTAAAGATATGCATCAGACTATAAGCTTAACGCACCACTAATGATAACGCATCTTTGATGTGAGAGATGGCATAGCATTCTCGCGAAAACGATACCATGGAGTGACGGCATCCTGCCGTCTGCTTAGTCAATTGTGTAGTTATTCTGACAATTTTATTGGAAAAAGCGTATTGTTTGAAAAATTGTTATTAAAATTTTAAAATTTATAAAATATTGCTTAAATTTGAGCTAATTCACTAACATTTTAAATCAATCAAAATGAAAAAGATTTTCTTACTGGTCGCTTTTGCGGCAGTGGCATTCGGTGCGGATGCATCGATGATGTTTACGTCCTGGTGTGGAAAGGTCTGTCAGACCGTATCTCCGGATTTCTTTGAAGATCCGGCTGACTGGGAAGACTATAAAAGGGAATTGAATAAAATTATGTGTGGCAGTGAGGATGATCCCAATGCCAGCGAGGATCAGGGAGAGGCACCTGCCGATAAACCATAAATAGTCATCATATCGGGATATTTGATAGAACAGATCCTTTCGAACGCGATTATTTGATATGTAATTTCATACAAGGATAATACTGACTTTAAACGGGGAATGTGTTATCCTAGTTGATTGTTAACGAGTATTTATGAATAATATCATGAAAAATATATTTTGCCTAATATTTATTGTTTTTCTGACATCATTTTTATCGTTTGGACAGGATCGGCAGAATGACAGGGAATTAACACATAGGTCTTATTCTGATCAATATAATGTTGCAGATACTGCTTCAATAGAGGTAGTGTATGCACATTTCATGTTCGATCCTGTGTTAAAGAAAAAAGATTTAGTATACGGCATACTTGCACGGGGTAATAATTATTCTCGTTATATGAATTATTCTAATTATAAGCTTGATTCTATAAGGAATGCCAGAGCCGGGGAGAAGTATTGGGACAACGAGTGGTTTAACGGACCCGTCCGAAAGTATGATACTGCCTTGGGGTCTTCCCGTGAAAGTGTTTTGAAGAATCTTAGGGATGCTGTGCTTTATTTCGACGGGTATATGATGGGACGCTATTATTATGAGGAGCCGCTGCATCAGATGGAATGGAGGCTTGGCGATGAGACGAAAGAGATCTTGGGTTATGAATGCCGGAAGGCTACCTGCCGCTGGCGTGGCCGCGACTGGACGGCGTGGTACTCGGAACTTCCCTACAGCGACGGCCCCTGGATATTCGGCGGTCTTCCCGGTCTGATCATGGAACTGACCGACGCCACCGGCGAGCATAAGATACGCGCCAAAGGTATAAAACGGGATATTTATCCTTTCGGGCTTAGTAAACGTAGATCTGATTTCCGGACAAAGCGCGAGCGTTACCGCAAGATGATGGAGGACTACATCGAGAATGCGGCGGCTAAATTCATGGAATCCGGTATGGTTATCTCCGGCCTTGAAAAGGAGGCGGCCAAATCCCGCCGCCTCTTCTACTGCCCGCTCGAACTCGAATGAGTTTTCAACCAAAATCAGGGAAAGACAATTGTCTCTTCACTGATTTTTTTGTTGATACCGAGTCTTTGCGGAAATCCTTTGCGGGCCCTCTGCAGCTTTGCGGGATGATTCCCTTTTTTAGGGTCTACATAAAACAGTAATAAGGGATTGGTAATTGGCAGTGTCGCGGGGATTGCTAATTGCTAATTGTCAATTGGTTAAACCTCCCGCAGAGGGGCAGAGGGCCCGCAGAGGTTTTTCGCAAAGGCTTACGATTCTGTATTTTTATGAGCTTATGCTACAATTTAGAGGAATTCTCGCCTTCGGCTCGAGAGCTCGCCGAGGGCTGACGCGCGAGGGCGGTTGCGGCAATGCTCAGCGCCCTCCAAAGCCGAAGGCGCAATCTCCAAATTGCAGGCAACCTTGCCCCTCAAAAATTTAAAAATGCACCAAAAAAAACTTTGTGGAAAAATCTCTGCGGGCCCTCTTGCGGCTCTGCGGGAGGTTTTAAAATTCGGGATAACGCATCTTCGACGTAAGAGATGGCAGGGCATTGTCGCGAAAACGATACCATGGAGTGACGGCATCCTGCCGTCTGCTTAATCAATTGTGTAATTGTTCTGGCAATTTTATTGAAAAATGCGTATTATTTGAGAAATCTATTATTAAAATTTTAAAAATTATAAAATAATGCTTAATTTTGGACAAATTCACTAACCAATTAAATCAATCAAAATGAAAAAGATTTTCTTATTGGTCGCTTTTGCGGCAGTAGCATTCAGCGCCGATGCATAGATGATTTATACTACTTGGTGTGGGAAACAGGTTCAGACAGTTTCACCCGATTTCTTCGCTGACGAAGAGTACAGGGAGTGGTACTATAGATGGCTGAATGAAGATTTGTGTGGAAGTGCCGAGGATCCTAATGAGAGTGAAGATCAAGGTGCTGTTCCTGACGATAAGCCATAGTTCCATGTGCGAATCTTTTTAGGTTGCATTATAAAGTAATTAAATCGTATTATGTGGAGTGTTATTATATTTGTATTGTTATTCTGTATTTCATTTTTACATTCATTTGGTCAGAATGATAGTTACAACTATGAGTCAACCTACAAGTCTTATGCTGAAAAATTTGAAGTGGTAGATACTGCTTATATGGAAGTTGTTTATGCGCATTCGATATTTGATCCTGTTCTTAAGAAGAAGAATCTCGTTTATGAAATACTTTCCGTAGGGAATAGTAAATCGAAATACACAGACTATTCAAGCTATAATTCAGATTCTATTGAGAATGCGAGAGCTGGAGAGAGGTATAAATTCTTTGAAAAAATTGATGGCGCATCAAGGAAATTGTCGGCTACTTATGGTGCGTCCCGGGAGAGGGTGATGAAGAACTATCGAGATTCCTTACTGCATTTTGAAGGATTTATGATGGGCTTCTATTATTATGAAGAGCCGCTTCATCAGATGGAATGGAGGCTTGGCGACGAGACGAAGGAGGTCTTGGGTTCTGAATGCCGGAAGGCCACCTGTCGCTGGCGTGGACGCGACTGGACGGCGTGGTACTCGGAGCTTCCCTACAGCGACGGCCCATGGATGTTCGGAGGTCTTCCCGGTCTGATCATGGAACTGACCGATGCGACGGGAGAACATAAGATAAGGGCAAGGGGGATAAAACGCGATGTGTATCCGTTAGGTCTTTCGAAAACAGATAGATTTAAGACAAAACGCGAGAAATATCGGACGATGATGGAGGATTTTATCGAGAATTCGTCAGCACGCCTGATGTCGTCCGGCATGGTAATCTCAGGCCTTGAAAAAGAGACTGCCAAACCTCGTCGCCTCTTCTACTGCCCGCTCGAACTCGAATAAGACGATTTATCGGAAGGCGTATGATAAGAGGGTTGATCACATATCTGCTTTGTGTGGTGTCTGCGATGTCGGCATCCGGGAAGGTCGTGCTGACGGGAGAGCTTACCGATGCCGACGGGAACCCTGCCGCCGGGGTGATCATACGCCTGTATAAGGACAGGGCGAAGTCGCCTGTGGCTTTCACTACGAGTGACCGCTCGGGTAAATTCCGTCTTGCAAAGGACACACTGACTTTCCCGGTGACGCTGACGTTCGCCTCAAGCAAATATGCCGCCAAAGAGATGACCATAGAGAAAGACCCCGGCGTTCTGAAAGTGCCGCTGCGCAGGGAGGATTTCGTGCTCGAGGAGGTGACAGTCCAGGCTCCCGCGGCGCGCGTCAAGGGCGACACTATAGTCTATGATGTCAATTCATTCAAGGGGAAGGGCGACAGAAGCATCGAGGATGTGATCAAGAAGCTTCCCGGTGTCACCGTCGACGACAGCGGCAAAATCTATTACGACGAGGAACCTATCAACAATTTCTATATCGAAGGGATGAACCTGATGGGAGGCAACTACATGATAGCCTCGCAGAACATCTCTCCCGACGACATATCCACCATCAGCGTCTATGAGCGTCACCAGCCCAAGAAGGCCCTGAAGGGGATAGTGGATTCAAAGAACGCCGCGCTCAATCTGAAACTCAAGAAGGGGCGTATGCTCAAGCCGATAGGCTATCTGAGGGGCGGAGCCGGCTATGGCGACCGCCTGCTCTGGGACGGCAATCTTTACGGGATGCTGGTCTCGCCGGTGAATCAGACGATAGTCACCGCCAAGGGGAACAACGTCGGCTCTCCATACGTCTCCGTCGGCAATCAGGATGGCGAGGGGAGAGCGACAAAGACGTTCAACAAGATGCCCTTCGGAGCGCCGTCCATCTCACAGTCCCGCTTCCTTGACAACCGCTCGGGATATTTCTCGGCAAACACCCTTTTCAAGCTGCCCGACGAGACTACCCTGACCGTCAATTCCTCGTATTCTCTGGAAAACGACAGCTACGAGGGCGCTACCATAACCGAATATCTGCTTCCCGGCGCTCCGGCCGTGACCTACGAGGAGAAAGCGTCGTCGGCACTGCAGGCCCACAGGGTATCGGCCGGACTGAAGTTTGAGAAGAACAAAGACAGACTCTACCTTCTCGACCAGCTCACATTCCGCGGCCTTTTCAACGACAACCGGTATCTTCTGCACGATGCCGGACGGACAGAGCAGACTCTCTACAATCATGAATTCCGGGTAAGAAACACGTTCAAGACGGTTGTGAGGAGAGCCAGAAAAATCTACGAGGTGAGTTCGGTGACAGAACTGAAGAACACCCCTGTGAATCATATCGGCGCGGTCCGTTTCGCTTCGGAAGACGCCTCGTCGGCCGAGACGGTGATGGGCCAGACAGTGAAAGGTCTCTCATTCTTCAATTCCGAGTCCACGGGCTTCTCCTTCCAGTTCGGACGCAGATCTCAGGCGGGGGTCGAGCTGTCGTTCAACGCCGCCTACGACCGGCTGCGCTCTCTGGCCCGCGGGAGCGAAGAGGAACCTGTCGGAGATGACAGGAACGATGTCTCGGGATATAAGATCAGGACGTCAGCCACGCCCTATTACAGGATTTCTTTCCCGGGACGTTTCTCGGCGAAGCTTTCCGTACCTGTGGAGATGCTCGACATCCGTTATGTCGACGCCCTTAACAGCGATGTCTACAGTCACCACCGTCCTTATCTTTCCCCTTTGCTTTCAGTGATGTATAAGCCGAACCAAAGACTCGTGTTCGACCTTGACGCCGGGCAACGTTGGACGCTGGGCGACATCGCCGATTTCATCGACAATCCGATATATGCCACCTACCGCAGCATCACCACGATGGGGACAGGAAGCCTGCGCAAGGAGCGGCGCGACTACGTGAATCTCTCAACCATATACCGTGATGCTCTCGCGGGGTTATATCTCATGGCTTCGGGATCCTTCTCGATCACTGAGAACAATACTATGTCGGTCTCAGATGTCGGGGAAGACGGTTCATCTGTGTCATCGTCAAGGCTGAACGAGAGCAACCGCAGCCGGTCGACGATGGCGCGTTTCTCGGCTTCGAAGCGCGTATATGACTGGCGCACCACTTTCGCGCTTTCCGGAACAGGGCAGTGGCGCACACGCAAACGAATCCGTTCGGGCGAGAAGGTGGATGTAAACAGCTCGTTCTATACCCTAAACGGACGCGTCGAATCCTCTCTTTTTTCAGGGAAACTCGCAACAAACCTTTCATGCGTCTATTCTCATGTCAGACAGGACTTCGGCGGCAAAATGGGCGCCGTAGGGCTCAATTCGGTTGAATTCACCGGAAAGGTGTCGGTATTTCCGACAGATATTCTTGAAATCTACGGCGATGTCTCTCTCAACCATGCCGAGCTCGCCACCGGAGGTTATAAGTCGAATGTATTCGTCGACGCCGGAATGAGAGTGAAGCTCAGGAAATTCGAGATAGAGCTCGCAGGGAAGAACCTCACGAATTTGCGAAGATATGAATACGCCATCTACTCCACTCTCGACATAGTGAACTACAATTTCCGTCTCCGACCCATACAGGGAGTGCTCTCTCTCAGATATTCTTTCTGATTTAAATTTCGCAAGTAAATTTAAATTGGTTTACAGTTAGGGTTTAAGGTTTAGATAATACCATCTGTCCTGTTATCACAGTGAGGCGGTAACCTCTAAACCTAAACTTTAAACCTTAAACTTCAAGTTTTCAAGTTCATTGGAACTTGCGAAACTTGAACCTTCTGATGCGTAGGCGCGAGAGAGCGCCGGAGAGCCACGAGCGGAGATAGGCAGGGGTCTTGAGGCCGTCGGCTTCACGCATGTTGCGGAGGGTATGGGTAATGAGGCGCAGAGGCCACGACAAGGGGAAGAGCTCGGTGAACAGGGCGCCTTTGGCGCGGATGAATTCCCGGGTCGCGGGGCGGGCGCCTGTGGTCAGCCCGTCGTGGCGACAGCAGGGCAACGGCATATATATCCCTTTCATCCCTGCCTTAAGCAGTTTATGTATGAACAAAGTCTCCTCTCCGGCGGGATACTCCGCTCCGAGACCGAAAGCCGTGTCGAAGAGGATTCCGCTTCTAACCACGCTCTCACGGCGCAGGGCTATCTCGAACGAGGTGACATAATAGCCCTTGGGCATCCGTCTGAGATCAAAGGAATGATCCGGGAACCGTTTCGGACTCTCTCTTGAATCGTAGCGGAATGCGATGATGTCGTAACCTGGATTATTTTCAATTGACTCAAGGACGTTACGGAGATACTCCCGGGTATATTCCACATCGTCGTCGCTGATGAGAAGGAAAGGTGCCGACGACACTGCCAAGGCGTTGTTGCGGTTGTTTGATAACCCGGAGTTTCTGATGACGGAGATCATGAAATCATCTCTATTCAGGCTTTCGGGCAAAGCATACTCTCCGTCGGGCTGCTCCCAGCTGACGATGTATCTCACTCCGGTCATGCAGGGATGAGGCCGGGCGGCAATTCTTTCGATTCCCTCTTTGCCGATGGTGCAGATCAATATGTCGAGCGTCGGATTATCGGTTTTCATGGTCTCCGTTATTCAGAGTTATTTTGATGCGGCTGTCGATATACGGCCTTGAGTTGTAATATACAGCGATATAATGTGTTCCGGCGGTGTCGACGGCGATGTCGGAGAAATTGGTAAAATCCACAATCCTCGGAGGCATCTTCCGGTTGAGAATCCCCGGCAAAAGTGTCTTTTCGATGGAGAAATGAGCAGGGTCGGCTTTTGATTTCGCCAGAATCCAGGCCTGAGGCAGGATTTCGACGGCATAGTTGGAATCGAGCTCGAGCTTCATCCTTCTGAAGCTTTCGGGGAAGACTCGAAGCGGCGGCATCGAAGGTCTTTCGGAGCGCACGGTCTGTTCCAGCGCCAGGACTTTATCCTTTTCAGAGTAAAAGGGTTGGATGTATTCGGAATCGGGGATAAATACCGTGCCCGGCTCCGTATCCGGGATAGAATGCAGATATTGCCTCTCTATTCCGCGGTAGGTGGAGTTGCTTTCGGCGATTCCGTAAATCTTTACAGCAGCCATGGCGACGACCGCAAGCCAGCAGACGGCAATGCCCTTCAGCGGCCAGGCTCCGCTCAGTCTCCACTGGTTCCGGCAGCATAGGATTGTGAAGACGAGGGTGGCGGGGAAGAGACTTCTTACGCCATACTTGAACCGGAGCGCGAGCGAAAGAAGAGTGGATGCCATAGCTAAGATCAGCAGGAAGGTCTCCGTGAATCCGGGTCGAACTCTCTTTTCTCTTTTTTTAGGAAGATATGAAATGATGAGTATTACCGGCAACACGAGAGCCGGGAGCGACTGTTCGATTCCGTTGAGCAGGGAGAAACTGATCCGGGAATCGAGACTTATCCGCAGGGCGTTTCCCGGAGCCGTTATCAGGAGCGCCGCCCCTGCGAGGAATCCGACAATCCCCGCCAGTCTGAAAGAGCCGAATCTCCCTTTTTGGGCAAATATGTAGGCCGCTAAAGCGATGCAGACAGGTATGGAGAACCCTTCGTGGCATGCTCCGGCTATAAATCCCCAGAGCAGGAAAAGCAGTTTCCGCGCCACTGAGTGGGAATGGCGCCTGCTGAGGAAGGCCATTATCCATCCGAAGACCGCGGCGGCTGTCCAGACGTAGTTCACCTGTACAGGTATGTCGGTTGTGAGGGGAAAGAGCGCGACCGAGAAGAGCAGCAGGACTACGGACGCCCATTTGAAAGAGAGGATGCGGATGTCTGCAAGACGGCAGACAATACGGAAAAGGACCATCCAAGCGCAGCCGTTGAGGATGGCGAAAAGCCAGCGCGGAAGCAGCCCGCAGAAAATCTGGATGATGAAATGCGTCAGGACGCGCCCGTTGACAGTGTGCCAGTGGTTCGCCTGCGACAGCCCGATATCGGCGAGCGAGCCGATGCGACCTATGTAATCAGCGTAAAAATCATCGGGAAATATGAAGGCATACCTGAGGGCGTCGCCCGCCTGCACGGGCAGCAACGCGAAAAGGAAGCCGAGGATTCCCGCCATTATAAGGGGGAGGTATCGCGAGAGGGTGTAGAAACGGTATCTGAGGGTCTTGCGGAAAGGGATGTCGCGGACATACTTCAGAAATTCCCCGAAGCCCCGGCATTCGCCGGAGTGGAACGACTGGGAGGCGATGAATGGAATGATGTCGTCGTGATAGCCACTGACTTCACTGTCGGCAATGCCGAACTTCTTCTGCAGGCGGCGGTTGAGCCTGAGCGCCCGGAAATAGAATTCGAAATTCTTCCTGAAAGAGTTTGCCGAGGCGTCGGAAACTCCGCCGGTCTGATAATGGAGAGTGACGTCGGGGATATATGCTATCTTGCCCCGGGCGGCGAGCACGCATACGAGCTGCAGGTCCTCGCATGGAATCTCTTTGTCGCGGAAAAGCGGAGTGTCTTTTTCGTATTCCTCGATGATGGCGTCACGTCGGTACAGGGCGGTGCAGAGATGCACGATCATCGGTTTGTCGCGGTTGAGCAGCGGCACGAGCAGTTTCCTTCCCTCTTCCACGGGCCTGGCGAACCGTTCGGGCTGAACGGCGGCCGCAGGAACGGACACCTTTCCCGTGTCGCGGTCGATCGAACGCCAGGCCGTATGCACGAGCATGATCCCGGGGTCTGATTCCAGGATGTCGAATTCTTTCTGAAGCTTGAGATCATCGACCCAGAAGTCATCGCCGGCACAGTCGGCGATATACCGGCCGCGGCAGCGCATAAGCGCGTCGAAATAGCTGTCGCGGATTCCTGAGTTGCGCTCGTTGCGGTGATAGCGGATGATGTCGGGGTATCGGGCGGCATATTCGCGACAGATCCTCTCCGTCCCGTCTCTGCTCGCGTCGTCGGTAAGGATGATCTCGAAGCCCGGGGGGAAACGCTGGCTCAGAACGGAATCCAGACAGCGTGCTATCGTCGACTCCTGGTTGTAGGTGTTGACGAGCACGGAGATCGCGAGGGGCTTATCGGAGGAGAGATTCATGTCGCTTTTATTTCTTCTCCTTGGGGGCGAAATATCTGCCGGAGATCATCATTTCGGAGAGACGCCAGTCCTCGCGGGAGGGATAGACGAAACGGTCGGGCATCGCGGTGTCGGCCGGTGTATGGAGCACGGCCGGATTGCGGAGCAGACTCTTGCCGAAGCCTTTCCAGAAATAGTCCATGTGGCCGGTGACGTCGAGCAATGTCGGATAGACGTCGACCTGTCCGAGCGGCGTCCCGGTGCGCAGTTCCACTCCCGAATTGAGGATGATCAGCGGAATGTATTTCGAATTGAAGCGGGAGCCTTTCAGCGCGGATTCGAGGGCGTCGTGGTCTCCGGCTATCATTATGATCGAATTGTCGTAGAGCCCGGCTTTCTTGAGGCCGTCGATAAAGCTGCGGAGCGACCGGTCGAACTGCCTTACCTTCTCGCCGTATACCTTCTCCTGGCGCGAATAGGAGTTGTCGCGCTGCATGTCGGTCTTCACGCCGTCGTAGTCCTCGTAGGGGTCATGCATGTCCATAGTGCAGAGTGAGGCGAGGAAGGGCTGCTTCATCTTGCGGATTATGGGAAGCGACTTTGCGAAGAGGATCGAGTCGCGGCTCTCGCCGGGCTTTATGTCATCGCAGAGGCCTGCGTAGATACGGTCGTAGCCGTAGCTTTTAGAGACGATACCCTTGTTCCACTGCGTCGGACTTCCCGAATCGAACTCGTAAGCCTCGCCGCCGAAAGCCCTTCTGAGAGAGGGATAATCGGCTTCGGGCCATTTCATGGCCATCGGATTCTTGAGAGTAGGGAGCAGTCCGGTCTGATAGAGGAGTCTGCCGTCGCTCGAGCGCCCTGTGCCGACCTGAGGGAAAATTCTCGGCGCGAAGATCACTCCGGGCATGCGCGTGAGCGAATCGAGATACGGCGCCATCGGATTTCCGTTCACGCTGTTGGTGAATACCTGGGAGTTCAGCGACTCGACAATGATCAGGATAAGGTTCCTGCCGCGGTTGTCGGGAAGGGAGTCAACGATAAGTTCTCCCGGAGTCTGCGCGGCCAGATAGCTCTCGATATCCTTGAGCTCCCCTTCGGAGAGCTCGCGGTCGGGGTTCATCATTCCGTAGGTCTCGATAGCCATGAAGAGAGGGATGCCGTAATAACGCATCGTGTTCTTGCGCGAGTAATTCGGGAAAATATCGTTGACGGCTTCCGGCTGGCTGCTCAGCGAATATTCCATCTTCCTGTCGGCGTGGCTCCAGAGGGCGGTCTGCATGATCAGCTGCTGGAAGAGGAATGCCGCAAGCACGAAAACAACCCAGATTAGCCTGAAACGGCGCGAATATCTTTTTCTGCCGATCTTAGGGCAAAGCCGGATAAAGAAGCCGATGAAAACGAGATATGGAATGAAGATGCAGAGGTCGATCGCCTTCACCGAGGCAAAAGCCGCCGTAGCCACCACGCCGGTTGCGTTGGTGAAGCCGAACATCGTCGAGAAGCCCATCACGTCGCCGACGTTGCGGACGTAAAGCAGGTTGACGTATAGAAACACGGGCATCACCGTCATGGGGATGATCACGCTCCAGCGCCATTTCCTCGGAATCAGGAAATAGGGGGAGAGAATCAACAGGGCGTCGACGGCGGCGAAAACAATATCGGTGAATGTGGAGAAACTGCCGAAATCCGCAAGCAGATAGAATGATGAGATCTGAAAGGCGAGCAGAAACCATGTGAGCAGAAAGAAATAGGCGCTCGCCGGCATCGTCGGCAGGAGGTCTCTGCATTTATTCAGGAATGAATTCATTTAAGAGTGTGTTTGAATTTAAAACGGGTTTTGAAAAACGTAGGGTGCGTGAGGAGATCGGAGAGTGGTGATTAATTGCGCAAATTTACTTAAAATATCGGAATTAATAGCTATTTTTGCATATCAAAGAGATCCGGCATATTGTGTCGGGGAAGCCAGGATGAAGAAGATAACTGTAGTCATACCGTGTTACAACGAGGAATCGAACGTTCCGAGGCTCTATGAGTCGCTGTCGGCCATCGCCGGGGCGGTCCGCGGCGTGGATATCCGCGAGGATGGCGCCGGGATGCATGCCGAGATCGACCTGGGGGCTTACGAATGGGAATTCATGTTTATCAACGACGGCAGCGAAGACAATACGTTAGAGGCGGTGGAGAGGCTCCGGCTTGGCGATGAGCGTGTCGGTTGTCTGAACCTTTCGCGTAATTTCGGCAAGGAGAATGCCTTGCTCGCCGGCCTCGACTATGCTTCGGGCGATGCCGTGGTGATCATGGACGCCGACCTTCAGCATCCTGTCGACTCTATTCCCGAGATGATATTCTGGTGGGAGAGGGGTTATGACGACATCTATGCTCAGCGACTCTCTCGGGGCCGGGAGCCGGCGGTAAGGAAATTCATGACGAAGATGTTTTATAAAAGTCTTCAGCGTATGGCCAAGATCGACATTCTTCCCGATGCGGGCGATTACCGTCTGCTCGACCGGAGCGCGGTCAACGCGTTGCGGTCGATGCGCGAGAGCCAGCGGTATACGAAGGCGCTCTATTGCTGGATAGGTTTCCGCAAGAAAGGTGTGCCGTTCCGTCAGAACGAGCGCACCTCCGGGAAATCGTCGTTCCGTTACCGCGACCTTGTCAATCTTGCCGTCGACGGAATCACCAGCTACAGCACGACGCCGCTCCGCATCTCGACAATCGCCGGTTTCCTCATCTCGTTTCTCTCTTTCGCATATCTTATCTTCATTCTTGTCAAGACCCTGATATGGGGCGAGGATGTCGAGGGCTTCCCGACGCTGATTTGCGTCATTCTCCTTCTCGGCGGCCTGCAGCTTCTTGCCTTGGGCATCATCGGGGAATATATCGGAAGGATCTTCAACGAGACGAAGGGAAGACCCGATTATATTGTGGAAAGTTATAACGGCAGACGCAGCGGAAAATGAAAGGGGTTCCGGTTTCGGTGATAGTGCCGGTGCTCGACCGGAAGAATCTGATCGGACGGTGTCTGGACAGCGTGAAGGCTCAGACCTACCGTCCGATAAATCTTTATGTGGTAGATAACGGCTCGGCCGACGGCACGGTGGCCGCGGTTGAAAAGTGGATATCCGCCAACAGAGAGCCTGCGCTGAATGCTTCCATGCTCATGGAGCCGAAACGCGGGGTTTCGGCGGCGAGAAACAGAGGAGTTTCCGTCTCAGACGACAGCCATATCTTTTTCATGGATTCCGACGACGTGATGCGTCCGGAACTCCTTGAAGCGGCGATGAATGAATTCAGGTCAGCTCCCGATACGGATGTCGTCTACTGGCGATGCCTCCGGCACTCCCTCTCGGGATCTGCGCGTATGAGCCGTTTTTCACATAATAATGTATTAAGACGTCATTTCTTCAACGCCTTGCTCACCACGGTCTGCTATGCCGTGCGTCGTGATTTCCTTGAAAAGTGCGGGGGCTGGGACGAATCGCTTTCCGGATGGGTCGACTGGGAATTAGGGGTGAGACTTCTGCTCAACGGGGCGAAGACAAGAGGCATCGACACGCCGCTTGTGGATGTCTACGCGCAGCGGGAGTCGATAACGGGCACGGATTTCTATTCACGGGCCGGAGTCTGGGAACGGAGTCTTGAAGCCGTGGCCGAGGATGTCCGTAAGCTCGCGTGTAACGTTCAAAAAAACAGAATGCTCGGGATGACGGCATACCGGCAGGCTGTCCTTGCCGCCCATTACCGCAAGGAGGGGCATCGAGAGGCCGGAGCCCTTCTGCTTGAAAAGACACTTCGCGACTATGCCGTTTTGAAGCATAGAAAAGCGTTTCTGCGAATGATCTATCTTTATACGGCAGCCGGAGGAAGAGGGGCTTATAAACTTTGGAAGTAGCCTTAAACGCTTGTTTAAACGAAAACTTAGAAAAACTTCATCATGAAACATTTATACAGTGAAGTCGTTTAAACTAATTTGATTTGTGAAATTTTTTAAGGAAAATAACGATAA
>CAJTYD010000075.1 GCA_910583775.1 uncultured Muribaculaceae bacterium | reverse complement strand
CCGACTTATACCCCAAAATTCGATGTTTTCAAATTTTTGTCATGTACTTAAATTTCGGATATAAATTCCCCGAAATAGACCTGATATGGGGCATTGCTGGAGGTCCGGACATAAATGAGGATATAAAGATAACACTAATCGCAGTAAACAGGCACAAGTTATGTTAGGAGTAATAGGAGGGAAAGCCGACGCTGTGTAAGGAATGCAATATCAAACGAATCTGCCGATTTTGCCATTTCTAACCGTGGTTTTAATCGATAAACAGAAACGCCCCAACCATCTAAATAATTGACAGTTAGGGCATTTTAAATGTGGTCCCTGTAGGGCTTGAACCTACGACTCCCTGATTATGAGTCAGGTGCTCTAACCAACTGAGCTAAGGGACCGCAATCGCGAATGTCTCGGTTGAGATCACAGTTATCGGTTGAGATCACCACTAAACGTGATACCGGACGAATCCATTCGTTTTGCGGATGCAAAGTTAATCGCTTTTACCTGAAAATCCAAATCTTTTACTCCTTTTTAGAAAATTTTATTAAACATGATCTGTTTTAATGATGTTTTAAAACTATTTTTCTTGCAAATTTTGTTCTATATTGGTAATTTTGCATTTTACGGATGGAATTTTGGCGCCGCGCTTTCTTTTGTTTTTTTGTCGTAAAAACCATCGCGAATTGCGGAACAAAGCCAAAAAGGATTATTAAATATTTGACACCATGATGAAGAAAACAGATCATCAGTTAGCAGAGAAGTTATTGCAGATCAGCGCAATCAAGTTGCAGCCGGATATACCGTTTGTATGGGGTTCCGGATGGAATTCACCTATATATAACGAGAATCCCCGCCTTCTATCCTATCCTGATGTCAGGAATCTGATAAAGATAGAGATGGCGAAAGTTATCGTAGAGCAATTTCCTGACGCGGATGCCATTGCCAGCGTATCGACGGGGGCGATTCCCATCGGCGCGATTGTCGCCGACACTCTGGGCATGCCCTTCCTTTTCGTGCGCTCAAAGCCCAAAGACCATGGGCTGGAAAACCTCATCGAGGGCAACCTCAAGCCGGGATGGAAAGTTGTGCTCATAGATGATCTCATCTCCACGGGAGCAAGCTCCGTCAAGGCTTCGGGCGAGATCCGGCTTGCCGGAGGCGAAGTAGTCGGACTTGTCGCCATATTCAATTACGAGTTCCCGATGGCAGTGAAGCGACTCCGCGACGAAAACATCACCCTTATTCCGCTCGTCAACTATTCCGACATGCTTGATGTGGCCCTGAAGGCCGAATATATCCGTCCCGAAGATCTTGTCACCCTCCAGGAATGGAGGGAAGACCCCGCGAGCTGGGTACCCAAAAACGTTGATTAACTAAGAAACTGTTTAAATTTCTTTCGAAAATTTTATTATATGATTTCTTTCAAGGCTTTTAAGAATCTTTTGAAAATAAATTTAAACAGTTTCTAAAATTCGAAACATAATGGCTGTATATAAAAGCGACGAAGTATCTCTGGCGGTTCCCGCCGACAAAGTATTTTCCAAACTCTCAAATCTTGAAGGCCTGGGAAACATCCTGAAGAACGTTCCCGAAGACAAGATCCCCGCCGACAAGCGTCAGGCGCTCGAACAGGTGTCGGTAACGAGCGATTCCATTTCCTTCCCAGGCGGTCCGGCGGGAGCGATCACACTTCGCATGGCGGAGAAGGCCGAGCCTTCGCTCATTCGCCTCGAAGGAGTGAACACACCCGTTCCGCTCTCGATGATGCTACATATCATCTCCACCGGAGAAGAGACATCGGAAGCGCAGGTAGAGGTCGACATCAAGATTCCGGCCATGCTCAAACCGATGATCGGAGGAACGATGCAGAAGATGGTGAACGAATTCGCCAACATGCTTCGTTCGATACCATATAACTGAGAAATCATCCCCGCGGTCTTCCTGACTTCGGGGATTTTTGCCCTTCGGCATGACGGCAGGCGCTCTCTTGAAAATCTTCTTTCCAAACAGCAATCCACAAGCGGCAAACTAAGATCAAATTGAGTATTCGGAATCACATAGGAATCATAGCGACAGCTATTCTTGCAACCCTGTTCCAGTCGTGCCACTCCCTGGATGACGAACGCATCCCCTCGATGCCGGTCAACATCAACTTAGGAGATGCGGGGCTATGGAACACATACGGCGTATCCGGATTCGGCATTTACCGCTATTTCATTCCTTCCGCGGGGTTGCCACGAGGTTTTCAATACTCGGCCAACTCAGCCACAGGTTTCGGAGGCATTCTCCTGATCGGCGGTATGGATCCTTTCACCGGCGATCCGAACGTGCCGCTCGCCTACGATCTCTCATGCCCCGTCGAACGAAAGCCTGATGTCCGCCTAAAGATAGACCCTGAGAATTTCGAAGCCATCTGCCCGGAATGCGGATCGCATTTCAACGTAACGATGCAAGGGGGCGCCCCTTTGAAAGGTCCGGCATTCACCGACTCTCCCCGATGCGCGATGACACGATATCAGTGCGTCGCCACATCCGCCGGAGGATACATAATAACACGCTGAAAAAAATGGGATTTCTGGAAGGCATATTATACATGATCTGGCGAGGCATCGCCATCGGCATAATAATCTCCGCGCCGATGGGGCCTGTGGGAATCCTGTGTATCCAGCGGACTCTCGACAAGGGACGCAAAGCCGGCTTCTATACCGGCGTCGGAGCCGCCATTTCCGATCTCATCTATTGTCTGCTCACCGGTTTCGGTCTTTCCTTCATCGAAGAATTTCTCGAAAAAAACCAGAACGTCATCCAGATTTTCGGAAGCGTCGTCCTGATAGGCTTCGGCATTTACCTTTTCAAGTCGAACCCCTCGAAGAAGCTCAAGAAACCATCCGAAAACCGCGTCTCCGCCCGGCTCAATATTCTCAACGGTTTTCTGTTCACAGTCTCCAATCCTCTGATTATCTTCCTGATAATCGGTCTCTTTGCCCGATTCAACTTTCTTCTTCCCGAAATCAGATTCTATCATTATATCACCGGATTCATCTTCATTTTCGGCGGAGCCCTGCTCTGGTGGTATCTCGTCACGCTGTTCGTCGACAAGGTGCGCGCCCACTTCAACCTGCGTTCAATGTGGCTGATAAACAAGATAATCGGCTCCGCCATCATGGCCTTCGGCGTATTCGGAATCATCACCGCCGTCATAGGGATAGCCGACGCGTCGGTCCGTGAGCCCGAGCTCCGATCCCTCTATCTCAACAAAGAGAGAGGCTTCGCTCCTCTCGGCGGCAACGACAGTGTCTGCATCATCAGTTCCGAGGGCCCCGTAGACTCCGCCCGATATCTGGCACTCGGAAACCCCGATGAGTTCACCCTTGCTTTCAGATGCGAGAACCTTCACAGCTCGGTCGGCAAAAGATACAGATACCTCGCCCCGGAAGGAGCCGAACGCAGAAAGGCATTTCCCGCATGGCAGATACTATTGAAAAACAACCGGAAAACCGTTGCCATCTCCATAAACACCATAGATAACCATACAGACGAGACACTCTCTGTTCCAGCCATCTGTTTCAACGTTTCCGGAGTGCCAGGAAGTTCTGAAAAGACGCTTCTTAAATCCGGATTCGATCTCTATGGCGGAGAGAATTCCTTCTCGCTCCGCTACTCCGAAGGCGAGATATATCTCAGAGGAGGCAACCGCGAATACAACCCGGTCCTGCAGCTTCATGTGCCGGAAAGGTTCGACAGCATAGGATTCGGCGCCACGCCGGGCGCCATGATCAGAATCGATGACCTTTCGCTTGAATACGGCCTGCCAAAAGCTTCTGTCGAAGACACAGGTCTTGACCTCGACAGCATCGAAAACAAACTGCTGAATTCAGCCGATCCCATTGAAGGCGTCTGGGAGGAATTCGACCGCTCCCTTGATGAATCGAAACTCCGGATGGGCGGACGCTATCGTCTGGCAATAATAAAAGCCCCGGAAGGATACAGCATTGTATATCTTTCCGGAGCTGTAAAAAACCCGACTTTATGGAAACGAGGCATGGTCAAGGGCACTCTTCTTAAGACCTCGTTCCCCGATGTCTACGACATCGAATGGAGATCGGCGGGAGGAGGAAAAGTTGACGGAGAGATCAAGGCCCAGCGGGAAGGATCTGTCATCGCGATTCAGTTTCCATACCACAATTCCACCCTGCGACTCAGAAAGGTGGAAAAAGCCGATTAGATTCAATCCTCCTTCGCGGGTCTCTGCCCCGTAAGATAATATAGCCCGTCGTCAGAAAGCAGGTCCATCAGGTCGCCTGTCGGAATCTTCACCTGCACAATTCCCTCAGAATAGGGAGCGATCATATACGGGTCATAGCTGAATACGATGCCTGTCGAGGTAATCTTGAACTGATCCGGAATCTCCACCTCGTTGAGCTTGACAAGAAGATCGGTATCCATGTCGTCGATCTTTTCCCGTATCATCTTCACAAGAGACTTCTCGTAATTCGGCTTCATCAGGGATGCAAGCGAGAGTATCTTTCCAGATTCAACGGAATAGTTCACAAACGAAGCTGCCCGGTTGCCGTGGGCAGCGCCGCAGGCATAGCCCTCACGATATCCTTCCCAGACCATCACGGCGGGAGTGGCAAGAGTAAGTGAAAGTGAGCTATACATTATTCCGCAGGCATCTGTGTCGACAGAAAGATCCGTCAGGCGTTCTCCGTCCGCCAGCATGGGCGACGGCCCAGACTCCTCTTCGAAACGCACCCTTACCATTCTCAGAAGAGAATCCCTCAGAGACTTCACCGCAGCGTCGCCGATATCCACGGGCAGCATTCCCTGCCCCGAATATCTGATATATTTTTCTCCGGGAATCCCCACGGTATCCGAATCGGTCCGTTCGGCGATCATATCGAACGTATAGGATTCAAACTGAAGGTTCCTGTTCACCGTTTTCGTCTCATCCTTGATGTTTCCCTTCTTTGGGTTTCCGCACCCCGAAATTACAGTAAGGGCCGCAAGAAAGGCGGCAACCCATTTCATTTTCAATTTCATTTTAATTCTACTTACAATTATCACAAATATTGTTTCTGCATCATTTCCTATATGCATATATCACTCTGATATGCAATTTCTATTACCAGCTTCCGGTAGCTCCGCCTCCACCGGTGGCACCGCCGCCGAAACCGCCGCCGAAGCCCCCGCCTCCTCCGCGGGAGCCGCCCATCGAGCCTAAGACTGCTCCAGCTACAAACGGAGCCATCGACTCTTTCTTAGGTATAACGTATGGCGTGCGTTTTTGATGATGACAATAGAGGCATCTATATACTTTTTCGCCCCTCCCCTCTCGTCTCTCAGTTGCGGGCATCAGGGTCTTGTCGCATTCGAGGCACATCGCCACAGTATGGCAGTTGGGGCATTCCGAATACTTCATCTGGTTCACCTTGAAGGGGAAACGTTCAACGGTGCCGCATTTCGGGCATTCCCAGACATCGTAATCCACCGTATTGAGCTTCTCTTCGAAATCCTGCGAGTCGGAAAGCAGCTCGTTATCCTCATCCTCCGGCAGGCGGCGCATCTTCGAGCCGCAGGTGGAGCATTTCAGCGGGCGACTCCTTGTGGTTCGGTAGAGGAACAGCGCCAGCAGAAAAAATATTATACCCGCGCCGAGCGAGAGCAGGGCGAAGAGCCCGAAAGTGGGAAGTTGCCTTCGCCACATTATCGTCTTCTCATATCGGCTCATCTTGCGGCCTTTCACGAGGTCATAGCAGAAGAGACCGAGACTGAAGAAGAAGAGTACGGTAGCCAGGATCCTTACGAAATCCCAAATGACATCGACAGAGAGGGTGTCGACTTCTCCCGAGTAGTTGTCGCGTTGCCTGGAGCGCAGCTCCTCGGCCACAGCTGGATCCGTCAGGGCTTTCATCATTAGCGTCACGGCGCCGGAAACGGCCGCGCCGATCTTGTCTTCCTTCATCGCCGGAACGATGGCCCGGCCGATTATATTGTTGCACGCTATGTCGGTCAGGACTCCCTCCACGCCATAGCCCGTCTGGATTCGGGCCTGATGCTGCGCCGGAGCGATCACAAGAAGCACGCCGTTGTCCTTGTCATTCTTGCCGATACCCCAGAGGGTGAAAAGCTGTTCGCTCCATTCCTCTATCGGCACGTCGCCGATGTCGGGAGGCAGAGCCACGACTGCCTCCACGGTGGTGGACTGGCGAAGATCCCACAACTGCCGGTTGATCTGCGTCTTCTGTTCCGGCGAAAGCAGTCCCGCTGGATCGGAAACGAACTCATATCTGTTCTTTACATTGACATTGGGCATCTGCTCCGGAGAATACTCTTCTGCAGAAGAAACCGCCGCCGATACAAGAATCAGAATCAGGAATATTATAGTATTTTTCATCTAAATCGCTTTATTTTAAATTATTTTATGACTCCTCAGATAAACCTTAAACCGCCGGAAGGCTGTGTCCGTTCAGTTTCCTGAAGAGGTCGAGGGCGTAGACATCCGTCATGCCCGATATGTGGTCGAGCACACTCTGCACCTTCTCGTATAACGTCGGAGCCGCCGTGTCATATTGCCCCGGGATGATATTCAGAAGCAGTTTCGAATAATTTTTCTCCGGATGAATCACTGCGTCAAGCAATGTATCGAGAAGATAAGTGATTATACGGTTTCCGGCGAGTTCTATGTCTACAACCTCGGGCGCGCAATAGATGCGGGTCCATGCTGTGTCCGAGCAGGCCATATAGGCGTCGCGGATTCTCGATCCTGTCTTTTCGATCAGGGTCCCCGAGAATGAACCATCCAGAATCGCGCGCTCGTTGTCGGCAAATACGTCCGAACATTCCACCACCATCGCGCCGATGGCGTTGCTCCGCAGATAGGCAATCTTCTCGTTCGGGTCGTCGAGCGAAGAAAGCGTGCGGTTCATTCTCGCCCGCTCCTTCTCGCTGAAGAAGCCCATCAGTAGCGCCATTACGGTCTCGCGGTCGATGGTCTTCAGTTTATGTGCGTCCTCGAGATCCATTATCTGGTAGCATATATCATCGGCGGCCTCCGTGATATATACGAGCGGATGACGGGAGAAAACACCGTCGCCCGTTTCCGGCATACCTAAGAATCCCGCAACTTTTCTGAAGGTCTCCTCTTCAGAGGCGAAAAAACCGAATTTGCCCTTTGCTCCGGAATGAAGCGAGGAATAGGGATATTTCACGATCGAGGCCAGAGCCGAGTAGGTCATGGCCATGCCTCCGTTTCTGCGTCCGCGGAAACGATGGGTGAGCAGGCGGAATGAATTGGCGTTTCCTTCGAAATTCGTCAGGTCGCTCCATTGCTGGCCCGTTATCAGACTCGAAAGCTCCCTGCCGTTCCCTTCGCTGAAATATGTCGAGATCGTCTTTTCGCCGGAATGTCCGAAAGGCGGATTGCCGAGGTCATGACAGAGGCACGAGGCCGCCACTATGTCGCGGACGGAATAAAGCTTCTGGCTCCAGTCCTCGTTCCGATAGCGGTCGATGATACGCAGCGCCACCTCATAACCCATCGAACGGCCCACAGATGAGACCTCAAGGCTATGGGTAAGGCGGTTGTGGACGAAGATACTTCCCGGAAGCGGGAAGACCTGCGTCTTGTTCTGCAGCCGGCGGAACGGCGAGGAGAAAATCAGACGGTCATAGTCACGCTGAAAATCCGAGCGCGTATGCGTCCTTTCCTCGTGATATTCCTCCAGGCCGAGACGGCGGTCGCTTATGAGCTGGTTCCAATTCATCATGACACAAAATTAGTGATTTTTTCATTCATATCTCCGTCATTTCATATTTTTAATTTTAATTATTGATAACGCTCTGAGAAATAAACTTGACGAATCCGGATTGAAAGACGCCACGGTCAGCCATACAGAAGATGGATACATAGCTGTTCTATGGATTTTTTCTTAGAGTGTGTTTGGATTTAAATGAAATTAATACAGATAGAGATTTTTGAGGGATTCAAGCAAGTTGAGAAAGGAGAAACCTCTCGGTTTCGACTGCCGAAACTTGGCTTAAATCACCAAAAAGATCATCTGTAGTGATTTCAAGATTTTCCATTACATTCTCTAAAAGTTAAAATCGGTTTAAATTCAAACACCACTCTTAGAAACTAATAAATCATTATGGAACCCGAAGAGTCACATTTCGTGACTGTGCAGGAATATTTTTGACTCTTCCGATATTTTTGCATAAATTTGACGGACTAACAAAATAACATATCATGAAACTGAATTCGATTGCGACAGTAATGCTGGCGGCGGCTTTAGCTCCGGCGGCGAAGGCCTGGGACGGCCCTACCATGGGCTGGAGCTCATGGAACACCTACTATATCGACATCAACGACTCCCTCATCATCCGCCAGGCCGAAACGATGGCGAAATCCGGCCTCAAGGATGCGGGATATAACCATATCAACATCGACGACGGATATTTCGGAGGCCGCGACAAGACCACAGGAAAACTTCTCATCCATCCCAAAAGATTCCCTCGCGGTCTGCGCCCCGTCGTAGACAAAATACACAGCCTCGGACTGAAAGCCGGTATCTACAGCGACGCGGGCATGAACACCTGCGGCTGCAAATACAACAACGACACGATCGCTACCGGCGTCGGGCTCTTCGGCCATGAGAAAGAGGATGCCGAATTTTTATTCAGGGATCTCGGCTTCGATTTCATCAAGATCGACTATTGCGGCGCAAGCATTTCGGGCAACAACGATTTCCGCTCATACAATCCCAAAGACAGATACACAGCTATCGCCGAAGCCATAGAGGCAACGGGAAGGAATGACGTGAAAGTGAACGTGTGCCGCTGGAACTATCCCGGCACATGGGTGAGCGATGTAGCCACATCCTGGAGAGTGACCCACGACATCTACTCCGACTGGAAATCCGTCAGGAAAATCATACTCGAAAGCCTCTATCTCTCGGCATACGCCGGCGAGGGACACTATAATGACATGGACATGCTCGAAGTCGGCCACTCGATGTCGGAGCAGGAAGACCGGACTCACTTCGCCATGTGGTGCATGATGACGAGTCCCCTGCTTATAGGTTGCGACATGACTACCCTCAAACCCGAGACATTCAAGCTTCTGACCAACAAAGAGCTTATCGCCATCAATCAGGATCCGTTAGGCCTCCAGCCATACGTCGTCAGGCACGATCTTAAGGATAATACCTATGTGCTTGTAAAAGACCTTGAAAAGCGAAACGGAACTGTCCGGGCCGTCGCCTTCTTTAACCCCAACGACTCCGCCGTCAGAATATCCGTAGATCTGGCCGCCCTCGAGCTCGGCGGCAATGCAAGGGTGCGCGATGCCATCTATAAGCGCGACCTCAAGGCCATAAAGGATAACGGAATCCTCGAAGCCGAAGTGCCCGCACGAGGATGCATGGTCTATCGCATCAGTGCCGACCGACGGCTCCCCAGACGCCTTTATGAGGCCGAGACAGCTTTCCTCACAAGCTATCAGGAAATCTACGACCCTGAATTCTGCGGAACGGCCTATTACGCTCCCGATCCCGAATGTAGCGGCGGCATGAAAGTGACAAAACTCGGCTACCGTCCCGACAACGACCTCATCTGGAAAGACGTATATTGCGAAAAGCCCGGTTTCCATGACATCCGGATCAAATGCGCCTCATTCCCCGAAAAGGCCCGGCTTTATGTCTCCGCGAACGACGGCAGGGGAACATTACTCTCGAAAAAAGATGCCTCCGACAATACCCTTACCCTCCGTCTTCCGCTCAACGAAGGATTCAACGCCATCCGCCTATACAACGATTACGGCCCCATGCCGGAGATCGACTATATGGAAGTCGATTAAATCGACTGAAATGAGATAACGGCGCGGAGTAAATGAATACCGTAAAAGCATTTTATTTGAAACTTTTTGCAAAATCCTTTTGTTATTAAAGACAAAATATCTATATTTGCGGCATAAATAACAAATCAAATGGAATATTTATACAATACACATACTTCATACAACGCATATTGGTGGCGCTTCGGGAGTAAATACCGATGGCGCACCTGACGTGTACATACGTATGTAATATTGTAAAACCGCATATAAAGCCATCGGACCGCCGATGGCTTTTTTTGTTATCTCCGGTTCCGATGAAATATCGATTACCGACAGATTCCACTTCCCGAGAAAGTAGGAAAAATTTAACGACAAAATGACTGATTCAAATTTCAAACACATCCTGCCCGTAGACGACAACGGCTACTACGGACATTTCGGAGGATCTTACGTGCCGGAAATACTGCATGCAAATGTGGAGCGGCTGAAAGAGACATTCTACAGATATGCCGACGACGAGGAATTCAACGAAGAATTCCGTCAGCTCCTGCATGACTACGTAGGACGCCCCTCTCCTCTCTACCATGCCCGCAGGCTGAGCGAGCATCACGGCGCGAAAATATATCTGAAGAGAGAGGATCTCAACCATACGGGCGCCCACAAGATAAACAACGCCATCGGTTCGGTGCTTCTCGCCCGAAGGATGGGAAAGAAAAACATAATCGCCGAGACGGGCGCCGGGCAGCACGGAGTGGCCACCGCGACGGTGTGTGCCCTTGCCGGGCTCGACTGCATTGTCTTCATGGGAGCTACCGACGTAGCCCGGCAGCAGCCCAACGTGGAACGCATGAGGATGCTCGGAGCCACGGTGATACCGGTTCAGAGCGGCAACAAGACCCTGAAAGACGCCACCAACGAGGCTATACGCCACTGGTGCTGCCATCCCGACAGCTTCTACGTTATCGGAAGCACGGTCGGTCCCCATCCATATCCCGAGATGGTGGCCCGTTTCCAGTCGGTGATAAGCGAGGAGATAAAACAGCAGCTTATGGAAAAAGAGGGAAGGGAAAATCCCGACTATATTGTGGCGTGTGTCGGCGGAGGCAGCAATGCCGCCGGAGCTTTCTATCATTTCATCGACCGCCCTGAGGTGAAGCTCGTGGTGGCCGAGGCCGCCGGTCTCGGCATCGATTCAGGCATGACGGCCGCTACCATAAAGAGAGGTCGGGAAGGCATAATTCACGGGGCACGCACTCTCGTGATGCAGCCCCCCGACGGACAGATTGTGGAACCTTATTCCATATCCGCCGGACTGGATTATCCCGGCATCGGCCCGCTCCACGCGTTTCTCGCCGAATCGGGACGCTCGGAGGTGCTTGCCGTAACCGACAGCGAGGCGCTCAAAGCCGCAATAAGGCTCACGCGCACCGAGGGAATCATTCCAGCTCTCGAATCGGCACACGCCTTGGGCGCCTTGGACCAACTCGATCTGAAACCGGATGACATCGTGGTGGTGAATCTTTCGGGAAGAGGAGACAAAGACATGGCAACCTATATCCAACATATTTAAGTACTCGTTATGAGATTGACTGGTTCCGCAACACTTCCATAAACAAGAGGACAGGAACAACTATCGGCGCAAGAACTGCTGATACGTATTGCCAAAGATTCCGCACAGCACTCAACGAGGCGGTACGCGAAGGACTCATAGACAAGAACCCGTGGAACAGGCTTGAAACCATCGAGAAAATAAAGAAGCCGGAGAGCAAGCGTGAATATCTGACCATTGACGAGATACGAAGCATGATTGCCACCGACTGCCCCAATGGGCTTGTGAAGAGGGCTTATCTGTTCTCCTGTTTTACAGGTCTTCGCATCAGCGATGTCAGGAACCTCAAATGGGGCGACATTTACCACGAGAACGGGCAGGCATTCGTTTCGGTCGTGATGAAGAAGACCACAAAGCCGTTATACATACCCCTGTCAGGGCAGGCATTGAAATGGATGCCCGAAAAAGGGGAAAGCACCTCTGATGATTACGTGTTCGGCAACCTTGTCAATTACGGCAATGTTAACGAAAACCTGAAGAAGTGGGCGGAGGCGGCAGGAATCAGGAAGCATATCTCCTACCATACATCGCGCCACAGCTTCGCAACGATGATGCTCACCCTCGGAGCGGACTTGTACACCGTATCAAAACTGCTGGGACACAGCTCGGTCAAGCACACCCAGATATACGCGAAGATTGTTGACATCGAGAAGGTTGAAGCCGTCAATCTTGTTGATGGCGTGTTCGACTAACTGATGCCTATGTCCGTTATATTAGCGCGAAAACGTACTTTATCCTCAATAAAATTTGAGATAAAGTACATTTTCATGCAAGATGTTTTGCGGGAAGTGTTTGTTGCAGCCGTACACCTGACTTTATCCACTGCAAAAATTGAGATAAAGTCATTTGAATGGTCATTTGTATGCAGAATTGCCCTTCCATTGGACTTTTAATAAAAAAATCAACCGATATAAAGTTCGTTTAGTGGGCAAAATAATTGTTCCATTCAAAAATTACCGCTAACTTTGCAAAAAATAAAGAGCATGACAGAAAAAATCATTAGTCGCGAATATGAATGTGAGGAACTCAAACGTTGCCTGGAGTCAGACCGTTCGGAACTCGTCATCGTGTATGGGCGACGTCGTATAGGCAAGACATTTCTCATCGAGCAATATTTTGAGAAGCACTTTGATTTTTGGTTTGTAGGGGTGCGTGGACTGACGACCAAAAACCAGTTGCGGAGATTCGCAAAAGTCCTCAAGGAATATTCTGGCGTTTCAAGCTATCACTTCTCAGACTGGTTCGATGCTTTTGATGCATTGCAGGATTATCTGGAGCATATGCCTGACGGCAAGAAGAAAGTCGTATTCATTGATGAAATGCCTTGGATGGATTCGGGTCGTTCCAATTTTGTTGTGGCATTGGAGAACTTTTGGAACGGTTGGGCTATGAGCCGGGAAAACGTGATGATGATTGCTACCGGTTCCGCTACCTCATGGATGAGGGATAAACTGGTCGGTAATAAGGGTGGGCTCCATGCCCGTGTCACATGCCAGCTTCATCTTGCGCCATTCACTTTGCACGAAACGGAGAAGTATCTGGTAAGCCGGGGAATGATCTGGGACAGATACCAGATTCTTCAGTCTTATATGATGCTGGGCGGAGTACCTTATTATTACAGCATCATGTCTCCGGAAAAGAGTCTGACACAAAACATCGACATTCTCTGTTTCAGGTCTGATGGCAAATTACGGATAGAATTCGATGAATTATATAATGCCTTGTTCTCAAACGCAGACTACTATATTGAAGCTGTCAAGATTCTGAGTGCGCATAAGTCTGGACTTACATTTCAGGAAATCTCGAAAGAAATTAAACTTGATGGAGGAAAACTTACCCGTGTGCTTAAAAATCTGGAGCGTTGCGATTTCATCGAAAGGTGGTCTCAATACGGCAATAAGAAGCGGCAGGAAATACTTCGTCTCACCGACTTCTATACCTTGTTTTACTACAAGTTCATCAAACCGAACAATACCAAGGACGAACAATGGTGGAGCAACAACTTTGATTCACAAAGTGTCACATCATGGATGGGAATAAGTTTTGAACTGGTCTGTCTGCGGCATCATAATCAGATAAAGAAGGCACTGGGAATTGCCGGAGTCGGAACATCTGTTTCCACATGGCATTGCAAGCCTGATGAGAAGGAACAGATACCGGGGGCGCAAATCGACATGATAATAGAACGGGCAGACCGTATCATTCATTTATGTGAAATGAAATTCTCAGAGGGTGTTTACCACATCTCTCAGGATTATGAGAAGAAACTACGTGAAAGAATGGGGCTGTTCAGATATCTGACCGCTAACAAAAAATCATTGGTACACACATTTATAACGACTTACGGTGTCGCTAACGGCAAACACAAGAGCATCGTTCACAGCGAGGTAACAATGGACGACCTTTTCAATTCCTGACTATTATGATGATACAACAGATACCACAGCGGTTGCAAGAGGTAAACACCTTGCTTGCCACTTGTAAGCAGGACAGCATCACCTTTGAACAGGCGATGTTGTTGTCCCTGTTCTATAAGGATTTCAATGAGACAAACCAAATTGTGACAGAGGCGGCTGCAATGTTCCATGACGATGCAACTATAATCCGCAAAACGAAATGTTTAAAATTAGAAAAGTTTACACGCGCTAATTGTCTAACGATTTAGGAATAGCAATTCTTTGTATTTAAATACGTTATGCCTTATTTGCCGTGTAAAGCGTTCCGAACTGAACGCATTACACGGCAAATAAATGAACTATTGAAGATCAATAAGTTACATTTTTAGAAATTGTTAAATAAAACG
>CAJTYD010000074.1 GCA_910583775.1 uncultured Muribaculaceae bacterium | reverse complement strand
GCACAAATCGGTAAACCATATCCAAAGGGGACAGAATCCCACAAAGAGAATAACCGACAGCGTCAGGGAGGAAGTTCCTGTGGCGACATAAGTATTATATTCGTCGGCAATGATAATGCCCGAGAAAGCTGGAGGAAGGGCTGCTGCAACCACAAGCATCTTCAGGTTAAGAGGATCCATGTGGCAGAGAATTCCCATAGCAAGAATTACCGCAGGCATCATGACCATCTTCATGATGGAACCAAGCACTGCCTGCCAGTTGATCGAGAGCTTGATTGCAGAAAGCGTGATACCCGCCGAGAACACGGCCATAGAAGCATTGGCTCCCTTGATAAGATTGAACGAAGGGCTTGCCCAGTCAGGCCATGGAATGCCCACAAGCACCCAGATCACCGCCAGGATAGGAGCCCAGGCAACAGGCTGTTCAAGCGCATGTATAACGGGCTTCCATGCACTAACCTTTTCAGTCGATCCCGGATTCTGTTTTTCGAGCGAGGCGTTCATCAATGAAAGGCCGACAGGAATACCCACGGCATTGACGACTATACCGACGATAGCAACCACAAGGGCAACTGTCGGAGAGGTTCCGAAAATCGGCTCGAGCACGGCAAAGCCAAGAAAACCGATTGTCGGAGAACCGCTGATCAATGCTGACACGGCCGCATCGGCACCCGTGTTCTTCTTGAAACAATACTTGAACACAAAATACACTATCATGAAACAGAGCATGATGCCGACAAGCGATACAAGCGTCAGTTTCAGGTCTCTGGCGAGCATCTCACGGCTTGACTGGGTAATGGATACGAAAAGCGCCGCAGGCAATGCATAGTCAAGCACAACCTTATTGAATTTCTTGGCGTCCTCTCCATTGAAAACTCCCTTCTTGCCCGAGACATATCCCAGAAGCATCACGACGATGATAGGGACTATCGCGTAGAGAATAACATGAGCAATATTAGACATAATCAGAAATTTAAAATGAGAGGGAAAACCTTATAGGGACCCATAGGCCCCTATAAGCAATTTTCCCACAGACATAATTTATACTGTAACCGGAATAAGCGTCGCCGGATTCAGATACCCTATATGACCGCTCTCCTTTCCGGCGTCGCCGGCAAGCTGAACATTGATAAGAGTAGGAACCTTCGATTCGATCGACGCTTCAAGAGCCTGAGCAAACTCCTCGGGGGTAGTGACATAGTATCCTTTACCGCCGAAAGCTTCCATCATCTTCTCATACCGGGCGTTCAGATCGAGAGTGGTAGGGGCAGGATCCCCGTCCTTGCCTAAGTTCACGCCGATATGATTATAGATACCGCCGTTGGTAAAGACACATACCGTGATCGGCAGTTTATACAGAGCCATCGTGCTGACTTCCATCCCGGAGAATCCGAATGCTGAATCACCCTGCACCGTCACTACCGGGCCTCCGGTAGCGATTGCGGCGCCGATAGCGGAGCCTGCGCCCATACCCATGATGGCCCATGTGGCGCAATCGATGCGGTGACGCGGAACAAACATATCCACTGCGTCACGGCAGTCGTCGAGTGTGTTGGCGCCCTCATTGATGAGAGTTACCTCAGTGTGTTTCTCAAGCACCTGCTTAACGGCACGCAACGCATCCCAGTGGGTCATAGGCTCCGGACTCGGAGTGAGTTTCTGAGCGATCCATTTGTTGGCCTCCACAGTATGGGCCTGCAGCGAGGGAACCCATGAGGGATCCATCTGCAGTTTGTATTGCGGAAGGGCTTCGAGGATCATCTGCAGAGAAGCTCCGAGATCGCCGATCACCGGAGCGGCGATAGGAACGTTGCAGTCGATCTCCTGCGGATCTATATCAAGCTGAATATATTTGTTTTCCTTATTCCATTTCCCATGTCCCCGAGACAGCAGCCAGTTCAGACGGGCTCCGACAAGAACCACCACATCAGCCTCCTCCATGATCATGCTGCGACATGAAATAGCCGACAGCGGATGATTGTCGGGAAGAAGTCCCTTAGCCATCGACATCGGATAGTAAGGGATTCCGGTCTTCTGTACCAATTCCTTGATCTTCTCGTCGTTTTGCGAATATGCCGCGCCTTTACCCAAAATAAATACAGGTTTCTTTGCCGAAGCAAGAAGCTCCATGGCTCTTTTGACAGATTCCGGCGAAGGATACATCACAGGGGCCGGATCCACCGGCTTGAACTGCAGTCTGGCTGCGTCAGCCTTCGAAACAATTCCGCCAAGTGCGGGAACCGTCATGTCGAGATATACTCCGCCGGGGCGTCCCGACAAAGCAGCCCTGACAGCGCGTGCAACACCGGTAGGAATATCCTGAGCGCGGTTAACACGATAAGCCGCCTTAACCACGGGTTTGGCAATGTTTAGCTGGTCGAGTCCCTCGTATGTACCCTGTTCGAGGTCTACAGAAACGCGGTCGGAAGAACCTGAAATCTGAATCATCGGATAACAGTTCACTGTAGCGTTTGCCGTAGCCGTGAGGCCGTTCATGAACCCGAGCGACGAAACAGTCAGGAGCACACCCGGTTTCTTGGTCAGATAGCCGTAGGCGGCTGCCGCCATTCCTGCCTGCTGTTCGAATCTGAAACCGATGAAACGGATTCCCTCAAGCTGGCAGATGTAGGCTACCTCCGTGACCGGAATACCGACCAGGCCGAAAATCACCTCCACTCCATTCTCTTTAAGAGACTTCGCGAGGATATGCATTCCGGTGACATCAAGCTCGGCGTTGGGCGCCGGAGCCGGGGTGCAGCCGCACGCCTGCGTCCCCTTGCTGTCTGCGGTTGGTTTATTAGTATTTTCCATAACAGAACTTTCATTGAGTTAATAATTGTCTTGCGCTCCGGCAACCGGTTTACATCTTACCGTCGGCAAGCGGAGCGGTGGTTCCGTTCTTTGCCATCGCCTCCTGCTGCTCGGGAGTATATCCCAGAGAAGTGAGGACTTCGGCGGTATTGCCTCCCAGTGTGGGACACGGTCCGTAGGTAGGCTGGAAGTTAGAGAGTGTGAAAGGAACGCCGACGGTAACGAACGTACCGATCTTTCCGCCCTGGTCGATCTTGACGAGCGTGTTGCCGTCATAGTTGTTGGGATCTGTCATGATCTCCCTGGTGTTGAGCACAGGAGCTACAGGGATTCCGAATTTGGACAGTTCGGCCGTAACCTCATATTTCGTCTTGTTGATCGTATAAGACTCGATGCGCTTGTAGATCTCCTGTTTATGACGGTCGCGGGCATCGGCTGTATTGAAGTCAGGATTTGTAAGCCAGTCCTCAAAGCCAAGACCCTTGCATGCGAGCTCGAAATCTTTCTTACCCCTTTGCAGAATCACATAAACGTATGCGTTAGGATCGGTTTCCCATCCCTTGCATTTATAAGTCCATCCAAGCACGCCTGAACCCTCCTGGTTGCCCGAACGTGGAACAAAATCTCCGAATTTTTCATTCGGATACTGCGGGAACTGAGTCAGATAGCCTATGCGGTCGAGGGTGAGCTGGTCGCGGGTCTTGATACGGCAAAGGTTAAGACAAGCATTATGCATCGACTGATATACGTAGCATCCTTCGCCGGTGCGCTCCCTCTGCTGCAGGGCAGCCAGAAGACCGATTGCAAGGTGCATTCCGGTGTTGGAGTCGCCGAGAGCCGCGCCACTCTGTGTCGGAACGGCATTGTCGCCTTCCCACCAACCCGTGGTGGATGCAGCGCCGGCTGTAACCTGGGCCACAGGCTCGTAAGCCTTGAGGTCCTTATAGGTCGATGACTCGGGAAATCCCTTGATGGTTCCGTAAATACATCTCGGATTGAGCTGATGAACAACCTCCCAGCTGAAACCTAATTTATCCATTGCTCCCGGATGAAGATTCTCGACAAAGATATCGCATCCCTTGATAAGCTTAGTAAGTATCTCCTTGCCGTCGGGAGTGGCGGCGTCGAGTGTAAGCGATTTCTTGTTTGAGTTAAGCTGAAGGAAATAGTAACTCGGGCAATCGGGATCGAACTGAAGTTCTTTACGTGTTGCATCGCCCGAGCCGGGACGTTCGATTTTAATAACTTCCGCGCCAAGCCATGCAAGGAGCTGAGTACAGGAAGGACCCGACTGAACTGCAGTGAAGTCCACGATTTTAATCCCCTGAAGAGGGGCCATGTTTTGTGCCATAGTAATTAAATATAAAAGATTCTGTAAATCAAACTGAATTCCGCCGTATCGGTAACCTTGAGACTAATTCATATTTCCATGGCGGAATTCTTTCTATCGTCAATAAAAAAACAACGAAATGAGGCGAAGAGTTTATGAACTGTTAAACGAAGAGACAGTTCAAGACGATGAAATGTCGGGAATTTTATCAATAATTCATCCCGGTTAACCGGGGGAAATCGTTTTTTTAGTAATTTTGCACACGATTCCAAAATTAGCGGATTATGGAAACAGAAGCTCTCGAAAACAAAAAGCCGGAAAGGCTCTGGAACGCACAGTATTGGAAAGTGATGACAAGTAATTTTCTGCTTTTCTTCGCTTTTTACCTTCTTACCCCACTCTTGCCCATATATCTCGACCGCCAGTTTGCCGCCGACAAAGACATGATCGGCCTCGTCCTCTCGGGCTATGTGGTGGCAACATTTCTGATCCGCCCTTTCAGCGGCTTTATAGTGGACAGCTTCAACCGGAAAAAAGTTCTGATGGTATGCTTTTTCACCTTCTTTATCTGCTTCTTCGGCTATGTCGGTGCAGGCACGCTGCTGATGTTCGCGATCGTCAGGACAATGCACGGCATCCCCTTCGGGGCCGCCACGGTAGCAAACTCCACAGTAGCCATCGATGTCCTCCCCTCCTCTCGCCGCGCCGAAGGCCTCGGATTCTACGGTCTCAGCAATAACCTCGCCATGGCCATCGCCCCCTCAGCCGGAATCTATATCTATAACATTACCGATAATTTCAACCTTCTATTCTGGATCTCCCTCATAATCGCCCTTATCGGCTTCATCTGCTCCACCACGGTGAAGATTCCGCCCAGAGAGCTTGTTAAAAACAAGCCCAAACTCGACCTTGACCATTTCTTCCTCACAAAAGCATGGCTGATGGCCGTGAATGTCTGTCTGTTCGGCCTTTGCTGGGGAGTGATGTCGAACTATGTAGCCCTTTTCGGGCAGAAGGAGCTCGGAATCACCGACGGCACGGGGATTTTCTTCGCCATTCTTTCATGCGGTCTCGTGCTTTCCCGGCTCACCGGCCACAAGGCCCTCCGTCAGGGCAAAATGACGGACAACTGCGCCCAGGGCGTTATCCTGTCGCTTCTCGGCTACACTCTCTTCGCTCTGACAATCAATGAATATACCTTCTATGCATCTGCTCTGCTGATCGGTCTGGGAAACGGCAGAATGTATCCGGCTTTCCTCAATATGTTCGTCAAAGTGGCCCGCCACGATCAGCGTGGCACAGCCAATTCATCGATTCTTATATCCTGGGATTTCGGCATGGGACTGGGAATTCTCTTCGGAGGCGTCATCGCCGAATATATCAGCTTCCGCGCCGCCTTCTGGCTTACGGCGGCCGTGCAGTTTTCAGGCACACTTCTTTTCCTTTGCTCCACCCGCTACTTTTACCGCAAAAGGGCTCTTCCCGACTGACACCGTCATGCTCAGAAAGCATTCCTCCCCCCACATCTGCTTCCCTGTTGTCTCCGGTTTTGCGACATTTACTGCCGGGAATTTATTCAATGTTTTTTAACTCAAAAATTTGGATAAAAAGAAGGCAAATGTTAACTTTGAGCAAATAATTACGCTTCTCCGGGAAAGGGTTGCGCGCCACTCTCCCTGCAAAAGACGTATTTATTTAAAAGATAACTATTTAAATCTAATAATAACAACATGGAAGAACAAATCCAGAAGACGTGTCTTCACGACCGTCATGTGGCACAGGGCGCCCTGATGTCGCCCTTCGCAGGCTTCGACATGCCTATCCAGTATGTCGGCATTACTGAAGAACACAATGCCGTTCGCCAGCATGTTGGCGTGTTTGACGTCAGCCATATGGGCGAGGTGCGTGTAAAGGGTCCCGATGCCTACAAATTCGTCAGCCATATTTTCGTAAACGACGTTACAGGCGCTCCCGACGGCCAGATTTTCTATGGCATGATGTGTTATGAAAACGGCGGCACAGTCGATGACCTGCTCGTCTATAAGGTGAACGACGAAGAGTATTTCCTCGTCATCAACGCATCAAACATCGACAAGGATGTTGCCTGGATCAAAAAGAACGCCGAAGGTTTCAACGTTACCATCACCGACCAGAGCCCTTACTATGCAGAAGTCGCAATCCAGGGTCCGGAGGCTGAGGAAACGGTAGAGCGCGTTCTCGGAATCACGGTTAAAGACATTCCTTTCTATAATTTCAAGACATTCCCCGTAAACGGCGAGGAGATCATCGTGAGCCGCACAGGATATACTGGCGAGGACGGCTTCGAGGTATACGGCAGCCATGATTATATCCGCAACGTATGGGACAAGCTCATGCAGGCAGGAGTACAGGCTTGCGGTCTCGGATGCCGCGACACTCTCCGCTTCGAGGTGGGTCTTCCCCTCTATGGCGATGAGCTCAGCGCCGACATCTCCCCCATCGAGGCAAGCCTCAGCATGTTCGTCAAGCTCGACAAACCCGAATTCATCGGCAAGGAGGCTCTCGCAGCTCAGAAGGCAGAGGGCGTGAAGCGCCGCATCGTAGGCCTTGAGCTCGAAGGGAACGCCATTCCGCGCCACGGCTATCCGGTAGAGGTAAACGGCGAGGCAATCGGCGAGATCACCACAGGCTACCGCTCTATCTCAACAGGCAAGAGCGTTGCCATGGCAATGATCAACAAGCCTTACGACAAACTCGGAACCGAGGTCGAGGTCAGAATCCGCAAAAAGACTTTCCCGGCGAAGGTTGTCAAGAAGAGATTCTACGACAAGAGCTACAAAAAATAAATTTCAATTTCATAAACAACAATAATTAATTCCGGAATTCCTCCGGACCATCAGACGGCGGGATTCCACATACACAATACAACTATGAGCAAAGTAATTGAAGGTCTGCACTATGCAGAATCACACGAGTGGGTAAAAGTAGACGGCGACATCGCTACAATCGGAATCAGCGATTACGCACAGCACGCCCTTGGCAACATCGTTTACGTCGACATGCCCGAAGTTGGCGATGAAATCGAGGCAGGCGACGTTTTCGGCGCAGTTGAGTCGGTCAAGGCCGCCAGCGACCTTATCTGCCCAGTATCAGGCGAAGTAGTCGAGATCAACGAAGATCTTGAAGACACTCCGGATGCAATCAACAACGATGCTTTCGAAAACTGGATCATGAAAGTCAAAATGTCGAACCCGGCTGAGGTAGAGGCTCTCCTCGACGCTGCCGCTTACGAAAAACTTTGCGAGAATGAGTAACCGTTATATGCCCCACACCGAGGAAGACATCCGCAGGATGCTCGATAAAATCGGTGTGGCTTCACTCGACGACCTCTACAGCGACGTCCCCTCTGAAGTGATCTTCAAGGAGGAATACGATCTGCCTTCTGCAATGTCGGAGATCGAGCTGCGCCGTCATTTCCAGGAACTGGCCGACAAGAACGACCTCCTTACCGTCTTCGCCGGCGGAGGTGTCTACGACCATTATTCCCCTTCCGTGATCCCTCACCTTCTTGAAAGAAGCGAGTTCTATACAGCCTACACTCCCTATCAGCCCGAGATCTCGCAGGGCACGCTCCAGTATATCTTCGAATACCAGAGCATGATCAGCGAGCTGACCGGCATGGAATCTACCAACGCCTCGATGTATGACGGCGCCACCGCCACCGCGGAGGCCATGTTCATGATGGTGGCTTCGGCAAAGAAGAAAAACCGCGTAGTGGCTTCAGCCACTGTCAGCGACCGCGTTCTCGCCGTCGTCAAGACATACGCAAAATTCCATGGCGTCGATCTGACGGTCGTTCCGGAGAAAGACGGTGTCAGCGATCTTGACGCGATCAAGAAAGAGCTTGAGGCCGGCGACGTTGCCGGAGTCATCGTTCCGTGCCCCAACAAGTATGGAATCATCGAAGACTTCACCGGCTTTGCCGACGCAGTTCACGCCGCCAAGGGTCTGCTGACGATCAACGCCGATCCCTCCGCTCTCGCAGTGCTTAAGACCCCTGCCGAGTGGGACGCAGACATCGCCTGCGGCGACGGCCAGAGCCTCGGAATGCCCATGCAGTTCGGAGGCCCCTACTTAGGCTATATCTCCTGCCGCTCGAGCCTTCTGCGCAAGATGCCGGGACGCGTTGTCGGAGCAACCGTCGACGCCTCGGGCAAACGCTGCTACGTCCTGACCCTTCAGGCCCGCGAGCAGCACATCCGCCGCGAGAAAGCAACCAGCAACATCTGCTCCAACCAGAGCCTCATGGCGCTTTACGCCACCATCTATCTCGCCCTCATGGGCAAGAAAGGCCTCGTTGAAGTAAACAAGCTGAGCTGCGACGGAGCCCACTATCTCTACAACAAGCTCATCGCCTCAGGCAAGTTCACCCCGGCCTTCGAAAAGCCGTTCCTCAAGGAATTCACTGTCAAGACTTCACTCGACATGAACAAGGTGAACAGACGCCTTCTCGAAAACGGCATCATGGGCCCGATCGTTCTCAAAAACGGTCTCGTGGAATTCGCCGTCACTGAGAAACGCACGCGTGAGGAAATCGACAAACTGGTAACTTTAATGCTGGAGGACTAAAAAATGAAATATTACGATAAGCTGATATTCGAGTTGTCTCGTCCCGGAAGACAGGGTTATGAACTGCCGGCAGACAAATATGACACAGACGGTATCGCCGATATTCCTGCCGGTCTTCTCCGCAACCAGGAACTCGACCTCCCCGAGGTAGGCGAGCTTGACGTGGTAAGACACTATACCAACCTTTCTTCAAAGAATTTCGGAGTCGACACGGGCTTCTATCCCCTTGGAAGCTGCACGATGAAATACAATCCGAAAATTAACGAGGAGGTTGCCGCAATGCCTCAGTTCGCCGGACTGCATCCTCTTCAGGATGCGGAAAGCGCACAGGGCGCGCTCGAGCTTTACTATAATCTTCAGAAGGCTCTGGCAAACATCGCAGGTCTGGCCGAGTTCACCCTCAACCCGTATGCCGGAGCTCACGGCGAGCTCACGGGCCTTATGGTGATGCGTCAGTATCACATCTCGCGCGGCGACACAAAACGCACGAAGGTGATCGTTCCCAACTCCGCCCACGGCACAAATCCGGCCTCTGCCATGGTGGCAGGCCTTGAGGTTGTCGAGGTTAAATCCAAACCCAACGGATCGATCGACGTCGAGGATCTCAAGCCTCTGCTCGACGACACCGTTGCCGGAATCATGATGACAAACCCCAACACACTGGGTATGTTCGAGACCGAGATCGTGGAGATCGCCAAACTCGTTCACGAGGCCGGCGGACTCCTCTACTATGACGGAGCAAACCTGAATCCGATGCTCGGCAAGGTTCGTCCCGGCGACATGGGCTTCGACATCATGCACATCAACCTGCACAAGACATTCTCGACTCCCCACGGAGGCGGCGGCCCGGGTTCGGGTCCTGTCGGCGTGGCTGCCCATCTCACCGAGTATCTTCCCGCTCCCCATGTCTTCAAGAAAGAAGACGGCACGTTCGGCGTGACCCGCGACGGCGACAAGAGCCTCGGTAGCGTCTCGACGTTCCTCGGCAACTTCGGCGTCATGATGAAGGCATACGCCTATATCCTCTCGCTCGGAAAAGAGAACATCCGCAACGTCGGCCCGATGGCTACCCTCAACGCGAACTACATCAAGGAATCGCTTAAGGACGACTATCTGCTTCCTATCGGCGGCGTCTGCAAGCATGAGTTCGTGTTCGACGGCCTCAAGGACAAGTCGACCGGCGTGACGACCCTCAACGTGGCCAAGCGTCTTCTCGACTACGGCTTCCACGCTCCGACGATCTACTTCCCGCTGCTCTTCCACGAGTCTATGATGATCGAGCCTACCGAGACCGAAAGCCTCGAGACTCTCGACGAATTTATCGACGTGATGCACAAGGTTGCAAAAGAAGCCCGCGAGACTCCCGACATGGTGAAGAACGCGCCGCTCACAACCCCGATCAGCCATCCCGATGAGACTACGGCGGCCAAGAAACCGATTCTCTCCTACAAACAGATGAAGGCAAATGCATAGCGACCTTATTATAATCGGAGCCGGCCCTGGCGGTTATGAAACCGCCCTCGAGGCGGCTCGCCGCGGAAAGAGCGTGACTCTCTTCAACGGCGGGGCTCTCGGCGGAACATGCCTCAACGAAGGATGCATCCCCACCAAGTGTCTCTGCCGCGATTCCGAAATGGTGGCCACCTTCAAGGAGGCCGACAGATTCGGGATAGAAGACTTCACGTTCTCTGTCGACTACAACAGGATTGTAAGCCGCAAGCGCGAGGTCACAGGCCAGCTGCGCGACGGCATCGCCATGATGATGAAGCAGGCAGGAGTGAACGTGGTCGACGCCATGGCTCAGTTCAAGGATCCGCACACCGTAACCGTTCCCGACGGAACGGAATACAGCGCCGACTATATCATCATCGCCTCCGGCAGCGTCTCCAAGTCGCTACCGATTCCGGGTCATGACCTCAAGTGCGTGATGGATTCAACGCGTATCCTCGACATCGAGTATGTTCCGGCATCGCTCACCATCATCGGCGGCGGCGTGATCGGCATGGAATTCGCCTCCATCTTCTCGAACCTCGGCTCGAAAGTGACCGTGATCGAGTTTATGAAGCAGATTCTGCCTCCCTTCGACAGCGATATAGCCAAACGCCTGAAACAGGCCCTCGCCAAAAAGGGCGTGGAAATCATCACCGGCGCCGCGGCAAAGAAGATCGAGCAGAACGCCGACTATGAGATCGTTGTCACCTACGAGGCCAAAGGGAAAGAGGCAAGCGTCACCAGCACAGATCTGCTGATGGCCGTTGGCCGCGCTCCGCGCGTGGACGGACTCAACCTCGAGGCCGCGGGAGTGGAATATTCTCCCAAGGGAATTCCCGTAAACGACGGAATGCGCACCAACGTGCCCCATATCTATGCCATCGGCGATGTCAACGCCCGCATGATGCTTGCACATGTCGCCTCCTTCCAGGGAATCCGCGCCCTCAACGACATCGAAGGCAAGGAAGACCGTATCCGTTTCGACCTCATTCCTTCGGCTGTGTTCACTCTGCCCGAATGCGGAATGGGCGGCCTAACCGAAGAGGAATGCAAGGCCCGCGGAATCGCCGTCGTGACTGGCAAGAGCTTCTACCGCGCCAACGGCAAGGCGCTTGCAATGGGTGAAAGCGAGGGACTCTGCAAACTCATCTTCGAGAAGGATTCCCACAAGCTCCTCGGCGCGCACATCATGGGCGCCGACGCCGCTCTGCTTGCCCAGCAGGCTGTCGATTTCATGAACGCCGACGCCACGCTCGAAAGCATAGAGCAGACCGTCTTCGGCCATCCGACGCTCAGCGAGATCCTTCTCTCCGCCTGCCATTCGGTGAAGTAAATTTCGGTACGCTGACAGCCTTCCTTAAGGAAGATTGCACATATAGAAATAATCTGTGAATTAAACACTGCGCATTCTTGATGTAAATGCGCAGTGTTTATTATTTTTATTATCAAATAGTTGCAAGTTCAAAACTTTTTTATCAAATTTGCCATTACTAAATACAGACATAGATAATAACCGTCAGACCCTCTCCTTTTTGATACCCTCTCCACAATTATTCACCGCGCCTGTTGCTCGGCAAATTTCTTAAGGTTAAAACTTCTTAAGGTTAGAATTATGTTAGAAAGGTTTCTCGAAAAGTGCGAATTCGATTCCCTCGACGATTTTCGCAAGAATTACAGAGTGAAAGTTCCAGACCACTTCAATTTTGCATACGATGTGGTTGACCGCTGGGCCGAGGAAGAGCCCGACAAACCGGCTCTTCTCTGGACCAACGACAATGGCGAAGAGATTCAGTTCTCCTTCAAGGACATGAAGAATGCCTCCGACCGTACGGCCTCATTCTTCCAGAGTATCGGAATCGGCAAAGGCGACAAAGTGATGCTCATCCTCAAGCGCCGCTATCAGTTCTGGTTCTCGATCCTCGCCCTTCATAAAATCGGAGCGATCGCCATTCCCGCCACCCACCTTCTCACAGCCAAGGATATCGTCTATCGCTGCGACGCCGCCAGAATAAAGGCAATCATCGCTGTCGGCGATCCGGTCGTGACAGACCACATCGTCGAGGCGCTGCCCGACTGCCCCACCGTGGAATGCTGCGTATCGACCGGGCCGATGATTCCTGAAGGCTGGTATGACTTCAACCGCGAGGTTGCCGCAGCCGCACCCTTCCGCCGTCCCTTAAGACCCAACCGCAACGAGGATCTGTCGCTTCTCTATTTCACCTCCGGAACCACAGGGGAACCCAAGATGGTCGCCCACGACTTCCTCTATCCTCTCGGGCACATCATCACCGGCAAATACTGGCACAATCTCCACGAGAATTCGCTTCACCTAACCCTCGCCGACACAGGCTGGGGAAAAGCCGTATGGGGAAAACTCTACGGACAGTGGTTCTCGGGAGCCAATGTTTTCGTCTACGATTTCGAGAAATTCAAGGCTGCCGACCTTCTGGAGATCTTCCACAAGTATCATATCACCTCATTCTGCGCTCCTCCGACAGTTTACCGCTTCCTCATCCTCGAGGACGTGAAAGCCTACGATCTCTCTTCACTGGAATACTGCACCACTGCCGGCGAAGCCATGAACCCGAGCGTCTTCGAGAAATGGAAAGAACTCACCGGCATCGACATCAAGGAAGGTTTCGGACAGACCGAGACAACCCTCACCATCGGGACATTCCCCTGGATGAAATCGAAACCGGGATCGATGGGCGTGCCGAGTCCGGAGTATGACATCGACCTCGTCAGGCCCGACGGCTCGCCATGCGCCCCCGGCGAGCCGGGTGAGATCGTTATCCACACCGACCGCCGCCGTCCTTTAGGTCTCTTCCGCGAATATCTCTACGACAAAGAGCTCACCGAAGCCGCCTACAGCGACAACACCTACCACACCGGCGACGTCGCCACCCGCGACGAGGACGGATATTTCTGGTTTGTGGGCCGCGCCGATGACGTAATCAAATCGTCGGGCTACCGTATCGGCCCCTTCGAGGTCGAAAATTCGCTGATGACCCATCCAGCCGTCGTCGAATGCGCCATCACCGGCGTTCCCGATCCCATCCGCGGGCAACTCGTGAAAGCCACGGTAGTACTCTCTGCGGAATACAAGGAGAAGGCCGGCGATGAGCTGATTAAGGAACTGCAGAATCATGTAAAGAACACAACCGCGCCTTACAAATACCCGCGCGTCGTGGAATTCGTCGACGAGCTTCCAAAGACCATCAGCGGAAAGATCCGTCGCGTCGAGATCCGGGGCCGGAAAAAACCGAAAGCTTCCTGACGCGGTCAGAAAGCTTCCATAAATTAACCCGAAAGGCTTCTTATCCTACAAAAATGGATTGGAAGCCTTTTCTCTTCCGATGGTCGTAGCCGGGCCGTGGCCGGGGTAGACCGCAGTTGAATCGGGAAGAGCCATCAGCTTCTCGCGGATAGATCTCAGCAACGTGGCCGTGTCGCCCCCCTCAAGGTCGGTGCGACCGACCGAGCCGGCGAAAAGCGCGTCGCCGGTTATCACATATCCGCCCTCCTTGTCATAAAGGGCTATACTGCCGGGCGAATGACCCGGTACGCAAAGCACCTTCAGCTCTCCTTCTCCGATATTGATGATTTCATTGTCTTTCAGATAGCTGTCGATCGTCACAGGCTCCACCATCGCGCCAAGCCCGAACATCCTCGCCTGTTGCAGCAGTCGTTCGCCTAAGGGCTCGTCAGCCTTGTGGGCGAGCAGAGGCGCACCCCATTTCTCCTTCACGAACTTCACCCCTACGGCATGGTCTACATGCAGATGTGTGTTGATTATATGGGTAATCTCGAGGCCGTTTCGCTCGATGAATCTCACCATCGCGTCCTCCTCCTCTTTCTCCATCATGCCGGGGTCGATCACCGCGCATTTCTTCGTGGCCGGATCAACCACAACGTACGTGTTGATGCCGAACAGGCTGAAAGCAAACTTTACTATATTCATATTGTCTGGGTTATTAGAGAGTGGCTGGATCACTTCATTATCGCGCCGGAGTATAAACCACTTTCTTGGTTCCGAAAAACGGTTCGTCGAAATAATCCGATATATTAATAACCTCGCTTGATGAAAGAAGTTTGCCGAGATCGCCCGAAAGCTCTCCCCCCTTTAGCGATATAAGACCGTTCGGAATAGCGTTATGGCAGTCGGCAGAGATATTTTTGCGACATATTTTGAGCAGGTCGGGCTGAGGCATCACCGCTCGGCTCACCACGAAATCGAACTTCTCCTTGCATTCGGCCACATCTCCATGCTGAAACGTCACGTTTTCGAGACCGCAGGCCTCGGCGACTTCCGAAGCGACCTTAAGCTTCTTTCCCGTGCGGTCGACAAGATGGAACCGGCATTCCGGAAACATCACCGCCAGCGGCAGCCCCGGGAAACCGCCCCCCGTGCCGAAATCCATCACCCTGGTTCCCGGCGCAAACCGGATAAACTTCGCTATGGCGAGAGAATGAAGGATATGGTTGACTCCTAAGTTCTCGATATCCTTGCGGGAAATCACGTTGATTTTATCGTTCCACTCCGGATAAAGCCTGAACATGGTCCGAAAGCTTTCTCTCTGGCTCTCGGCGATATCCGGATAATATTTTAAAATTATAGACTCCATATAATTCTAACGTCCGATCCGGGTCTTTATTTTCGCCGCTGCTCCATCTTTTATTTGTGATACCCGAATTTTATAAGTATATTTGATGTAGCCTTGGGCTAATATTCTGACTACAAATGTATTTTAAAGAA
>CAJTYD010000073.1 GCA_910583775.1 uncultured Muribaculaceae bacterium | reverse complement strand
AATATCAGCAAAGGGTCTTAGATTATCAATATTATCTTCTCTCAGATAATCGCAGAGTATACCAAGTAAAAGAGTAATATCATCACTCTTTAACTCACAAAGACGCTTGTATATTCTGCTACTCTCAAAATTATTCCAATCTGCTGATTGAAATAACAGTGAGTCATCAATAGAAAATTCATTTATGATACTGTGGTCTTCTGCGATGGCTAGAATTGAAAGATAAATCACTATTTCCGAGAAATAATCTAACTTTTCGGATGTGATTTTAAGTTGATTGCGTTTTGGGTGTTGAAATTCTGCTTTCCCTGTTATGATATCGGATTCGCCTTCTAATCCAGGTACAAATAATGAGTCATAGTCAACTAATTTAATATCTCCTTTATCGGTGATAATAATATTCCCATGTTGTAAATCTCCGTGAGCTATGTGATGTTTATGAAGAGAATCCGTCATTCTCAAGAACTTATCACCTAATGACTGCATAAGACCTTTGTTGTTCGCATTTTTGGAGATATATTGATTAATTGTCTCTCCATTAACCCAATCCATTCTTGTAGTAGGGAACACTTTCCCTCCTACAATCAATCCTGAATCACAATAATAGAAATTGCAAAAGTATGAAGAATTTAGCTGATTGATATAGTCAGAAATGATCTTGAACCTTTTACGAACATTACCCATTTCTGTATGCCAACAACGGAAAGCCCATTTCTGTCTTTTGACGTAAACTGGGAATACTACCGTAAAGCCACCTGAATAATAGATGACTCCATGACTGGATTTCTCAAAATTTCCGTTTCGTATAACTTCATCTTTAATTAGAGTTGGGACTGAAACAGAATCTAATATGTCAGAAATAGAAGGCATAATCTAAGATTTCCATTTTTTTGTTATTGAGGTTACATCTATTGGTTTGGAATTAATCTCTTTTGTTTTCTTCCATTTAGATTTAAGTCCATTGATATTAACGGGCCTTTGTTCTATCACTGGCGCTTGGCGAGGCTTCCATTTTTCTTGAAGACCAACAACAAGTCGTGTTGAGGCTGATACGATTGCCTCTTCAAGAGGGAATAATTTATCAATATCAGTTTTCCTCAATGCATCTTCAATTGCTGCGATACAATTAGATAGGGAAGGGTCGTTTTTTAACTGAGAAATAATAGATGATCTATTAGGATGATCTAAATCATCTTGACTAAATACAAGAGTTTCAGTATCTTCAATATCTAATTTATTCCAAAGACAAGGATGATGAGCAATGGCCAAAATGCTTGTATATATTATTAACTCAGAAAAATAATCAGATTTTGGACTTAAATAGACTTGTTTGTGCCTTCCGGGGTGCTGATACCCTGCTAAACCTTTAATCTCATCAGATACGTCCTCAAGCCCTGGAACGAACATCGAATCATAATCTACCAAATATAATTCCCCACCAGGTTTTACCATAATGTTGCCATGTTGCAAATCTCCATGAGAAAAACCGGCAGCATGTAAATCTTTGGACATTTTTAGAAATCGATCAGCAAGACTGATGAGTCTCTCGGGATAATTAAGATTTATTTTTAGATATTCCTTTAATGGCATAGCTTCAATCCAATCCATAATAACTATAGGAAAAACGCCTAATGACGTTGCTATACCTTGGGGAATATATTCAAATCCTACAAAATAGGGGAGACCACTATTTTTTAGCTGTGATGAAATTTGAAGGCAACGTTTATCCGCATCCGAAACATGTGCAATCCAACAACGAATCGCTACTTTTTTGTTATTTTGGAGATGATAAGGGAATACCACACAAAAACCTCCTGCATATCGTAAAGGTTTGCCATTTTTTAGAACTAACGAACCCCCATGAAGCTCCGTGGCCTTTAGTAGCTTAGGAGTTTCAATAGAAATGATATAGTCAATGCAGCTTGGTAGAGGTTTCATGATTTGGAAAGAGAATCAATTAGTGGTTTAAGAATTGACTTGATCCATTCTATTATTTTTCCGTTGCTTTTTTTTCCACTGTAATAAGGCATTAAATTTTCAAAGGAAGATTTAAAACTTTCGACAGCCTTATTTGGGGATTGATTTTCTATAGAATAAACATTAATCTCTTTATTATTAGTATTGCGTATGAAATTGGCATCGTCTAAGGAAGACCTTTTTGTGCTATTCTTTTCATCCAGGCATAGTTGTTCCAAATCATCAGTGTATTCGATTTTGACATTATTCTCAGAACATCTGGTGATTAAAACTAGTGTACTATCATCATTATGCATTCCAAACTCATCTCTCCAATTTTCAACTAATTCTATAAAGGATTTGTGACTAGTAAGACTTTGTAGCTCATCAAATCTTGATTTAATAAAACTAGGTTTGTCCTTGTTGAGTTGAAATAGTTCTGCAAATGGATCTGTAACCATTAATATGGCTAATGCATCATGATTGACAACACTTTTTACGAGTTCTCCTCTACCTATTCTGAAACTGTCAAAGTAATCGGGAAGATTGCCAAATTCACCTTTCTGTGAAGTGCAAAAGTTTAGTGTGTAATCGTGATTTATGGTGATGACACAAGAATCGCCTAAACACTCACAGGTCCAGTTATTATCCTTTATTGATAAACCACAAAAAGTAGCTCCAGCTCCAGATTTCTCAGCTAGTAAGTTTTTTAGTCGCCAAGGATCCCTTTTGGGGTTAGTTATGGCTTCCTTCTCTCTTTTCTTAATTTCTGCAAGCAACATTTGTTGCCATTTCTTCTGAAGGGAGGAAATATCTTGTGGAATATGCCCATTCTCAAGATAGTTATCAACAAGGATCTTGGCCCACCATTGAGGGAAGATAGATTGTGACATTCCATCGGATACGGCGATACGATTGTTTTGTTTGTTAATACCAAAACAATCTTGACAATCGCTGTACTTTTCAGCTCTTTTGTGATAAATAAAAGCTTTGATTATCATTGTTTATTGGTCTCTTTGACCTTTGCTGGAGCCGAAATCAATGAGTTTAATTAGATTCTCTGCGTCTGCAGCGAAAACAGCACCTTTAGAGCCGTCTTTCACTTCAAGACCATTTTTCTCAGCCGCACCTTTATATCCTTCTGGAATCACACTTGAAATTTCATATAGGAATTCGGCTCCCTCTCCCCCCGCTTTAACCTCTGAAATAGAGTTGGGAAGTATAATTTGGTTAGCTCCCTGACCTATTTCCGCATTAAAAATTAGGACATTCCCGTCAGGGGTGTTTATATTCATAATTTCCTTCGCAATAGCCTCTGTTTCTTTAGCACATACTGAAGGGTTCTTATGGTTGTAATAAGGTGCCCCGTCTGAGATGTTGATGATTACAGGAGCGGGACTTTCGGGTTTATCCTTTACCCAATTTTCAATGATTTCTTTGGCCATTCGAAAGGCTGCGGCCATATCTGTCCAACCATCTTTATCAATAGGGTCAACCCAAATTGGCATTTTTTTATCAATTTCCACTAGACCTCCTGCACCATCACTTATCTTCTTTTTGACAGTTTCCATTCTCTTCGGAGAATTGTCAAGGTCCGATAGGAACCCAGAACAAAGTTCTTTTGCATCGACAGAGTAGCCTATAGCCACTATAAAACAACGATCTTTGGCGTGATCACCATTATAGTTCTTTTGAATTATCGAGTCTATAACTCTGTTGACAACACGTGTTGAAAATACGGTCCTTGAATCGGGGGAATCTTTGAAGGGCAACAACATTGAACCAGACTGGTCAATAAGAAATATCAGCAAGCCTGGGGTAGCGGAACTCCATTGTTTATTGTGTGACATAAATTATAATTAAAATATCAGGCCTCCGAATCCCGAGGAGGCGTTATAAAACAAAAAAGCGCAGGATCCGTATCGTTGCCCGTCCTGCTGCTAAAGGCCTTCGCATTGCCCGAAATAGTAGAACGAGCAACGCAGAGCCTACGCCGTATGATATGCCAATCAGGACATATCGTCACGATACAGTCCCTCCATTGGCGTTTCTATCATACCCGAAGACATCTACCGTTGCTTCATCCCTGACTATTTCTAATGAAGTTGCGAAGTTCTTAGCAGCCAAGAATCAAGCGTCGATAAACGCTTTTCATTATGTAATGACCTCCCTCGCTCCGGCTCCAGATGGAGTCGCACGGCGTTAGGTCGTTGCAAATATAATAATTATTGGAGTTATTTTGCAAAATTTTTTTATAATTAATTTTAGTTGAAATTTGGGAACGTTTTAAATTGGCCTGGCGGATCTTACCAAAGTTGTGTATGAAGTCGTAAAATTGGACCTCAAGAGTTCTTCCAATATACATGGATATAATGCTCTAATACATTAGTGGAGCGTTAAGGAATCATGTCATTCGTAATCTATGTCAGTGGCGTATACTTTAAGCCTCCCGCAGGGAAGCATGAGGCGCAGAGATAATTAAGTCAGTGGCCGACCGGCGGTGTCGTCGGTCGGCCACTGGCTCGTGTGATAGAGTATGTTTATCCCCCTTGCGGAGGGGGCAGGTTTAGGCGTTTTGGCGGAGGGAGGCGATTTCGGCGGGGGAGAGGCCGGTGACGGTTGAGATCATTTCGTCGTTCATGCCGGCGGCAATCATGTTTTTGGCGACATTCGCTATACCTTCAGCACGGCCTTCAGCTCGACCTTCAGCGCGGCCTTCAGCGCGACCTTCTGCTCGGCCTTCAGCTCGGCCTTCTTCCAGACCTTCGGCGCGGCCTTCGTCTCTGGCGGTGTCGAGCACGTCGTTCTGGACCATGATGTTGTCCATGTGGGCGTCGTAGGCCCGGCGCTCTTTGGGTGTCATCGAAAGATACTGCAGTTTTTTCTTAACTTCCTGCAGACCAGGTGTGCGGGTGTTTTCCTTGATCTTTCCCTCTTTGAGATAGGTCATCCATTCGTCGAGGGGGGTCTCGGGGATTTTGTCGTATACGTTGACGCGCACAAGATAGTATTCGGGAAAGACCTCGCGCGGAAGACGGGGCACTATCACACCTTCTTCCTTGGTGTTTACTTGCAGCTCGCCGCCGGTGTGGATGCCTTTGAAGGTGGTCATCCCGTGATAGACGTAGTCATCGCCCTGCCCGTAGTCGCAGTAGAGGATGCTTATTGAATAGACTTTCTTGACCTGGTCGTATTTATCCCCTATGTTGATGTGTTCCGTAATGGCCTTGCAGGTACCATAAAGAATCCTTTGCAGATAATAAAGCTGTCGGGTGAGCTGCACCTCCACGATGATAAGGTGTCCCTTGCTGTTTTTAGCCTTGATGTCAACGCGGTTGAACTTGTCGGTATCGGAATCCTGATTCGACTCGCTTTCAAGGATCTCCACTATTTTTACTTCGTCGCCTAACAGCACGGAAATAAACCCTTCGAGTATTCCGAAGTTGCTTTTGTCCCTGAGCATGTGTTTCATCGCCCAGTCAAATCGGATATATGTATTTTCGTGTGCCATACCTATTGAAGTTGTTTAAACTAATTTACGTATCCTAAAATTAATGAAGAAATTTAAACTTTATGGCAATCTTCATTAATCTTTCGGGCATCTTTGAGCCTTCTCTTCGGGACCAACCTTTAGGTTGCTCCCTCATCAAATGCTCAAATCTGCTCCACAATCTTAATAAATCTTACCATAAAAATTAGTTTAAACAACTTCATCTCATGTTTTTACAAATATAACACTTATGTCGCGTTATTGCAAATATGGATACTCGAATTTTGTCCTGTTGCCCGCTACCGCGAGATTACTTTTATTTCTTTGGCGGGAGGGTGAGGGTTACCATCACGGGGTAGTGGTCGGACGGGAGACGGATGGTGGATTTTACCAGTTTGACATTGAAGGTGTCTTCAGGCTCCAGACTTTCCTTGACGTTTTCGAAGCTGCGGTAGGTGTCGGTGAGGATGCCGTAGCGGCGCACTTTCGTGCCGGGCGACACGAAGATGTGGTCGATGCGGCTCGTGGAGAATGCAGTGGGATCCCAGTCGTTCCAGGTGCCGTTGGGAGCATACTTCACTTTCGCCAGTTCGTAGGAGTCTTCGAGGAACCCTGAATCAACGATATATTTGTAGCATTCGTTGTCCTGACTGACGTTGAAGTCCCCCGAGAGAATGGCGGGAAGCTTGGCGCCGAATTCCTTCATCTTTTTGGCGATGAGTTTGACGCTTTCTATGCGCGCTTTCTTTCCGACATGGTCCATGTGGAGGTTGAAATACAGGAAATCGCGGCCGGAGGGTATATGGCGGAACTTGCCCCAGGTGCATATACGGACGCATGCGGCGTCCCATCCGAGTCCGGGACGGTCGGGCGTCTCGGAGAGCCAGAAGTCGCCGTGGTCGAGGAGCCGGAACATATTGGTGTCGTAGAAGATGGCGGAGTGTTCGCCTCCCTCCTTGCCGTCTTCGCGACCGACGCCGATGAAGTCGTAGCCGGGAAGCAGCGACTTGAGGCTGTCGAGCTGCCAGCGGTAGCCTTCCTCCGTTCCGAATATGTTGAACTCATGGAAGCGCACGAGGTCGGCGATGCGGGGAGAACGGGCCTCCCAGGTGTCGCCGTGCCTGAAGTCGGATTTAGCCGGCATGCGGATGTTATATGTTGCGAGGTTGAACTCGGGTTGTGTTTTCGCTGAGGCTGCAAACGGGATGCATAAGAGAGCGAATAGAAAGATTTTAAGGTGTTTCATGTTCTTATTGTTGAGTTATGGCGTTGTGCCGGACGGGGAGGCATCCGGTAAATGCGAAGTTGTAAATTATCGGGGGGTGATGGTGAAGGTGATGGTGCCGCGGGTTTCTCCGGCGCCTTTTTTCGCGCTCCATTTGGCGCCACGCGCTGCCTGCTCGCAGGCCCTTCTTATCTGGGCCGACGAACCGCCGGAGGCTGTTGCGGAAGTGACGTTGCCGTCGGCGTCGATCACTACGGCGACCTTCACTGTGGTCTTATGTCGCAGCGAGACGTCTGGCGAGGGGCATCCGCGGAAAGTGCGGCCGTTGGCGCTGCCTCTGATGCCCATTCCTGTGCCTCCGGCGCCGTCGGTGCCAGAGTTGCCTTCAGGCGTGCCGTTTCTGCCGGAAAAGCCTTTGGCCACGGAGGAGGTGACTTTCTGTTTTTCCTCTTTTGTGACGGAGGGTTCGGTAGCCTTGACGGGGCTTTCCTTCTTGGTGGTGACCTTCTTCTCTATCGGAGGCGCGGGCTTTGGATTCTCGCCGGGAACGACAAGCTTTGTATTGTCTTTTTCGGCAGGCTCGGGCTCTCCCTGGAACGCCGGAGCGGGCGCGTCGTTGTGCGTGGCGTTTTCTTCGCCTAAGTCGCGGAGGATTTCCGGCTCGAGGAAAATCTCCTCTTCTTCGGGAGCAATTTCAGGCGTTGAGGATTCGGCGAGGAGCTGCCGGTCGAAGCTGTATCCTCCGAAATAAAGAAACAGCAGAATAAGGAGCATCACCGCCGCTGTTACGCCGGCGGCAATATAAGAGTCTTTTTTCTGCCTGTTATTCATTGTCGGATTTATTTTGCGGGTTTAGTCTGCGCCGCACCTGCCGAAGATGCTTCCGTGGAATTGCCGGAGGAGGCGGCGCGGGTTGCGAGCACCATGTGGAGGTTGTTGCGTGCGGCCATATCAAGGATCTTCACGACCTTGCCGTAGCCCACCACGCTGTCGGCATAAAGGGCGATCGACCGCAGGGAGTCTTTCTGCTGTATGGCGGTGAGACGCGCGGTGAGTTCCTCGAACTGTATCTCCACGGGCGATGAGAGGACGTGGGTAGAATCATTACGGTCTTCCACGAGATATACCTTTTCCTCGGCGTCGATGTAGACCTCCGTCACGGGCTTGAGCGAAGTCTGCTCGCTGCTCTGGGGAAGGTTGACGTCGATTGCCGCCGGGAAGATTATCGTCGAGGTCACCATGAAGAAGATGAGCAGAAGGAAGATCACATCCGTCATCGACGACATGGAGAAAGTCTCGAGCGACTGGAAATTTCTTTTGAGTGCCATATCAAGCTGCGGGTTCGTTGAGAAGGTCCATGAATTCCATGGTCTTAGCCTCCATTGAGTTCATCACGCGGTTCACGCGTGCCACCAGATAGTTATAGGCGAAAAGGGCGAGGATGCCGACCACCAGACCGGCCACAGTGGTGACGAGCGCCTGGTAGATACCGCTCGAGAGCACGGTGATGTTGGCCGAAGTTCCCGCGCTCGCGAGCGAGAAGAAGGCCTGTATCATTCCGACCACCGTGCCGAGGAACCCGAGCATGGGAGCGCCGGCGGCTGTCGTGGAGAGCCAGGGGAATCCCTTGCCGAGCTGAGCCACCTCGATGTTGCCGGTGTTCTCGATGGCCACGAGCACATCGTTCATCGGTCGCCCTATTCTGGAAAGCCCTTTCTGGATAAGACGCGCGTTGGGGGTGTCGGTCTTCTTGCAGAGGTTGAAGGCCGATTCGATGTCACCGTCATGGACGTAGTCGCGGATGCGGTCCATGAAATAGCGGTCTTCCTTGGCGGCGCGGTTTATCACCAGCGTGCGCTCCGTGAAGACATATATCGTCACTATCAGAAGGATGGCGAGCGGAATCATGATATATCCGCCATCCATAAGCAGAGACCAGAATGAAAGGGTTGCTGTGGGTTCCATTTTAATTTTATATGCTTTTGAATTTCGTTTAAAGGGGGGTGTAAGGGCTTTAAGGTCTTTAGGGTCTTTAAGGTCTTTAGGGTCTTTAAGGGCGGTAAGGACTTTAAGGACTTTAGGGACTGAAGAGCTTTAAGGTCAGGAGAGACAATGGCGGTATTCGCGGATCGTTGTCTCGATTCCGAGATAGAGGGCGTCGGAGATGATCGCATGGCCGATGCTCACCTCGTCGAGCAGAGGGAGGCTCTTATAGAAGAAGTTGAGGTTGGCGAGGTTGAGGTCGTGGCCGGCGTTGAGGCCTATTCCGCATCTGAGCGCCTCGGCGGAAGCCGTGACGAAAGGCGCGACAGCCTCCTGGGGATTCTCGGGGAAGAGGTCAGCATAGGGCTTGGTGTAGAGCTCCACTCTGTCGGCGCCGATTCGCGCGGCCTCCTTCACCTGCTCGGGATCCGCGTCGACAAAGACGGAGGTGCGGATTCCGGCCTGACGGAGGCGGAGAAGAATTTTCTCAAGGAATTCGGAATTGGCCTTTACATTCCAGCCGGCACTGGAGGTAAGGGCGTCGGGGGCATCGGGAACAAGAGTCACCTGCTCGGGAGCGACCTCTATCACAAGGCGCAGGAAATCATCGGAAGGATAGCCCTCGATGTTGAATTCGGTTGTGACGACCTTTCGGAGGTCATATACGTCGCGGCGTGTGATATGCCTCTCATCGGGACGCGGATGGACCGTAATTCCCTGCGCGCCGAACTTTTCGCAGTCGATGGCGAATTTAACGACATCGGGAACATTCTCGCCGCGAGCGTTGCGCAGCGTGGCGACCTTGTTTATGTTAACACTGAGTGTGGTCATGCTCAAAAGCTGTTTTGATTACATTTTTATAATTGGCATAATATTTGTAACTTTGTAAAGCCGGAGAGGGAATATCTCTCGGCCGGATGTTAGAAATATAAAGGAATTCTTCAATAAAGAACTCCGTCGCCAAATCAGATGCAAATTTAGAAAAAAATTGCATAATTGAAAAGTTATTAAAAGGAAATGATGACAGCCAAAGACATATTATCCCGTAGAATTGCGCTATCACAGGAGCAGGTGCAGCGTGCGGTCTCGGCCGACATGCCGGTGCTTGAGGTCATACCCCGGCTTCTGGATTCTCCGAAGAGGATCCTGCGCGTGACGGCGGGAGGGGATGTCGTCGGCATTATCGACGAGAGCTCGTTGCTCGAGGGGATCGGCCGGATGATCGCTCCCCGCGACGACTGCAGCATCCTCACCGTCGAGTGCGCGCCATACGATTACAGCGCGTCGCGGATAGCGCATGCCGTTGAGGATTCGGACGCCCATCTTGTGGATATGTGGAGCGTGCCGGCCGAGGACGGTCATCTGCGTGTCACCCTGCGCGTGCGCCGTTCGGACCCGACTCCGACGGTCCACAGTCTCGAGCGTTACGGCTATGATGTGGTGGAGGTACACGGCAGCGATTACGGCGACGGAGAGCTTGCCGCCACCCGTCTGCTTGAGCTTCAGACTCTTTTGAACGTTTAGAGCTTGTTCCTTAAAATTTCGGGGTCGTAGGGGCGGCGATTTTTGAGCAGATTTTGCGAGACGAAGAGGGAGCGATGCGAGCATCGTGACCGATGAGCTCTCGCGAAAGATGCCAAGAAGCGCCGGACCTATGGTAATTAAACCTTCGATTTTTAATGATAATTAAGTCTTGTTGTAAAAGAAATAAAAATATAAAATGATTAACTATAGCTTGTTTTTAAAACATCAGGATCGTCGGGTAGGAGAAATTACCTCTTGTCTCGCATCCTTGGGCGTCTTTTGCCCTTTGCTTTCAGTCACATACCTCGGTATGCTCCTTTCAGCAAATGTCAAAACCCGCTCCAAGGCTGCGACCCCTACAGCCTCAAAATTTTAAGGAACAAGCTCTTAGAAATGAAACGAATAGCAATCTCCGGCAACCGCCATCAGGACGGCTACTTCCCCGAGCTGCAGCAGCTTGTCAACTCGCTTGCGCTCAGGGATTTTAGCGTTTTTATGAGGCGTCGCCTCGCCGACTATCTGCGCGAGAACGGCGTGCAGATACCCGATGCCTTCCAGCTGGTCGAGGATTTTCCCGAGGAGGCACAGTGCGTGATAAGCCTTGGCGGCGACGGTACGTTCCTGAAGGTTGCCCAGTGGGTCGGTAACCGCGAGATTCCTATTCTTGGAATCAACACAGGCCATCTCGGCTATCTTGCGAGCTATTCGCTTAAGGAAACCGACGAATTGCTTGGAATCATCGAGGGCGACCGCGGCGAGATTGAACGCCGGGCGCTTTTAGAGGTTAAGAGCAACGCCCTGCCGTCCGACTTCTGGCCTTACGCCCTTAATGAAGTGGCGGTGCTGAAGGCCGAGAGCGCCTCGATGGTCACGGTCCATGCCGAGATCGACGGTGGATTTCTCGCCGATTATCTTGCCGACGGCCTTGTTGTCTCGACTCCTACCGGATCTACGGCCTACAATCTTTCTGCGGGCGGCCCGATCCTGCAACCCACATTGCGGTGCGTGGTGCTGTCGCCGATCGCTCCCCACAGCCTGACGATGCGTCCGCTTGTCGTGGCCGGCACTTCCGAGATCTCGCTTCGGGCCACTTCCCGGTCTGACTATTGCCGGGTTAGTCTTGACGGCCGGAGCTTCGTGATGAAATGCGGCGAGGAGCTACGGTTGTCGCGCGCTTCGTTTTCGGTGATGCTCATGCGTAGGCCGGACGCCAACTTCGCTCGGCTTCTGCGCAGCAAGCTGCTCTGGGGGAAAAGGTAACTTTGACAATTAGAAATTAGGAATTAGTAATTGGACTGACGCACGAGATACTATAGATATAAAATCGGCGGAGGATAGCGATGATGCTTTCCTCCGCCGATTCTTTATTTTTTTTATGTAAACCGAAGCCTTATTGTTCGCCGGCTTTTGCTGCCGGAGCGGGTGTCTCTGCGGCTGCGGGAGCGGGAGTAGCTGCGGGAGCTTCTTTTGCTGCGGGAGCCGGAGTGGAGACAGGAGCGGGAGCGGCTGAGTTGGGCGCCGGGGCTGTCGTCTGGATGTTCGAGACGTTCACGGGAGTCTTCACTGCGAAAGAGGCGCAGATGCTGATCACGCAGATGAAGATGGCCAGCGACCATGTGGCTTTCTCGATGAAGTCGGTGGTCTTGCGGTAGCCGAGATACTGGTTTCCGCTTGAATAGTCGGAGGCGAGACCGCCGCCTTTAGATTTCTGGATAAGCACGGCTCCGATAAGGAGGAAGCATGCGATTACGATCAAAATTGAAAGAAAGATGTACATATTTCTTTAGATGTTATAGTTTTACGTTGTCTGAATAATTCCTTTCAGCCGTTGGCGTTTGCCATAAGCTTCTTGAGGAAACGTATTTGGTCTGCAAAGTAAATACTTTTTTTCGGATTATTCAAACTTAAGTCGGTAATAATTTCAATGGCTTTCTGATAGTTGCCGTTTTTTATCATCACTTTTGCGAGTGATTCCGACATATTGGCGCTTCTTGAAGATGTTGCTGAAGATTCGGCCGGAGTTGCCTGGGCTTTCTTCCGGCTATTCTTTTTCGGGGGATTTTTCGTGAGGAAAGACTCAAGCATGGCTGAAGTGTCATCGTCCTGCTCCTCGACGATTTCCTCTTCTTCCTCCTCACTGTAGGCATCCTCGATGCTATAAGTGGCGACGGGGACGATCAATTCATCCATTTCGGAAGGCCTCGGTTTGGCCGGATCGGCGAAGCGGTCGATAAAGGAATCTATCGTGTCGTTGGTTGAAGGACGGGAGCTTCTGAGATCGGGATAAAAGGAGGCGAATTCCTCGGGATCGACGCCGAGGAGGGTGCGGAGCGTTATGATGTCGCCGATATTTGCCGCGATCTTCCTGGCGAGCTCTGTTTTTCGTTCGCCGGTGGCCTCGCGATATTCCTCGACAACCGGATAGAGGTAATAAGGGTATTTCTGCTCCATCTTAATAATTTTGAATGTTGAATTTTGAATTGGCTACGCAGAAAATTCTACATTATGCATTCTACATTTTGAATTGGCATTCTACCAGTTGCCCAAGGTGCCGTTGAAGATGAGGGTCACGAGCTCCTTGCTGATCTGCTGGCAGAGCTCGTCCTGCACGTCGGTAAGCATAAGCGAGGAGGAGAACTGGCGGTAGGCGGAGAATGACTGGTCGACGTTGTTGGCCGGATTCTTGTTGTCGACGAACTTGACGCGGACGGTGATCGTCAGTCGCGTTTCGGTGGCGTAGGCATCGGTTCCGACTGCCTGCGGAGAGAGGGAGTATCCGGTGATCTCGCCCGAAAGCTCGTAGTCGCCGCGTCCGTCGATCTCCTGAAGCTTGGTGTTTCGGGAGACATAGTCGAGCAATTCGTTCTCGAATGTCTGCTGGAGAGGAGGGTAGACAAGAGCGGCACGGATCGGGAAATCCGAGATGCTTATGGTCTTGTAGATATCGTAGTTTATGGCGGATCCCTTGAAGGTGTAGCTTATGGTGCATGCCGATAGGAGCACGAGCGCCGCGCAGGCCATGGTGGTGTGGCTGCTGTGTTTCAGGAGGGTTTCCGCGATTCTGCGAAGATATTTCGTTGGCTTTATTTTCATAAATGATGTCGGAGGTTGTTATTCGAGTCCGAATTCCTGAATCTTGCGGTATAGGGTACGGAGAGAGATGTTCAGTTCTTCAGCTGTTTTCTTCTTGTTGCCGTCGTTGCGGGCGAGGGCCGCGGCTACGGCTTCCTTCTCGGAATCCTCGAGTGTGCGCGAAGGCTCGGAAGAAGGTACGGAAAGAAAATCCTCCACCGGATATTTTATCAGAGACGTAGGGCGTTTGCGTTCGGCGCCCGGGACGTTTCCGGAGAGGTCTTCGATCTCCTTTTTGAGCTGTGCTATCTCGCTTTTCATTCCGAGCATGAGCTGCCAGAGCATCTCGCGTTCGGCTTCGTATGAGATGCGGCTTTCCGATGCCGGCACGGGCGTGGAGGTCGCCGAGCGGTCGAGGGGAAGGGCTTCGAGCACCATCTGCCGCGAAATTTCCTCTCCGGCCTCGAAGAGGGCGAACTGCTCCACGAAGTTCTTGAGCTGGCGCACGTTGCCGGGCCAGCGGTAGAGCATCATGGCGCGAAAGGCATCGTCGGTGAAGGCGATGGGCTTCGTCATGTATTTCTCTGCGAAATCGGCGGTGAATTTCCTTGCGAGCAGTTTTATGTCGTCGCCGCGGTCGTGGAGGTTGGGCACGTCGATGCGTATCGTGGAGAGACGGTAATAGAGGTCTTCGCGAAATTTTCCGTTTTCTACAGCCTTGAGGAGGTCTACGTTTGTAGCGGCGACAACGCGGATGTTGGTTTTCTGCACGGTCGATGACCCGACTTTCAGGAATTCGCCGGTTTCGAGCACGCGCAGCAGCCGCGCCTGGGTGGTGAGGGGAAGCTCGGCGACTTCGTCGAGAAAGATCGTCCCTCCGTCGGCTTCTTCGAAATAACCTTTTCGCGCGGAGATGGCGCCTGTGAAGGAGCCTTTCTCATGGCCGAACAGCTCGGAGTCGATGGTTCCCTCGGGGATGGCGCCGCAGTTCACGGCAATATATTTCTTATGTTTTCTTGCTCCGAACTGATGGATGATCTTCGGAAAGAATTCCTTGCCGGATCCGCTTTCGCCGATCACGAGCACCGAGAGGTCGATGGGAGCCACGCGTATGGCCCTGGCGATCGCGCGGATGAGCGTCGGGGAATTTCCGATGATCGAGAACCGCTGTTTGGCGGCTGTCACGTCAGCCGGAATGTCTTTTACTGGAACAGGTGTTGGCATATATCAAAGGAGCCGCTTATCTCACGGCGGAGAGTGAGTACGTTTTTTCTTTGAGGAACTCGCCGAGAGACTCGGGAGTGTTGTATTGCAGGTATTCCTCGGGAGCGACGGGCTCTCCGACGGAGATGTGGACTTCGGTGCCTCTCATGTTAAAAAGTTCCCTGGGGAGGCGGGCGCTTCTGAGACGCCAGTCGATAAGACCCAGAATATTGAACACCGCGGAGTTGTGGCCGTGGAAATATATCGGGATAACGGGGACCTTCAGCTGGGCTATGAGACGCGATATGTTGGGCTGCCAGTCGCGGTCGTTGATCTTACGCTTTTTGAAGGGGTAATATTTCGAGACGGCTCCGGCGGGGAAGAATCCTAAAGGATGGCCTTCGCGCACACGGGCGATGGCGTGGCGGATGCCCTGCATGGTGACAGCCTTCTTCTTGGGGTCGTTGGTCTGGATTGCGTCGACGCCGATGAATGCCTCGCGCATCGCGGTGATGTTGTTGAGGAACATGTTGACCATCACCTGGAAGTCCGGACGGTGACGCCCCACGAGATGAAGAAGGATGATACCGTCCATTCCGCCGTAGGGATGGTTGCTGACGGTTATGAAAGATCCGGCGGGGAATCGGTCGAGAATCTCCTCGTTGTCTACGCGGAGCTTGAACTTGAAATCCGATTCCACGAGCTCGCGGGCGAATTTCACGCCCGTGGCGTGGCAGTTTCGCGCATGCACGCGGTTCACTTCATCGATCATAAGCCAATGCATCACTGTCTCGACAAGCTTCTTATGCCCGTCGAGGGCAGGAACCATGCGGCGTATGTCATCATAGTTAAGCACGTCGGGGCGCACGCCAGGGGCGCACGCCGGATTTTTCTCATTATTGCCTTGATTCTCCATTTTGCGGGATTTCAGTTAACTTAGAAACTGTTTAAATTTCTTTCGAAAATTTTATTACAGAATTCTTTCAAGGCTTTTAAGAATCTTTTTGGCTGTTTCCGCCAAGTCTCGGCAGTC
>CAJTYD010000072.1 GCA_910583775.1 uncultured Muribaculaceae bacterium | reverse complement strand
CGTCTGAAATTTAGATGTTTAACAGCATAATTTCAATTTTTGTCATGTACTAAATTTATTTATATATATACTATAATCTTTTATTAATTAAATTTATATATTCATTCGTATCCCCGGATATATGTTTTTGAACATTTTTCTTTGAAAACATATCCGGGGATATTATTTTTGCATAAAATATACAATAAATATTCAAATTAAAACCAAGGATATAATATGGAATTACCATTCGCGGAATCATGGAAAATCAAAATGGTCGAACCGATTCGTAAAAGTACACGTGAGGAAAGGGAGGAATGGCTCAAGGAAGCGCATTATAACGTTTTCCAGCTTAAGTCAGATCAGGTCTATATAGACTGTATCACCGACTCGGGCACCGGAGCGATGAGCGACCGCCAGTGGGCGGCGATGATGACCGGCGACGAAGCATATGCAGGCGCCCGTTCATTCTATGAACTCAAGGACACGATAACAAGAATCACCGGATTTCCGTATGTCATCCCGACTCACCAGGGAAGGGCGGCTGAAAACGTTCTCTTCTCGGCCCTTGTCAAAGAGGGGGATATTGTTCCCGGCAACTCCCATTTCGACACCACCAAAGGACATATAGAGTCACGCAAGGCTTTCGCGGTCGACTGCACCGTCGACATCGCCCATGACACTCAGCTTGAGGCTCCTTTCAAGGGGAACGTAGACATAGATAAACTTGAGAAGGTTCTGTCGGAAAACAAAGACCGCGTTCCATTCATTATAGTCACTATTACAAACAACACCGCGGGAGGACAGCCGGTGTCGATGCAGAACCTTAGGGAGGTCCGCAAGGTTGCCGACAAATACGGGAAAAGAGTGATATTCGACTCGGCAAGATTCGCCGAAAACGCCTATTTCATCAAATCCCGCGAAGAGGAATTCAAGAATGCCACGATAAAGGAAATCTGCCGCGAGATGTTCTCTCTGGCAGATGGAATGACGATGTCGGCGAAAAAAGACGGATTGGTGAATATGGGAGGATTTATAGCGACCTCTCACGAAGACTGGTTTGAAGGAGCAAAAAAATACTGCATACCCTTTGAGGGATATCTCACTTACGGCGGAATGAACGGCCGTGATATGGCGGCTCTTGCGGTTGGTCTTGATGAGAACACTGAATTCGAAATGCTTCAGACAAGAATCCATCAGGTTGAATTCCTCGCCTCTCTGCTTGATGAATACGGAATTCCATATCAGAGGCCTGCAGGCGGACATGCCATCTTTGTCGACGCCGATCTTATTCTGACAAATGTTCCGAAAGAGGAATTTCCGGCTCAGACACTTACAATTGAATTATACAAAGAAGCCGGAGTGAGAGGATGCGAGATAGGATATATTCTGGCTGACCGTGACCCCGTTACACGCGAGAACCGGTTCGGAGGCATGGATTTTGTCAGACTCGCCATCCCGAGGCGCACCTATACCGACAATCATATCCGGGTAATCGCGGCGGCGCTTAAGAACGTCTTCGACCGGCGTGACAGGATAACCCGTGGCGTCAGGATTGTCTGGGAAGCTGAACTTATGCGTCATTTCACCGTTCAGCTCGAGCCATTGGCATAATAGACTATAATTCTTTTTCCGGACATCAGAGCATCCCCAAGGCTGACAGTAGCCCTGGGGATGTTATTTTATCCGGCCCGGCCATCTTCTTTGCCGTTACCGGAGGTCGTAGATGACACCGAGGGAGATCCGGGCTTCAGGCCGCAATAGGCAGACGGCGAAGGATAGAGCCATTGAGGCGGAATTCCCGGATTAGCCGGCGTTCCGCTTTCGTTAAAGAAAGGATACGGAAGTCCGAACAGGCTCTCCGGATCCTTGCCAGGACTGAGATAACCGTCAATAATAGTGTCGCGACCGGACGGATTTTCGAATGCATAAAGATGAAACCGATAAAGCATGGCGGCGATATGCTCGAAAATTCCGGATTGTATCCCCTCGTAAGGTATCCACGACGAAGTGGAGGTGAAACAATAGATCTGTAGAGGAATCCCCGTCGATGTCTGGGCAAGAGTGCTGATAAAACATGTGCTTCCCTTGTCGATATTCGGATTATTCTGGAGATACATCTGGAGATATGCCCTGAAGACACCGAGATTAGTGTCGATTGAGCCGTCAGCGAGACCTGCGCTGTTGTTGACATTCTGTTCGTTTCCGGCTTCCCGCTGTTTGATTTTTTCTGCAATCCACCCTTTCATGAAAGGCACTTCCGAGAATTCGGCAAGCATATCGTCGTTAGTCTCGACGACACTGTCGGCGTCTATCATATAAGACCGCTGGATCCTCCGGGTGTTGCTTTGCTGCATGTTTCTATAGTTTTTAAATCCGGAGGTAATAAGGCTGTAAGGGGGAATGGTGGATATGGTCTTATCCCAGTTTTCTATCTTCACCGCTGTCAGCCCTACCTCCACGACCGTGCCGTTGGCATCAGATCCGTTCGGGACGATCCAGTCTCCGACATGGAGTGAGTCATTCTCAGCGAGCTGCACTCCGGCCACCACGCCCAAAATGCTGTCTTTAAAGACAAGCATCAGCACCGCGGCAAAAGCGCCAAGGCCCGCCAGCAATGCCGCCGGCGATTTATTGAAAAGGATGGCCGCAATTACAATGACTCCAATAATCCAGATTATTAGCTTAACGACCTGCACTATGCCCGAAAGAGGCAGGTTGCGTTTATTCTCGCGCTCATCAAGATGAGCCCAGACCACATCCGTAACAGTGCAAAGCGTCATGCTTATAATGGCTACAATATAGATGAAACTGAGCCGTGTCAGCCATGAAGCAAGAGTCTGATGGGATGTCAGCGTGAATTGAATAAGAATTATAAACACCAGAGGAGGAACAACCCTGCATAGTTTTGTAAAAAACTTTCTCTGCACCAGCCTCTTATAGAAATCGCTGCTCAGGTGCGGACCTATGGCATCCAGGATTTTTACCAGAATCCACTTTACCATATATCCGAAAAGGATGGCTACGGCAAACACAAGAATAGTATATATCCAGATAAATGCCGTCTCATTATTTCCAAGTCCGATTAGATTGAGCAACCACTCCACTGCCCTCATAAGAGTCCGTGCGATAAAATAGGAACTCTGTTCGGCCGTGTCTCCCAGAATAAACTCCGGATGACCAACGACATCCGACACTTTCTCCCCCCTGTCGGGCATTAAAGCAATCAAAGAATTTATCATGATCTGTCTGATTAATTATATAAGTAAGTATTGAAATTTAAACGATAGTAAATGAGGAATATCTTTTATACTTACTACGGTTTCTTTTTGGTTGCTTCCGGCTTGTCGTTCGGTCGAATATAAATATATTCTTCCTCTCTCCGCACCGAAATCAACTCAAAAATAAACTCGTACTAAGTATAAATTAAATTCCAACACTTACTTAGTGAAATCTCTTTTAGCTCGGATATTCCCTCTCTAAAAAAGAGGAATTCTAATGTCTTTACAAAGAAACGATACCAATGGTTCAAACTCGTTACAAACATCTGAAGCTGGAAACGCATTATTCTGATTCTGGGGATATTATTTTAGATTAACATTAGTTAACACTTCCAAAATCATGGTTTTGCACATTCTCCAACCGATAGTGCAAATAAATAATTAATATGTTTTTAAACATAAAACATCCATAAAAGTACATATAGTATCAAGTTAGATAGTGTAAATTCGACACTAAATAAAATATTGATAAAAAAAGAATGGAAATAATTAGGAAAAACCGATGTAATCGATTATATTTGAACCATAAAGATTTGAAAATCTTAAAATTTGTAAATAACTCATGGAGCAGACTCTTGTAATATTGAAGCCCTCGGCTGTAGAGCGCGGTCTCATTGGCGAGGTGATCGGAAGAATTGAGAAAAAAGGATTGATCATCAGCGGCATGAAAATGATGCAGCTTGATGAGAAAATACTGCGTGAGCATTATGCCCATCTTGTCGACAAACCGTTCTTCCCTTCGATAGTGGAATCCATGGTGGCATGCCCGGTAATCGTGATGTGTCTCAAAGGTGTTGAGGCTGTCAGGGTGTTCCGCGAGATGACAGGCGTGACCAACGGCCGCAAAGCCGCTCCCGGAACACTGAGAGGAGATTACTGCATGAGCGGGCAGATGAACATCGTCCATGCTTCCGACAGCGTTGAGAACGCCAAGATTGAAATTGCAAGATTTTTCAAACCTGAAGAAATTTTCGAATATACCCCGGCTAACCTAACATTCACATACGGCAACGACGAACTCTAATGCCGAAGCTTCTCTCCTAAAGAAAGTAGAAAGAAATGATGAATCTTAAACGAATACTGAGTGCGGCTTTTGTTTTAGCTGTTTCTATTTCAGGGCTGCAGGCTCAGACAATAATTTCAAAATCTCCACATTCAGACGCCCACAAAAGGCTTCTGGCTAATCAGGCCAAGACAAAAGACCAGATCAAGCTCGTGGAGCAGAATACTTTTATCGACCTCATCGACGACATCGAGCCCGAGCTTGATATCTATACTGAAGGCTGGAACAGCAAACGTGTCAATCCTTTTAAGGAAGCAGACGTTCCCTATTCTATGGAAATCGACGTGAGAGGTTATTTCATGCCGTGTCCCGGGAAAGTGACCTCACATTACGGATACCGAGCCAAGTTCGGAAGAATGCACAAAGGCATTGACCTTGCCATCCATTCCAACGACACCATCTACGCCGCTTTCGACGGGAAGGTCCGGCTTACGGCTTACGAACGCAAGGGATATGGCAATTACGTGATCATACGTCATCCCAATGGTCTTGAAACCGTTTACGGCCACCTCAATAAAGCTATTGTCAAACCGGAGCAGGTTGTAAAGGCCGGCCAGCCGATAGCTCTCGGCGGTAGCACCGGAAGAAGCACGGGGCCGCATCTCCATTTTGAGACCCGTTATATGGGATATGCCATCAACCCGGCGGCAATCTTCGATTTCGCCAACCAGACAACCCATACCGACACCTATACTTTCACAAAGTCTACCTACACTCAGGCCAGAAACTACGCCCCGTCGCGCAATCTGGCGCAGAACGAAAAGGAGAATCCCTACAAACAGGGTAAATCCACAAGATCAACCTACACCGTCAAACGGGGCGACACTCTTTCTTCTATTGCACGTAGCTACGGCATGTCGGCCACGACGCTCAGAAAGATCAACAACCTCGCAAACTCCGACAAGATCAGAAGCGGCCAGGTTCTCAAACTCAGATAAACTCAATAAACAACATAACAACGAAAAGAAGGCTAAGCTCAAGGCTTGGCCTTCTTTCTTTATCGGATAAGAATTATAAGTCTTATAGGTTATATAAGTCTTATAGATTATATAAGTCTTATAGTTTTTTGAGCTTCCAGAGCTCTTAGATCTCTCAACTCGGTTTCTGAAGCAGGTGACGAATGGGAGCAATACTTAAGTTGGCCGTCGTATTCGCATACAGATTATACTGATTCTGATATCCTGCCTTGATGGCCTTCTCGATCATCTCCTTGCCTTTGACAATATCTCCGGTCTGTGCGTAATAAACAGCTGCATAATAATAGTCATCCTTGGCAAGCTCCTTTTTATCGCTCAATGCCTTCTTCATGGTCTCGTCGCCATCGAGTTTTTTTCCGGAAAGAGTCTGGGCCAATGCCTTATACATCAGGGCAGGAAACGAATCCTCATTGATGGAGGCGACATTCTGATAATCTTCCATAGCTGATTTAGCGTCATCGAGCATTTCATAATAAACGAATGCCCTCAGCATAATGGCGTATGTATCGGAAGGGTCCGTAATCACAGCCTCGTTCAGAGCCTGTAACGCACCTTTACCATCCTTATTATCCATACTGGAGAGCGCCATTTCTATCAATGCCTGAGTGGAATTCCCGTCGAGACGCAAAGCTCTTGTGGCCGCGAGAAGAGCCTGCGCCGGATTTCCGCATGCCCTCTCCACCTCCGAACGCGTCAGATAATTACCATATCCGGCTTCACGCGCTATGCTCATGGCAGAATAATTCTGCGCCTCAGAAAGTCTGTTCAGGGCAAGACAACATTTAGCCATACTGTTTAAGACCGATGCCGTCTGAGCCTGATTGTAGGAGAGCAACTGCTTGAAACAGTCGTAAGCCTGATTGTAATTGCCGCTTTGCATCGCTATATTTGCCCCTATGAAATATAACGAAACAGGATTGTTTGATTTAGAAACAGCAAACTTAATGGCTGATTCAACCGCCCCATAGTTTCTTTTCGCAAGAGATATCAGAGATTCAAGGGGACGGTATGAATTATTGTCGGAAAGACTGACGGCGCTAAGGTAATTTGCAGCGGCGTTTTCATCCTCATGCAGATCCTCATACAGCTCCCCGATGCGACAATAAGTGATATATCCGCTGGGATCTGCATCCTCAATCTGCTTGATAAGCCCGTATGCCTCCGATTTCTTTCCTTTCATTATATCTGCTCGTGCCATGCCGTAAAAGGCTTCCTGGCTACGGCTCTTTATCCTGTGCATGGAGTTGAAAGCACGGTACGCCTCGTCCGGTTTCTTGAGATACAGACAGATGTTGCCCTTCTTGTAAAGATTGGCATAATCCATGCTGTTGAGGCTTAGACTGCTGTCGATCGCCGACAAGGCTTTCTCATACTCCTTCATCTCGACGTAGATATCCGACATCAGGGAATATTCGCTTGCCAGCATCAGCTTTTTCTTTGCCGGGGTGTATTCGATGGCCAGGGTTATATCGTTCAGAGCATTGTCATACATTGAAAGCTGATAATACTGGCTCGACCGCTGATACAGCGTCTCATAATCGGTCGGATCCTCCTCAAGCAGTTTCTCATACCCCTTCAGCACCGCCTTTGTCATAGGGTTTAACTCCTGCGCATAAATATTGACAGACAAAAGAATGACTGCCGAAAATATGATAAACCTGACTCTATGCATAATAATATGATTCAGTGATTGATTCAAAAATACAATTAAGGGATGGTTTCAGGCCCAGTCATGAAATGAGACTGTTGACGGCATGCACTGCACACACGGCATAAAGTCCGGCTGTCTCCGTCCGTAATCTTGTAGCCCCGAAACTCACCGGAACAAAACCGGCATCAACAGCCCTTTCAACTTCTGCAGGCGAAAAATCGCCCTCCGGTCCGATCAAAACGGCCACATCTTCCCCGGGGTGATATTCCTTGACGAAACTCTTCAACGGAAAATTTTCATTGCAATATCCCATAAACTTCTCTGAATCGGATACGCCTGCTATAAAATCCTTAAAAGGGATATTGGCACGGAGAACCGGCATCTTAGATTTCATGCTCTGCGTCATTGCCGATATCATGATCTTCTCCACCCTCTCCGGCTTGACAATCTTTCTCTCGCTGTGTTCGCAGTTGAGAAAAACAATTTCATCGACTCCAAGCTCTACGATTTTTTCGACAAACCATTCCATCCGGTCCATATTCTTCGTGGGAGCAATTGCGATTGTTATCCTACAGTCCCAATGAGGCTTTTCCTGGACTTTGGAGTTGATCTCGACCATCGTTTTCTTCGGATGGGCATCTATGATCCTACATTCGAAAGCGTTTCCCTTGCCATCGACCACATTGATCACGTCGCCTTCCTGTTTTCTCAGCACTCTGCAGCAATGGCCTGATTCCACTTCAGGAAGCATCCCTGTGGATTCTATATCAGGAGCATAAAAACGAATCATAGCGAATATAATCAGAATTTATGGTCGGCCTCAACCATTCCTTCCGGATCGTCTCCTGCCTCGTCGATTGTCTTGTCAAGACCGACCTGTGGCTTCGAATGTTCAGGATTGCGGAAGAAAAGCATGAAAAGCACACAAAGAACAAGGGCATATGCCGCGAAGATAAACCAGGAGTGCTGCCAGCCGATAAGGTTTGTTTCAGGATTTCCCGCAGGCGACATATCGACAAAACGGTTTACTACATAAGTACCGGCGATGAAAGTACCGACGCTCGCTCCAACACCGTTCGTCATAATCATGAACAGCCCCTGCGCGCTCGAGCGGATGCTTTTATCTGTCTGCTTGTCGACAAACAGGCCTCCGGCGATATTGAAGAAATCGAAAGCCACTCCATAAACGATACACGACAGAATGAGGAATATCAGCCCCCCGCCGGTGTTTCCGATCCCGAAGAACCCGAACCTAAGAACCCACGCGAACATAGCGATAAGCATTACTCCCTTGATTCCGAAACGTTTGAGGCAGTAAGGGATAAGAAGTATGCAGAGGGCCTCGCTTGCCTGCGACACTGCCGTCAGCGCAGTGGCGTTATTGGCGGCCCAGTCGTCGGCGAAACGGGAGATGGCTTTAAAGCTGTCGATAAAGGTTGTCCCGTAGCTGTTTGTAATCTGGAGGCATACTCCAAGAAGCATCGAGAATATAAAGAAAATAGCCATTGTGCGACGCTTGAAGAGCTTGAATGCATTTAGACCGAGCGTTTCTGAAAGCGATCGGCCTGAGGTCGGATTCACGGGGCATGCTGGCATCGACAGAGAATAAGCCATCATCAACATACTCAATACTCCGGAAGTGATCAGCTGTGCGTATGTGTTCTGATATCCTGTGAAGTTCACGAAAAGCTCCGCGCATATAAAACCGACCGTTCCGAACACCCGAATCGGTGGGAAGGCGGTAACGGTGTCAAGATTCGCCTTATTCAGCGCGTTAAAGGCTACGGAATTCGCAAGTCCTATCGTAGGCATGAAAAAAGCGATCGAAATAATGTAGAAGGTAAACAGCGTGCCGAATTCCACATTCCCGCCGCTCTGCATGCAATACCATCCGGCAAGGAGCATGAAGATTCCGGCGATGCCGTGACATAGACTGAGCATCTTCTGTGCCGGTATCCACTTGTCGGCCACGATGCCGACCAATGCAGGCATTATTAATGAGACAAGTCCCTGCGCGGTATAAAACCAGAATACCTTGGAGCCGAGTCCAACCGAACTTAAATAGATTCCCAGCGAAACCAGATAACTTCCCCAGATTGCGAATTCGAGGAAGTTCATGATTATCAGACGTGTCTTAATTCCGTTTGTCGATGCCATCAGATTTGTTTATAGGTCAGTATTGTTATTAAACTAATATTTTCCGCGCGTCGCCTCTGTCTTTTCCTGAAATCAGAATATCCCAGCAAACAGCTGCGGAGACTCAAAGAAAATATATCCCACAAATTTAAGAAATATCGGCCGATAAAAAAAGTCAGATACCGTAATTATCGACGTCGTTCTGAACACTATCGAGAAATTCGGCTCGATTCATAATAAGAAGCTCACCGTTGTTGACTGAAACAATACCCTCTTCACTCATATTTTTCAATCTCGATTTATTGGAATTTAAAAGATCCGCCAAACTTTCGTTCTCTCCCCCTGATGCTGAAACCCTGATTATCCGGGCATTTCTGTTCGTAAGCAACACTATCTCAGCAGCAACCCTGTTAAGAATACAATTCATATTGAAGGATTTCAGAATTGATTCCGGCCGCTGGGCTCTGAATGAAAGGTAATTTATGAAATTTATGAAGAAAAGCGGCACTGTCTTGAGCAGGTCGGTATATTGCTCTTTCCCGAAAAGCATCACGCCGCAACTTCCCTTCGCGCGGATTTCGCAATTAAAAGTGGTGTCGAGGCCAAACAGACGGTCGGCACACAACACGGTTTCATTGCCGACCTCCTCGGTGATTATCAACCCTGATTTCTCAAGAGAATGTATGATCTCGACGTTTCCGTTCATCACACACATTATACCCGGAACAGGGTCGCCGCAATTCGCCACGACATCCCCGTCTTCATATCTGAGAAAATGAATATTGGTTTTCTCAAGAAATAATGAAACCTGCTCCCGGCTCGCGCCCTTGAACAACGGCAGATTCATTATAGTCTCATACATGCTCGCCATAGAACAATCTCTTATCTGTTGATTATCTATAAGTAAATGTTCAGATTTAAATCCGGGGAAACACTATACCCCCTCGTGTTATCGCTAATTTAGCTCATTTATTTAAAATATGCAAATAAATGACGAATCTTATCTCTCCGCAAAAAAGAATTCACACTCTAATGCGCGTCTACAATTAACCTAATTTATTTTTGATTTACCTGCTGAATTCGGCTCTCATCCATAGTAAAATTGAATACATTTAATAATTGAGCTCTTAATCAATATGTTGCATAACATATTAACACTATTGTAAAGACACGGAAATTATCCTAAATTTGTAAGTAGTTAATCATAAACGTCCATCTGATGTTGTTTCCAAATGGTTTAACAGACGATTCCGACACTGGCGTTTTATTTTCAACCATATTGTCTCGAAAGAGTCGAGAGACACAATTATCACTTATGACACAGTTTTAAATTACAGTAATCTTATTCGCAATCTGTCTGTATATCGGAAAACGAATCGCAGATAAGAGAAAGTTCAACGAAAAAAAACCGGAAAATATCGTAAACTGCACCCCGCCTCCACCATACCGGGGCGAACCTTTCCCTAAAATGAAAGGAAATAAGGTAAACACATCATTTCTAAATCGCCTGAAAAACCTCGATGCTACATCCTGGATAATCATCGCTACCTTTCTTATAGCCTGCTTTATGCCCTTTGCCTCATTTGAAAAGGGACGGTATCTCAAAACCGTGACATGTTTCACATCTCTTTTTTATGAAGAGAGCAGTTTGTTTGGCATGATCCTTCTGACTCTGCCAATTATAGCTCTATTTGTTAATATTAATATGCCAGGGAATTTTAATATTAATGTATCAAGGAATACTGGAGTAACTGTTTTAGCCGCATTTATGGCATTCTTCAGTTTCTCAGCAATAACCATGGAAGACCACAATCATATGTCCGGGTTGGGCGGAAATATAATTTACGGTGTCTTCTCCTTGCTCATCATTGCCTCTTGCTTCGTAAAAAAAGATTTTCTCAAAACATTGACATTATGTACGCTGGCCCTATCATACTTCATAACTTGGTTTTACATGGACTTCAGTAATATCGGATCCGGACAAAAACTAATAAAGTATAGCCACAATGGAGAATTCTGGATGTTTATGTTCTCCCTTTGCCCCTTTATAATGATATTCTTTTCATTCATCACTGCGCGAAGCAAAAAGGGGGAATTCATATCATCACTCATTTTACTCATCCCATGGGTCTGCTTTCTATTCTCCGGACTCCTATTTAGCAAAGTATTTGACCTTTCACGCGGTGCTTTCTGGAATTTCATCTTCACCTTGGCGGCGATCATATACACATGGTATCCATTGTATAAGAAAATGAACCGCACTGACCCCCCCAAAAAAAGCTTAGAATCTTCGGACCAGAATCCCGAGGGCACCTCAGCCTGACAATTTTCATTCGGCAGGCCTCCGAAGATAATTATTTTGCATAAACTATTAAAGTGAAGTTGAGTTCTTAACCTCTGACACAACTTCTCTTTAATTTTATCTCAACTAAGGCAGTACAGCTTTCTTTGACTGTGAAAGTACCTCTCGCTTTTGCGGTAAAACACCGCTCGCTTTTCATAAACACCCGCATTATAATATTCCATTAATCCGCATCGTCCGATGGCCTATATGAGCTGAAAAAGCCGACGACAGGCATGAAGAACATGGCGGCGGGAAACAGAGAACCTATATAGGTCCATGTGGCGGCCTTGATCATTCCCGCCATCGCCATGGCGGAAGCCAGGCCGACAACTATAAACCAGGCGACGCCCCATAAGAGACACCACCCGAAGTTGGAGCGATTCTTCTCTTTCGGCTCCTCGCGGACGAATATTTTCCAAAGGATCGGAGGGAATGAAAAGACCGCAGCTCCAATAAGGCAACGGGATACAATTCGCCAGGCCCCCTCTGGATTTCCGGGAATCGCGATTTCGATACCTTCTACCATCAGAGCAACAGCAAGCATGACGAAAACCACTACCAAACAAAAATAATAAAATACGGCTTTATTGGAATCCATGGCGAAGTCTTTTATTTCTTGGTTCGGGGATGATGGCGCGTATACATGAGATGTTCCTCATAGGAATCCACTTCTCCGTATCCTTCTGGATATGTAATCATATCTTCAATTCTTTTAGAACCAGATTTATCTTTTTTAGAAGCTTTTTCCGGTTCTTTAGAAAAAAGCAAGAGGAATCGGGATATAGGAACCATCCACCTTATCGGGTCTTTGTTGTAATCAAACAAAAGATGTCCAAGATGCCGTAGGCCGAAGACCAGTGCTACAGAGAAAAGCATAAGGCCGGGAATTAGAATCCACGGCTCCAGGAGGAAATCATTGAGCCATTCAAGGGTTTTACTTATGGTTTCAAGAGCGTTCATGGCAAAAATCTTTTATAAAATAACGCCTAACCGCCTAAAAATATTGTTGAAATCACAGAGGTTTTAGGCACTAATATAGAACTTGTTCTTTAAAAATTCTTCGCTCAGCCAGTCTAAGGCAATGCCTTCTGCGTCGCAGATGGCCTCGATCATTGAGAGGTCATCGCGGCGTATGCCGTAATGAACGAATTTTTGATCTATTCCTTTTTGACTCATAGCTTAGGTTTCTTGCGGATAAAAACTGTTCCAGTTCAACGTGTCGGTCGTATTCTCTATTGGCAGCGGCGAATACAGCCAGTTGGAGCCTTGCTGCAGGATAACCCCACCGGCAAGCGGCTGCTTTTCGGTACTGTTCTTCTTGATATACTCCAACAGGGCGTTATGCTTGTCGGGTGCAAACATATCGCTATCGGCACTTTTGGTATCGAAAAGATAAACATGGCCGTTCTTCATGCGGATAACGAAGTCGACATAGAAAAGTGACTTTTTCCCATCTTCGCCCTTTTGGTATTCGATGGCATAATTATGCTTGCCATTGTCGCCGTTCTTATACCACCAGTCGATATACAGCGTATTGGCTTCAAGGAATTTGACAAATTCCTTTTCTGGATTTGAGGCCGTATTGAGCTGAATGAACGGTAAAAGTGCGTGGTCTTTTACAGGTTCAATGTGGTTGGTTTCGGCATCGTAGACACGCTCTTCAGGTACTTGCCATTCGTGTTCCTTATAAACGCGTTTAGCGGCGGCACGAGCGGCTGCTGCCTGACGTTGACGGGCGTATTTCTCAAGGGCAATTTCAAGCAGACGGTCAAACTTAGGCTTGTTGTCGTGATAAAGCACCACTTTCTTCGCATCGGCTTCATAAATACCGAAGAAATCGGCGATAAGCTCCGTGAGGAAGCTCGCTATTTTATCAGTACGGCCTTTCCGCTCGAACTGATTGCCTTAGCCATCAATATATGCAATGAAAACGCCGTCGATCTCTCCGGTGGTTCGGGCAAATTTAGCACGATCCACAGATAGAGTCTGTACCTTGTTCTGAAAGTGAACGTCTTTGGGAATTTCTATATTTATGGTCTTTACATCAAGGCGTATCGAGTTCTGAACACGACGGCGGTTTTCATTTATCTGGTCATCGTCGGTTTCGGGGAGCGGCTGGTAATCATCATTGTCGCCCCGCATTGCGGCAAGCTCGGCAATCGAGAAAAGACCTCCGCCACGTTCGAGCTTCCAGAATTCAGTGGCTGCATCATAAAGAACTTTTCGGAAGTCCGGTCCGAGATAGTTGCGCTCGATGTTCGGTCGCTCGGAGTATACAGCTTTTAACAATACGTTGCTGAGATTTGCCCGACGGTGAGCTATAAATGTATCGCTCATTATGTAACCGGCATCGGCGGTAACAATGTTTATCTTCTCTTTGGCTATGTCGGTATAGACGTAGCCAATATTCAATAGCTCGTTCGGATAATATTTCTGTTCCGGCATACGGAGTATTCGCCCGACAGTCTGAATAGTGAACTGATCGCTCTACAGTTTGCGGAAGATAAGCAGAACGGCGGCTCGCGGACAATCCCAGCCCAAAGCAATGGCTTCTTTGAACAAAAGCACCTGTGCGAGATTGGTGTTATCCTCCAGTCCGGTGAGGTTCGACTTTTCGTTAGAGAGCCAAACGGCGAGTTTGCCGTTTTCTTCGGTAATGTCGCACATATATTTAAGGTAGGTCTTGACCTGTTCGGCCACCTTTTCATCCTCTGCTGTCATCGCCTCCTTTTTGTCGTTAGGCAACTGAATGAGCAACAGCGGATTTATGTTTATCCCCTCGGCCTTATATGCATCGGCGATCTGGTTCCGTTTTTCGAGAGCGGCCTTAATCAGGCGCTCGTTCAATGCGATTTCATCTTCCGAGGCGTTTACGTCTATATCTGGATTGAGAACGACTTTTTTCTTAATCATTTCGGCAGCTATCACATCGCCACGCTGCACCTTGCAAAGAGCATCCGGGCGTATGGTTTTGGGAGTAGCCGAAATGCGGAGCTCGACTGCCGGATTGATACGATCAAGTACGGCCTTAGTTTTGTCGGCGGTGTTCGACCAAAACATGTGTTCCTCGTCAATGACGGCAACGATGGGCAGACCCTGCTCCTCCTGTGTGCGCCGGGTGATTTCATAAAGAGATGCGGAACTTTCGTTGTCACGCACAATTATGTTTTTCTCCTTGTTGACACTCTCCCAGTTGACGAAAAGTATCTCGCCCGGCTGAATACCCTCGCTTTGGTCGAGTTCGTCGAACATTACAGGAGTGAGCTTTCTGGTTTCTCCGAAAGCACCTTTCAGACTCATGTAGCTTTGAAGATGAAGCTTTCTGGGAGCAAACCATATAAATGCGCACTCCTTGAAGCGGCTGTCGCCGCGTGTGCGCAGCTCGTCAACGATATTGGCGAGCGTCTGACAAGTCATAACCGTTTTGCCGGCACCGGTCGGAGCCTCAAAAACTACCTTGCGGCGTGAGCCGCCGAGATTAAGCAGCTTGATTGTCTTGTCGGTCAGCTCGCTAATCGCATCCTGTTGGTATTTCAATGTTTTCATGCGTCACCTCCTTTCGGCTCGGCGGCAAACAATCCACCGATTTCTTCTTCACCGAGGACGCTCTCATCGTGCTTTCCAACAGTTTGAGACGCACTTTCCGCTTTACGCTTGGGAAGAATACGTTTATAAGTATTATATATAGCCTGAGGCAGAGCGCAAAGCTCAACCTTGTCGTTAACCGGCTCAAAACTTGCCTCCCACGGGTCTTCACTTGGCGAAAATACATACACCTTGATTTTAGAGGTGGTTTCCACTGAGCTTATCATCTTGACGATTTCATCGACATAACGTTCATCATAGATAATGAGCATCTTCTTGTCGCCATGCTCGAAGTAGCGATAGATGTTTTTGTAAGTAGGCAGACCAGCAAAAGTTTTCTGCTCTGAATAAATGTTTTCCTTGATGTATAATCCGCAAAACGAAATGTTAGGGGCGGGGAGAACGAAGCGTATCGGGTTGTAAAACGAAGCGTATAAAATTTTAGTTCCCTCTTCTGCATTATTTGGAGGTTTCACTTTAGCTAAAGGTAAGGTGATTTTAATATAATAATGGCATTGTAAGACAATTCAAACAGCCTTACAATGCCATTATTTATTCCTGGTTAACACCATGTGGTGGATCAGTATTCAACGCCGAAAGCCTCGATCAGCGCGTCGGTCTGCGCTCCGTTCCACTTCGGGTTGACCTCGAGCCATCGGTCGAAGGCGTCAGACGTCAGCTTCGG
>CAJTYD010000071.1 GCA_910583775.1 uncultured Muribaculaceae bacterium | reverse complement strand
CCGACTTATACCCCAAAATTCGATGTTTTCAAATTTTTGTCATGTACTTAATTTATACTTACTTATCGTTCATTTTTTTGTCTTTATCTCCTGGAGAAGAACCTCGACGGCCTTGCGGAGCTGTGCGTCCTCTCCCTTGACCACTGTCTCGGGATCGTTGGCCACCTTCACGTCGGGTTCAAGCTGCGTGTTCTCCAGATAGTTGCCTTCGGCTGTGCGGAAACCGGTCACGGGCACTCCGAACACCATCGTAGGATCCTGCATGGTGATCCAGTTGACCGAGCTCATCGTTCCGGGCACGGGCATACCTACAACCTTGCCCAGACCGAGATGCTTGTAGACCCAGGGGGTGCCGTGGGCGTTGCTGTAGTTGGCCTCGGCGGTGATCATTACACTCGGCTTGTTCCAGCGGCGCGACGGCATGTCGGCTGTGGGAACGCCGTGAACGTCCTGTGTGAGATATTTCTTGCCGCTGAACATCACCTCGATGTCCTCGTGCAGACGGCCGCCGCCGTTATAGCGCGTGTCGATCACGATGCCGTCGCGGTCGATATATTCACCCAATACCTTGGCATACATCTTGCGGAAACTGTCATCGCTCATCGACTGGATATGCACGTAACCTAAGCGCCCGTTGCTCCATTTGTCGACGTCGGCCTCGCGTTGTTTCACCCAGCGGTTGTAGAGAAGGCTGTTCATCTGCGCGCTGCTGATGGGAAGGATAACCTCCTGCAGATGCTCTTTCGAAGCGGGATCATAGAAGCTTACGAGAGTCTTTTTGCCTCGGAGGTTGTTGAAGAGCTCCGTATAGTCGGTGTCGGCGTTGATCGGAGTGTCGTTGATCTTCTCGACGATGTCGCCGGCCTTGAGCTTGCTCGAGGCGCGGTCGAACGGACCATTGGCCACAACTTCGGAGACTTTCAGGCCGTTGCCATCGTAGGTCCAGTCGTAGAGCAGACCGAGCGAAGCCGTCTGGTCGTTGGCTCCGCGTGCCGAATAGCGGCCGCCGGAGTGGGAGACGTTCAGCTCGCCGAGGATCTCGCTCAGAAGCACCTGGAAGTCATAGTTGTTGCTTATATGGGGGAGGAATTTCCTGTAATGTTTATAGAGACCGTCCCAGTCGACGCCGCCCATGTCCTTGCGGTAGAAACGCTCCTTGGCCTCGTTGTGCATGTAGTCGAACATATATGCGCGCTCTTCGGCGGGATTCATCTTCAGGCTTGACGAGAACGAGACGGGGGTGAGGCGTTCGGTCTTTGTGTCGAACTTGCGGAGCGTCAACCCCATCAGATACATGTTGCCCTTGCTGTCGACGTCGATTCCTGCGGGAGAGCCGAGTTTCGACACGAGTTTCACCTCGTGCTTGCGGGGTTTTACTTTCCAGAGGTCGTAGCCTTTTTCAAAGGAGGTTATGTAATAGAGGGTCTCTCCGTCGGGAGTGAGATAGGCGTCGGCGAGGCTGGAGGAGTTGGGCGTGAGGCGCAGGATGCGGTCCTGGATGCCGTCGAGCTCGACGTTGATATCCTTTTTCTTTGATTTATCTTTATCGTCGGCTTTCTTGTCGCCGGCCTTGGCGTCTTTTGCCTTGGCGTCCTTCTTGTCGCTCTCTTTTGCCTTGTCTTTCTTCTGAGCTTTCTCAACTTCCTTCAGAAGTTCGTAGTCTTCGGCGGAGAGACGGAACTTGTCGTAGCCTTCGCGGTTCATGAAGACGATCATCACGTCGTTTTCCGAGCCCCATGAGGCGTGGTTTCTCATGCCGTATCGCTCCGAGCCGAAGATCACGGCGTTGCCGTCCATCGCCCATCTCGGATTCTGGTCGAAATATCCGGTCTTTGTGAGATATGTCATCTTGCCGGTGGCCACATTGATGATCGCGATGTCGCTATAGGGCTGGTGGCGGAGGTCGGTGGCCTCGATGAGCAGCCATTTGCCGTCGGGGCTCCACTGGCTGGAGAATCCGTGGCTGCGCGAAGCCTCGGTGGAGCCATCGGTCATCTGCGTCACCTTGCCCGAGGCGAGATCCTTGACCATGAGTTTCGTGCGGTCGAGCACGAACGCCATCTTCTTGCCGTCGGGCGAGATCGAGGGGTTGGTGCGGTCGAGGTTGTCGGCCTTGAACACCGGCTCCTCCTTGATCACGGTTGCGTTGGGGAAGTTGGGGTCGTCGGCGTGTGCTATGGTAGCCTTGTAGATGTTGTTGCGGCCGTCACGCTCGGAAGTGTAGTAGAGGGTGCGGTTGTCCGGGCCCCATGTCACGTCGCTTTCGCCGGCTGTCGTGTGGGTTATCTGTTTGGTCGTGGCGTAGTCGGTCGATGTCACGAATACCTCGCCGCGGCTTGTGAAGGCTATCTGCTTGCCGTCGGGGCTGACAGCTGCACCGCGTGCCATTCTCACCGGGATGGTCTCTATCGGCTGGTTCTCATCGAGCGTGATGTCTACGGCCACTTTCGCCGGTTTACCGCCGGGTTTCATGGTATAGATCTCTCCGTCCCAGGTGAAGGCCATGGTGCCGTTGCTGCCCTGCGAGAGGAAGCGAACAGGATGTGTCTTGAAGTCGGTCACTTTCGTGAGCTGTTTCGGGTTGTCGATGGGGAAGGAGTAGACATTGAACGAACCGCCGTCCCTTTCGCTGAGGATGTATGCTGTCTTGCCGTCGGGAGCGACGATCGGGTTGCGGTCCTCGCCGCCTCGGGCCGTGAGGTTGGTGTGCTTGCCGGTCTTGCCGTCATAGCGCCAGATGTCGCGGGTAACGGAGGAGGTATGGTGTTTTCTCCATTTGTCCTCGCCGCCCTTGACGTCTTCGTAGAGGAATGACTTCCCGTCGGGGAGCCATGCGATCTCTACGGCGGGAGTGCCGAGCACCTGCGTGGTGCGTCCGCCGTCAACGGGCACCTTGTAGAGCTCAGTGAATGCACGATACGGGAAGAGGACGCTCTCTGCGGGATCCTGGATCGAGGCTGAGAACATCACGTATTTGCCGTCGGGGGTGAAGGCCTCGGGAAATTCGTTGGCGGAATTCGAGGTGAGACGCTTTGCAGAACCTCCTTCGGCCGACATGATGAAGATGTCCTGGCCTCCGTTACGGTCGGAGGAGAAGGCGATTTTCTTGCCGTCGGGGCTCCAGACGGGGCGGCTCTCATAGGAGGGCTGGGTGGTGAGGCGCACGGCTTTTCCGCCGGTTGCGGGCACTGTGTAGATGTCGCCTTTATAGGTGAAGGCGATGCGGCTTCCGTCGGGAGAGATCTCCACGTCGCGGAGCCAGAGGGGAGTGGCGGCTGAAGCTGCCGAGGCTGCGGCGAACAGCGCCATCCCTGTGATCAGGTATTTTCTCATATGTCAGGCTTTATGTCAATTAGTAATTAGAAATTAGCAATTAGTAATTCCTGCGACAAGTGTCAATTCCTCATTACTAATTCCTCATTACTAATTGTCGAAGTTTACTAATTGAATAAGGACAAATTTAGGCAAAACAATCGGAATTGCCAAGCGAGGAGCGCGAAAACTGTTGAAATTCATCGATTCGCCGCGGAAAGTGCAAGAGAAAGAGTAATTTTGAATGTCGATTTTTGAATTGTGAATTGGGGCTGAGGTGCTGGGGATGATATGAACATAAAAAAGACCGGCTGCCCAAACAGCCGGTCTCCCAAACGTGAATTAAAATTCAAACTTGGATTCAAACTTTAATTTTCAGCTTTTATCAATAGTTGTCATTCAAACTATACAAACTTATTTTTTAGTCATAGTGATTGTCGGAACGCCACCGAGAAGCTTCAGTGTTACGGTATAGGTTCCGGCTGTCTCTACCTTGATGTTTGCGCCATCGAAAGTCGGGGTCTTCAGATTGCCGCCGAGATTGAGATCCCAGCTGCCGTTGAAGCGGATCTTGAACTCTTCGCCGGCGTTGAATGTGGCGTCTGCAGTGTAGGTCGCACCTCCGTCGGCTGTTGTCATCTCTACGTCATTCCAGCCCGAAGCTGCGAAAGAACCGATAAGACCGACTTTTGTGATAGGAGTAAGGACATAGTCTGTCAACTGATACCCCTTTGTCTCGTAGTTGACGCGGATCCAGTAAACGCCCTCTGCCGGAGGAGTGATATTGGCTCCTGACTGGCCGAGGATAAGACTTCCCTTGTCGGCAGGGTCTGTGTTCACGGCACCGTAATCGGTAGCGTTGTCCCACTTAGGAGCGGCGCAGATCTTGAACCCGCCCTTTAGAGGAGATACGCCATAATAGAATTCAACATCTTTCCCATCCTTATTGCCTTTGAATACCTGCAGCCATGCCGAAGCCTCCTGGTTCCATCCATTGGAATCGCCCGGAGTATAAAGATATTCAGGCTGGAGAACTTTCTCGATGGTATATTCCATTGTCTCCATGTTGACAGTCATCTTGTATTTGCCGGCTTCAGCAATTTTACCTGCCTGAGGGTTGGTGGATACAAGCATGCCTTTGGCAGCGGTATCGCCGTCTGTCTTGGTGCCGAGGACGCCATCCCATGTATCGTTTTCAACGCTGCTCTGAGGAGCGATTTTCCAGTAGCATCCGCCTTCGTTTGCATCAAGCACGGCCTGAGTCACCTCGAATTTGATCACAAATACCGGATCGTCATAAGGGCTGACCTCGGGATCGTGCTCGAATTTGGCTGTAGCGAGAGTTGCTGCTTCCGATAGGGTCCACGTGGTGGCGTTGCCAAGCAGATAGTAGCTGTCCTCGATAACGAAGCCGGAATCCATGCAGGTCTCTGTGAGGGTTCCTGAAGCCGCATAGTAGTCAACACCGGAATAACGGTAATTGCTTCCGTTGAAATTTACATAGACAGGAACACGGTAATAGACGGTTTTTTCTTTCGGACTTTTGCCGAAAAGAGTAAGATGCGCGTCGTTCCATTCCTTGGCGTTTACGTAATAGTTGTTGTCGGCGCCGGCTGTTGCGTCGAGAGTAACCGAACGCTCGAAATCATCGGTATTGGAGAGCTGAAGTTTATAGCTGACCGTTGCTCCGGCAGGAAGATCTTTCGCCTCGCCGAGGTGCATGATTTCAATTGTGGCGTCATCGCCGCTGTAATTCTCAAGAGTAAGCACAGACTGGGAAGCGAGGGCTCCGGCGGTTGAAGACACGATGTTACCGGTCTCCAGAATCGGCTCCTGAGGATTCTCCTGAGGTTTTGCAGGCTCGATATCATCTACGCAGGAGGTAGCGAACATCCCGAGCATGCCTAACAAAAATATACTGTATTTTTTCATTTTCTCAAAAAATAGTTTGTTTAGGATTCCCTGTCAGCCCCGTTCAAGGCTGACAGGAATTTATAGACTCGGGTTTATTTTGCAGGATCAAAGATTACGTAATATGTTCCTGCTTCAAGACGAAGGTGAACGCTTCCGGTGAAAGGTGCGGTCAGACGCATGTGGCCTGAGCCTCCACCCTGGTTCATGGCGTATTCTTCACCGGCTTTAATCTTCTGGGCATTTTCATTCTCTTCTCCGTCAGGACCGCCGAGGTTGATGCCCTCCCAGTTGTCGGTAGCAATCTTTATCGACTGATCCGGCTGAATTGTGACGTTGTTGAGTACCCATGTGTTCTCGGCTGTTCCTGTGATGAACTGCCAAGGTCCCGGCTGACCGTCTTCGCCCCACTGAGCGCCCCAGTCGTTCATGCCGCCGCGCATAAAGAGATTGACAGGCACATTTGCAACCCAGATTGCGAGGTAGTTGGCTGAAACTGCATTGAAGCTAACTACATTCGATAGATAAGTAGTGTTGGCCTCGTCCTGAGCGATAAAGGCACGAAGCCGTACATAAAGCTTCTGATAAGGGAGCGGCAGATCGTTCTCTGTCTGTACTCCGGATAGTTTCTCAATGGCAGCCGCAACGTCTCCGTTTACAGGATTGACTTCAGAACAATCGTAGAAGTTCTGCGAGATCTCCTCATAATTTGCGAAATCCTCTGTAAGGGAACACTGCACTTTGTATGTCGCGATTGCGGCGTAGCCGAAATCAGGCTGAGAACATGTCAGATGAAAATGACCGTCTTTATTGTCGTTTGTGATCATGATCGTCTGATTCTGCATCACAGGATTATTCAGGAAATCTGCGGTAAGAACGCCGTCATGGATCTTTATCACAGGGTTGTCATCCCAGGTCTCGTTACAGCTTGAGAAACCGAGCGCAACTCCGATTACGGCCATCGATAGTAATATATTTTTCATTTTTCTTATATTCAAGTTATAATGAATTGAACTGGAACAGTCCCGGAACGAGACTGTTCCGAATTTGTTTAATAGCCGGGATTCTGTTTGAAATCAGGCTGTGCTGCTATCACGGCGTAAGGGATAGGATAAAGATTCAGATGCTCGCTGATGCGCGTACCTTCGTTATTGTCTATGTTTCCCTTGTATTGCCAGATGATCTGTGTGGGTCCCGAGAACATTTTGTTACGGATAAGGTCGCTGCGGCGAGTGCTTTCGAGATAGAGCTCACGAGCGCGCTCATCCATGATTCCCTGACGGTTCAGGTCGGCGTATCCGAGGTTGGGAGCGCCGGCACGGCGACGAACGAGGTTCATGTAGTCAAGTGCCTTCTGACGGTTTCCTACATTTCCGTTTATGTAGCTTTCGGCATACATCAGGTAAACGTCGGCAAGACGGATGATCGGCTGGTCGGTGGTGGCGAATGACGTGGCAGGGAAGTTGCAGTTATAGGTTCCGTCTGCATTCTGAGTCCAGTCCCATCCGCCGGGGCCATTGCCGCGGGTGCGTCCTGTGAACTTGATGATGGCGTTACCTCCGACGGTTGCCCAGTCTCCGGTGAATCCCTGGAATCTATCCTGATAGTCCTCTGCATTATATGTTGTGCCATCGGGGTTTGTTCCTGCCGGAAGTGTTCCCTTGACCCAGAGATCATCGCGTGTGTCGCTTGAAAGACCATAGAATTTCTCAGCAAGCTGGAGACGTCCGCGGATACATGACCATTCGGCTGTGGTTCCGTAATTCTGACGTGGAATATAGTGGGTATTGGAAACGGTTCCGGAGATGATGAATGTCGGACCTCCGTAGCTCTGAGTCATGTCGGCGTCAAACGCGATACCGAAAAGGATCTCGTTTTCTGCTTTGTTGGATCCGCCCGGCATATAGGCGTCGTTGTCGCGGGCGAAGAGATAGAGGTAGTCGTTTGCAAGACCCGAGCCTTCGAAACCACCGCCTTTATGACGGTTGATGATGTTCTCGCAACGAGCCTGACAGTCAGCCCAGCGCGGAGTGCCTGAGAACACCTCGCCGTTAAGATACAGACGGGCGAGAAGAGCCTCTGCGCCGTCAAGACCTACCCGGCCGTAAAGCGGATTTTCGCTGATGAGCTTGTTGTCGACAACGTCCTTGAGTTCGTTCTCAACCCAGTTGAAAAGCTCTGCGCGGGATATCTGGACCGGCTTCTCACCGGTGGCAGCTTCTTCGGTGATGAATGAAGACTGGCCGAAGAGGTCGAGCATATTGTAATATGAGTAAGCTCTCAGCACACGTGCCTCTGCGCGCATCTCGATTGTCTCTGCGTCATGCTCGTCCTTGGTGTTGGCAAGGAACTGGTTGCAGATGGCGATATGACCAAGCAGACGGTAATATGCGCCCTGGAGAAGTGTATTGTTGGATCCCCATGTGCAGGCTGTGATGTCGGTCACACCGGCATCGGGCCATATCCAGATCATCTCGTCGGTGCAGAATTCATTCAGCGTAAAGATCAGACGGAGATAAGCGGATGTTCCGGGGTCAAGATCACTGACGTATGAGCTTCCCGGACCGGAAATTCCCGAAACGGCTATGCCGGAATAGCATATAGCAAGAGAGTTTGCCTTGAAATCTGGGTCGGAGGTGTCGACCAGGTTCGGATCGTTTGGCTTGAGGTCGAGGTCATTCACGCAGGATGACAGCCCGAGGCTCAGTGCAAGGCCTCCAAACATCAAATATTTTTTAAGATTCATCATTTTTCAATTTAAAGTTCAACCATACCTGAATTTAGAAGGTAGCAACAAGTCCGAGCGACCAAGTGGTGGCGCGGGGATAAATGTTTCCGTCAACACCTGAGAATACCTCGGGATCAAGGCCGTCATACTGTGTGATGACGAAAGGATTCTGAACGGCTGCGAAGAGACGCAGGCGCAGACGCTCTTTCCAGAGGTTGTCGAATGTATATCCGAGCGTGATGTTGTCGCAGCGGAGGAAAGAGGCGTTACGCAGCCAATAGTCTGAGTAAGGTGCGTTGACATTGAAATAAGTGTCAGTGTCATAGACGTTCGACAGCTGGTTGTTACGGTAGAGGCCGTCAAGTAATGATCCGCCACGGAGTGCGTCTGCATATACATAGTTGCCGATTGAGGCACGGAGTGAGAATCCGAGATCCCATTTCTTCCAGCGGAAGTTGGAGCCGAATGTCATTGTCACTTTCGGATCTTTTGAATGGCGGACTACAAGATCATGGGTATCGATTACTCCGTCGCCGTTCTGATCTACGTATGCGCCTTCAACCGGCTTGCCGTTCTGGTCGTAAACCTGCTGATAGAGGTTGAATGAATACATCGGATAGCCTTCGCGCTGAATCTGGACATTGGAGCCGGTGACACCGCCGCCACCGCCAACAAGGAACTCATTGCCGTCGAGGTTGGTGATTTCATTACGGTTCCAGCCCACATTATATGAAAGTGTCCATGTGAAATCGTCGGTAACGATTGGTTTGGCGGCAATGTTGAACTCGATACCATAGTTTCTCATGTCGCCGATGTTCTGGGGGAGGGCGCTTACTGTTGAAGAGCCGGCCGGAACCGGAACGACTGAGAGAAGGTCGCGGGTGTTGCGCAGATACCATTCGAGGCTACCGGTAATGCGGTTGTTGATGAAACCGAAGTCAAGACCGACGTTCCAGGTGGCTGTCGTCTCCCATTTCAGATCGGGGTTGTAGCCTTCGGGGAAGAAGGGTATCAGCCAGCCTCCCTGTCCGTTGGGATAATAAGAACCCGGCTGGGAGGGTGTGTAGAGAGGCAGGTAGTTGTAATATGAACCTACGGCCTGCTGACCGGTCTCACCCCATCCGAGACGGAGCTTAAGGTCTGTGAGCCAGCCCTGAGTGCTTTCCATGAATTCCTCCTGATTGATTCTCCAGCCGAGAGCGACAGCAGGGAAGATACCCCAGCGGTGATCTTTGGAGAAGCGTGATGTAGCATCGCCGCGGACTGTAAGAGTGAAGAGGTATTTGTCGAGCCAGTTGAGGTTCATACGGCCGAAGAATGAGAGAAGCTGGAGGTGGTTCTTCCAGTGATAGTTGCCTGCGGCATCCTTATCGTCTTTCTTGAAGGGCTGTCCGACCTGATCCATTGTGTCGGGGTTGTAATTGAGGATATAACCTCCGTTGCCGTCAGGAATTGCGGGAAGAAGACCCGGGGTAGTGGCGATACCTGCCTCTGAAGAAGAACCGAGGTTCCATCCGCGCGCGTAGTCGCGGCTCCAGGTATAACCTGCTGTAAGGTCAAGAAGCGAGTTTGTCTCTTCGAATTCCTTCTTATAGTTAAGGAAGAACTCGAGAAGGGTGTTGCTGCGGAACTGATACTGATGGTTCATGTAGCCGCCGCCATAGTTGTTATGATCTTTCCATGCCATGTGAGAGTTGGCATCGACCGAATAATAGTCGTTTGACTTGGATACGTCATAACCTAAGTTAAGGTTGGCGTGAAGTTCGGGAAGGAAATGGAAAGAGTAATCAAACTGAATGTTGCCGTTCGAACGCCATACCTTGGAGTTGGAGTGAGACTGCTCGATTGTGGCCACCGGGTTATAGGTAGCGTTGTTTTCAAGATTGGCGGAACCTCCGGTTACGGTATAGGGTTCGTTATAGCCGTTGAACAGCCATTTGAAGGCCTCTCCTGCGGTTCCTCCGGTTATGGGTGCGTATGCGTTTACCGGGATTGTCGGGTTGTAGGCAACGGCCTGCCCGATGGCTCCTGTCTGACCCCAGTTGTTGTGAACGTAATATCCTTTTACGTTGGCTGTGATCGAGAGATGGTTGTCAAAGAACTTAGGAGTAAGGGTGATGCCTACGGTGGCGCGATCCATGTTCGAGCGGCGAAGGATACCGTTGTTGTTGGTATATGATGCTGAAACACGATAGGGCAGAATTCCCAGAGATCCGGCTACCGACAGACTGTAGTCAGAACTGAAGGAGGTGCGGAAAATCTCATTCTGCCAGTCTGTGCTTGTATTGCCGAGATATCCCGTGGCTGCCGAACCTGAACCGAATTTGTTGGTAATAAGTTCTGAGAACTGATTTGCATCTAGAAGATTGTTGAGCTTGCGGGCATAGTCAACATAGAAGTTGGCTGTGAACGTTACCTGCGGACGACCTGCACGGCCTTTCTTGGTAGTGATGATGATCACACCGTTAGATGCACGCGAACCGTAGATGGCGGTTGCGGAAGCATCCTTAAGGATAGTCATTGATTCGATCGACTCGGGGTTGATCATGGCGAGAGGCGAACCCATGCCAAGAGGAGTGTCGTTGCTCAAGGGCACGCCGTCGAGCACGATCAGAGGGTCGTTGGATGCCGACAGAGAGGCGCCGCCACGAATACGGATGTTGGCTTCTCCCTGAGGACCGCCGGCTGTCGTTACAACCACACCCGGAGTCTGGCCGACAAGCATATCCTGAACTGATGTTGCAAGTCCTGCCTCAACTTCGTCGGGCTTTACGATCGCTACCGAACCGGTTGCATCCTGTTTCTTAACTGAGCCGTAACCGATAACGACCGTTTCCTGAAGCATCGTGGAGTTGGCTTTCATAACGATGTTGAGGTGGGTCTGGCCGTTTACCGGAACTTCCATCGGGTCGTAGCCTACGTAGCTTACGACCAGCGTGGCGTTGGCCGGTACGCTGATGCTGAAGTTACCGTCGATGTCGGCGGCTGTTCCATTCGTGGTGCCCTTTTGGATAATGGTTGCACCGATGAGATCCTCTCCATGCTCGTCCGCCACGTGTCCGGTGACCGTGATGTTCTGAGCCAGAGAGGGAAGCGCGAGTGTCAAAAGCATTGCCATTGTCACCCAAAACTTCTTGTTAAGCTGAAAACAATAGTTCTTCATGTAAGAATGAATTTAGTTTTACATTGGGTTTATAATATTCTTTAATATGTCGGGTCAACGCGCGCTATGTGAGTGGGTCGCGGCGGCACGGATGCCTCCTCTATAAGCATTCTGATAGCTCTGAATTTAGCCTTTGTTAAAGCGAAGATCAGGTCAACGCGTCGAGATTTATTCAGTTTCTTAAAGTTTAATTGAAGGAACTCCGCTTTTAGCCTTCTTGGTCGAATTCCTATAAATCTATGTTAAGCCTTGCATCGTTTTTTACTTTGCAGGGGCAAAAATACGAAATTTTAACGCCTTAGAATGCAAGAAGGGCCCCGTTAACAGTGTTAATTAACTAATTTAACATTTTGCTTCTCTGAAAACTGCCGAAGAACATAATTTTGACTGAAGAGTCGGGGTTATCGGAGGGATCGGGGTTATCGGGGGAATGGGAAGAATCGGAGGCATCGGGGTTGTCGGGGGAATCCCGATTAATCCTTATAAATACCGATAAATCCTGATAAATCATTTTGGCGTCAGCCCAATTGCTAATTGCTAATTCCTCATTGCTAATTGCCTAAAGTCTCCAGGCGGCTTTGGTTTTCTTGCGGATGGCGGCGATGTTGAGGATGATGATCACGGCAGTGAGAAGCATCCCGGTGAGCAGCGCCGGGAGCACCGACGCTGTCTCGGCGCCCAGGCCGGCGAGTGCCGGCAGATAGTAGGCGCGCATGGCAAGCAGTCCGGCCACGGAGAGAACCAGCGCCGTCGCGCAGGCTGCGGCGACGATCACGTTGTAGGGCGCGGCGACGGCCTTCAGGTCGTAGCCTAACATCAGCAGCGAATGCAGTTTGTCGCGGTTCTTTTCGATAAGCAGCGAGATGGAGAGCATGAGAATGAAGAAGGAGAGCAACGTGATGGTCAGGCCTATTGCGAGGATGATGCCGACGATGACCTTAAGCAGGAAGGAAGCCGAAGAGGATGATTTATCGCCGGCGATCTCGAGGTTATGGCTTTCCATGTAATCGGCTATGGCCACATCGCCAGGGCTGCTTGTGCGGATGATCAGTCGGGCCGGCTGGCGCTTGGCGCCCGTTCCGAGCTCGCGGTTTGTCAGGTCGAGGAACTCCTGCGGCACGAGGATGGTGTTGAGACGGTTGGAATAGCCGGCCACGCGGCCGTGAAGCTGCATCGAGCGCAAGCCGTCCTCGCTGTTGAGGCGCAGCGTGAGCGGAATGCCGCTCATCAGCCCCTCCGACATCTGCGGGAGCCCCGCGGCGGAGGCGAAGCCGAAGTTATATAGCGTAAGGTAATCTTTCGAGATGATGATCGGAACTTCGTCGGAGCCCTCGCGATAGCCCCACTGCGAGGCCGGGACATCTACATATTCGCCTGGAATGGCCTCGAAGAACATCGAGGTCGACATTCCTCGTCCTCCCTGATTGAGAGAGGCCGATACGTGATAGTCGGCGCTTGAGAACCGGCCCACCGATGCCACCCAAGGCTGGCGCTCTATGTCGGCGATCTCCTCTTCGGAGAATGAGGAGGAAGCCCCGGCGAAAGTGTTTTCGGAGGTTATTTTCTTGTTGACCACAAGATAATCGGTTTTGATGAAACTGTCGTCGTCCTCCCATATCGAGCGGATGTCGAGATAGAACTGGAGGCCGCCGAGTATGATGGCAAGCCCGATGAAGTTGGAGAGGGTGAAGCCGATGATTCTTGCGGGAGAGGTATTTTTGCGCAAAAGCTTTGCAACGAAATTCATAATGATTCTATTTTTTTAAAGAGAGAGGGGATGGGCGCCTTCGAGAAGGAGCGGGTTTCCGACGGAGGTTGATATGATTGCAGCTCCCTGGCGCCTGGCCTCACGTTCGATCATGGCGGCGGCCCGGCGGTTGTTCTCCTCGTCGAGGTGGCTGACTGGCTCGTCGAGGAGGATGAAGTCGAAAGGCTGGCAGAGGCTTCGGATTATGGCCACTCGCTGCTGCTGTCCGATCGACATCCGGCCGGCGGGAAAATCGCGGCGCGCCGAGATACCGAGTTCGTCGAGCCAGCCTTCGATCATTTCGGGGGATGCGTGGCCCGTGAGCCGGTTCTTGAGCTCTATGTTCTGGATTGCGGAGAGCTCGGGAAAGAGGCTTAACTCCTGGGGAAGATAGGCGATATGACGGCGTCTGATCTCCTGCCATTGCGGGATGGAGAGGCTGCGGGCGTCGTTGCCGTCGAGCAGAAGGGTGCCCCGGTAGTCATCGCGCGAGCCGTATATGTATGCGCAGAGCGATGACTTGCCGGCGCCGCTTGCCGCCTCTATCAGGTAGCTCTCGCCGCGCCGCAGGGTGAGGTCGGTCTTCCAGACTTCGGAGGAGGGGGTAGACTCATTCGCAAACACTGCGGGGAGCATGCCCCGCAGCGTGATGGCTTCTATGTGGTTCATAAGGAATAGACAGGGGTTGTAGTCTTTTAGGGATTGTATAAGTCTTATAAATCTTATAAGTCTTATATAGTTTTTAGAGGAGCGAGAGGATGAAGTTTTCTTTTTCGTTGTTTGATCTTGCCGTTATCTTGAGCATCACGCTTTTGTCTTTGGGAACGACAAGCAGCGTCACGTTTCTGATCTTGCCGGCATTGACGGGGCTGCCCCCTAATTTTCCCTTGGGGCTGAGCGCGACGCCGAACATGGCGCCTTTCATGTCGGAGGCTATGTCGGCGGGATTGATCGCTCCCGAGGGGATGCCTTTGGAAATGAGCAGCTGCCTGCCTTTGTTCTCGGTCTTGACGCTGATCATCGAGAGCATCTCGGAGAGGCCGGAGGTGCTTGAGCCGTCGGTGGAGATAATGCCCTTAAGGTTCCCCTCGCCTCCGACAGCGACAGCGCAGGTGCCGTCTACGCATGATAGCGCCATGGCGTAGATGCCGAGCATCGACATTCCCTTACCGGAGGTTTCCTCCTTCAGTTTCTCGATCATCTTGGGGGAGATCGCGGCGGCGATCACGGCATCGCCGTCAGCTCCTATGCCCTTTATGACCTCTGGGTCGATCTTGGCTGTGGGGAAAAGGAATTTCGCCTTGTCTCCCTTGGCGGTGACTACTCCGAGGCTGATCTCCATCTTCCCCTTGAGGAAGTCGAGCTCGCCCTCGATCTGGGAGGCGTCGGCAAACATCGATTCGACAGCCACGCTGGCCATGGCCTTTGAGTTGAAGTCGGCGCCGGTGGCGTTGAGCAGCGCCTTGATGTCGGCCCAGAGCTCCACGTCATGGTCGAGCTTCTTGAGCTTCTCGGCGAAGCGCGAGGATAGGATGCTCTGGTTTTCGCTCAGGGTTGTGAAATGGCGCACGGAGTTGGTCTCGATGGTGTTGCGGGAGCTTACGCACATCCAGAAGCGGTTGCCCTGCATGGCGATGTTTCCGCACTTCTCGATATTGTCGGAAGATGTGAATTTCTCGAGGAATTCCTTTTCGGCGGCGGCCTTGAATTTTTCGGTGTCGGCCACGAATCCGCATAGGTAGGTATTGAACCCGTCGATGAAGAGCGCCGCCACGGAGGGATCGATACCCGACTCTCCGCCAAATAGCAGCTCGGCGGCCGAATGGAGGCGTTTGTCGCCGGTGGTCGCCACGGCGGAAAGGATCTCTTTGCCGGGCACAATCTTTTCGCCGTCGATCCTGCAGCCTGCTTTTTCGAGCACAGACCGGAGGTCGATCACAGTGATGGCCGAGACATCGGAGGGAATAGTGGAGAGCAGCGACTCGACATCGGCGGAGTCTGATTTCGAACATGAGAACGCGCCGATGCAAAGCAGCAGACAGCAAATTATATTAAGAAACGAATATTTTTTCATAGCTTTTAATTTAGCGGATTCGTATTTCTGTTGCCGTAGCAACTTCGTTTGTTTCAGCAAAAGTACGAAAGAATTCGGTAAAAACAACTATTATATGCTAAAAATTTGGCAGAGCAGTGAATAATGGCTAAATTCGCGCAATAAAAGTGCATGCTATAAACTTCGATTAATTAATTATCCTAACCCAAATAGATAAGTATGGATTTTGTTTCGGAAAGAATCAAGAGCCTGGCGGCTTCAGCCACGCTTGCAATGTCGCAGAAGAGCGCGGAACTGCGCGCCCGCGGCGTCGATGTGATCAATATGTCGGTGGGGGAACCTGATTTCGATACCCCCGACTTCATCAAGGAGGCCGCCAAGAAGGCTATTGACGAGAATTATTCAAGATACTCTCCTGTGGCGGGCTATCTGTCGCTTCGCGAGGCTATCGCCGACAAGCTCAGCCGCGAGAACGGCGTCAGCTTCGCTCCTTCGCAGATCGTGGTGGGCAACGGCGCCAAGCAGGAGCTCTGCAACGCCCTTCTCGCTACCGTCAATCCAGGCGACGAGGTGATAATCCCCGTTCCGGCATGGGTGAGCTATGTCGAGATGGTGAAACTCGCCGAAGGGAAGGTGGTTACGGTCCATGCAGGCGTGGAGCAGGATTTCAAGATCACTCCGGCGCAACTCGAGGCCGCGATCACGCCGCGCAGCCGCATGATCATGCTCAATTCCCCCTCCAATCCTACGGGCAGCGTCTATACTTACGACGAACTGAAGGGACTTGCCGAGGTTCTTAAGAAATATCCCGGCATCCTCATCCTCGCCGACGAGATCTACGAACATATTAATTTCACCGATAAGGTACACAGCATTGCGGAGTTCGAATATCTTCGCGACCGCATCATCCTTGTGAACGGCGTCTCGAAGGCTTACGCGATGACCGGCTGGCGTATCGGTTACCTTGCCGCGCCGGAGGCGATAGCGAAAGCCGTTACCAAGCTTCAGGGGCAGTCGACGTCGGGGGCCTCCTCGATAGCGCAGAAGGCCGCCGAGGCCGCTTATCGCGGGCCGCAGCAGTGTGTCGAGGATATGCGCAAGGCGTTCGAACGCCGTCGCGACCTGATCGTCGAGCTGGCCAAGGAGATTCCGGGCTGGAAATGCAATCATCCCCGGGGAGCGTTCTATCTCTTCCCCGAGGTGAAGGGATATATCGGCAAGCGAGCCGGCGACCGCGTGATCGAGAGCAGCGGCGACTACGTGATGTATCTTCTCGAGGAGGCACACGTGGCGGCCGTAGACGGCGAGGCGTTCTGCGCTCCGGGTTATATGAGGCTCTCCTACGCCACCTCCGACTCCAACATCCGCGAGGCCATGCGGCGCATCGCCGAGGCCAGCGCGAAACTGAAATAACGGCAAAAAATAAAAAATGGTTTGCGGATTCAAAATAAATGACTAACTTTGCATCCGCATTCGGGTGGATACCAGAGTGGCCAAATGGGGCAGACTGTAAATCTGCTGGTTTATAC
>CAJTYD010000070.1 GCA_910583775.1 uncultured Muribaculaceae bacterium | reverse complement strand
TTGTCGAAGCCGCCGGCCTTGATATTACGCCTAATAAAGGGATTTTATAGATTAACCGCGAATTCCCGGTTTTGTGACAGCAAAAATAATAAAAAATCGGGAAGAAGCCGTTTTTTTGCCTCTTCCCGGTTTTGGTTTATGGTTTTGGTTTATGGTTTAGACCTCAGTTTCTTACTTCTCGACGGAAGCCTCGGGCGAGCAGATCTCGACCTGGTTTCTGACGGATTCCTCGTGGATCGCGGCGAGCACCGTTCGCATGAACTCGGCATCCATGTCGAGTTTCACGGCGTCGTCCACGCGTTTCTGCATCAGGTCGTTGTAACGGCCGGCCTGCACCACGGGCATTCCATGCTCTTTCTTGTAGGTGCCGATTTCACGCGACACGCGCATGCGGCGGGCGAGGAGGTCGATGAGTTCGTCGTCGATGCGGTCGATCTGCTGGCGGAGCTGCTGGAGGCTCTCTGTGGAGACGGTTGCGCGGCGCTCCTGGAGCGAATAGAGGATTCCGGCGAGCGCCTCGGGGGTTACCTGCTGCTTGGCGTCGCTGAGCGCGTTGTCGGGGTCGCAGTGGCTCTCGATGATGAGGCCGTCGAAATTCATATCGAGGGCCTGCTGCGAGAGGGGCGCGATGAGTTCGCGCTTGCCGCCGATGTGGGAGGGGTCGCAGATGAGTTTCACCTCCGGCAGACGGCGGTGAAGCTCGATGGGTATTCTCCAGAGCGGCGGGTTGCGGTAGATGTGCTTGCCGTAGGAGGTGAAGCCGCGGTGGATGGCGCCGAGACGACGGATTCCGGCGTTATAGATGCGCTCGAGGGCTCCTACCCATAGCTCGATGTCCGGGTTGACGGGGTTCTTGACGAAAACTGCCATGCTGTCGCGGCGTTCCTGCGGCAGGGTTGCCAGCACATCGGCGATCTCCTGGACGGCGAAGGGATTGGCGGAGGTGCGCGCGCCGATCCAGATCACGTCTACTCCGGCGAGGATTGCGTCGACGAGATGACTGCGGTTGGCCACTTCGGTTGCCACGAGCATTCCGGTCTCCGACTTCACTTTGGCGAGCCACTGCAGAGCCGGCGTACCGATGCCTTCGAAGCCTCCGGGTTTGGTGCGCGGTTTCCAGACTCCGGCGCGGAAGATCTTGATGCCGTTTTTGCTGAGGGCACGTGCGGCGGCGAGCACCTGAGCCTCGCTTTCGGCGCTGCAGGGGCCTGCCATTATTATTGGGCCGTCCCCGAAGAGTTCCTCGGGGAAGATGGGTTTCAAATCGGTGATATTCATATTATAATCAAATTCAAATAATTATTATTTTGCGGACGCACGAGCCGTGCGTCCCTACATAGCCAGAATTATCTGACCGCGAAAGTTGTCTTGATTCTGTTTAAAGCTTCGGTGAGTTTGGCCTCGGGGGCGCAGAGGCTGATGCGGATGTAACGCTCTCCGGCGTTGCCGAAAATGAAGCCGGGGGTGATGAAGACGCGGGCGTCGTAGAGGATGCGGTCGGCGAATTTCTCGGCGCTCTCTGCCTCTTCGGGGATGCGGCCCCAGAGGAAGAGCCCCTGCTGGTTGTCGGAACATGTGCAGCCGAGAGCCTCCATGATCTGCCGGGCAATCTTCTTGCGCGACTCATAGACGGCGTTCAGGCTGTCGTACCATTCCTGCGGGGCCTTCAGCGCTGCCACGGCGCCTTCCATGATGGCGCGGGGCTGCCCGGAGTCGATGTTGCTCTTCACCTTGAGCACCCACTGCGTGAAGGTTGGATTGGAGATCAGCATTCCGACGCGCCATCCCGCCATATTGAGGCATTTGCTTAGCGAGTTGAATTCGATGCATACCTCTTCGGCGCCCTCTGCCTTCAGTATCGACTTCGGCTCGCGGTTCAGGATCAGGGAATAGGGGTTATCGTTGACGACCACGATGCCGTTGCGGCGTGCGAAGTCGACTATCTTCTGAAACACCTCCATGGAGGCGGGGGTGCCGGTCGGCATGTGAGGATAGTTGATCCACATCAGCTTGATGCGCTCGAGCGGGAATTTCTCCAGTTCGTCGAAATCGGGATACCATCCGTTCTCGGGCTTGAGGCTGTAGTGGAACACTTCGGCTCCGGCGATACGCGAGGCCGAGGTGTAGGTAGGATATCCGGGGTCGGGGACGAGGACGCCGTCGCCGGGGTTGAGGAAAGCGAGCGAGACGTTGAGCACGCCCTCCTTCGAGCCGATGAGCGGAAGGATCTGCGTGTCCGGATCGAGATCCTCGATGCCGTAGACGCGGCCGTACCATTCGGCGAATGCGCGGCGCAGCGCGGGCGTGCCGACGGTCATCTGGTAGCCATGGGTGTCGTCGCGGCGCAGGCAGTCTATAGCGGTTTCTATGGCCACGGGTGGTGGCGGCAGGTCGGGGCCGCCGATGCCGAGCGAGACGATGTCGCGACCCTCGGCGTTGAGGCGCGCCACCTCCTTGAGTTTTCTCGAAAAATAATATTCGCTTACCGCCGACAGCCTGTCGGCCGGCACAATTTCCTTAAGTCTTTTCATCGTTTCGTGAAAAAGTTTCTTTAGTTATAGTTATGGATGCGATCAATATGCGATACGGTCTTCGGTCTCCTCCTGATACTCGCCCAGGAGCTTGAAGTCGTTGATGAGCGGGCGGATGGCATCGAGCGCCTGGTGATACCTGACGACGTTGCCGAAGGTGAGATCGACAAAGAAGCGGTATTCCCACTCGCGGCCGATGATGGGAGCCGACTGTATCTTGGAGAGGTTGATGTCGTAGAAAGATAGGATCGCCAGCACATTTGCCAGCGCCCCTTTTGAATGAGGGGTCGTGAACATGATCGACGCCTTGTTGACATCCATGTCGGAAGGGCCGGCTTCGGCGGCGAGCAGCGGGTCGGCGAGGATGAGGAAACGGGTGAAGTTACGTTTGTTGGTCTCGATGCCCTTCTCAAGGATGTCGAGGCCGTAAAGGTTCGCGGCGAACTCGCCGCATACGGCAGCGTGCCTCTCGAGCCTGCGGCTCGCGATGTCGCGTGCGCTTCCGGCGGTGTCGAAATACTCCACCATCTTCATTTTCGGATGCCGGAGAAGATATTGTTCGCACTGCATCAGCGCCATGGGATGGGAGTTCACCTCCTCCACCTCCTCGAGCTTAGTGCCGGGGAGGGCGCAGAGCACATGGGAGATCCTTTTCTTATGCTCGCCGATGATGCGGAGGTCGCTGCTGCGGAGCAGCTCGTGGTTGCCCATGAGGCTTCCGGCGATGGTGTTTTCGATGGCTACGATTCCGAGCATGGATGCGTCGGTATGCATGGCGTCGAAAAGCGCGGGGAAGGTGTCGAACTCGACAATTTCCACTTCGCGTCCCTGCGACGCGAAATACTCATGGGCGGCTGCATCGTGAAAACATCCGGCCACACCTTGGATTGCCACGCGCAACGGTTTGTCATGCAAAGGGAATTGACTCATTTTTTTTACCTATATTTTTACCTGTTTTTTTAGATAATTTCGACAAAGTTATAAAAATGATTCAAAATTTACAATAAAAATTAATTTTAAAGAGGAAGGGGCGCGGCTTCGCATTGCTCTTCGCATCGGAGCTCGAGGCTGCGCATTGCTCTTCGCATCGGAGCTCGAGGCTGCAACAGCAAACGACGCAAGGCGTTCCGTCGGCATCTTGCCGCGAATTCATGCAAATGATTTGCCTAATTGCTGAAAAATTTCTATATTTGCGGCAAAATGTCAGTAAGAACCTTGCTGCTGAATAATAAAAAGCAATTCTGCATAATTATGCATTAATTTGCCGAATAATAATTCAGTTATCATAGAATTACAGTTAAACCCATATAAATAATAATCATGGTAGATTACAAAAGCTTGGGCCTTGTGAACACAAAGGCTATGTTCGCAAAGGCAGTTCACGGCGGATATGCAATTCCCGCTTTCAATTTCAACAACATGGAGCAGCTTCAGGCCATAATCAAGGCCGCAGCCGACACTAAGTCTCCTGTTATCCTCCAGGTATCGAAAGGTGCCCGCAACTACGCCAATCCTATCCTTCTCCGTTATATGGCACAGGGTGCCGTAGAATATGCCAAATCACTTGGCTGGGAGCATCCTCAGATCGTTCTTCACCTTGACCACGGCGATTCGTTCGAGCTTTGCAAAGACTGCATCGACAACGGATTCTCTTCAGTGATGATCGACGGCAGCCACCTCCCCTACGAGGAGAACGTGGCCCTCACAAAGAAAGTATGCGACTATGCACATCAGTATGACGTTACCGTCGAGGGTGAGCTCGGCGTGCTCGCCGGCGTTGAGGATGAGGTAAGCGCCGACCACCACACCTATACCGACCCCAACGAGGTTATCGACTTTGTTACCCGCACAGGCTGCGACAGCCTCGCCATCTCGATCGGTACTTCACACGGCGCATACAAGTTCACACCCGAGCAGTGCACACGCGACCCGAAGACCGGCCGTCTTGTTCCTCCTCCGCTGGCATTCGACGTGCTTGAGGCAGTTGAGGCCAAGCTCCCCGATTTCCCGATCGTTCTCCACGGATCATCATCCGTTCCGCAGGAGTATGTCGACATCATCAACGCCAACGGCGGCAAGCTTCCCGATGCAATCGGTATTCCCGAGGAGCAGCTCCGCAAGGCAGCCAAGATGGATGTCTGCAAGATCAACATCGACTCCGACAGCCGTCTTGCAATGACAGCCGCCGTTCGCCGCGTCTTCAACGAGAAACCCGCGGAGTTCGACCCGCGTAAGTATCTCGGCCCGGCCCGCGACGAGATGGAGAAGCTCTACAAGCACAAGATCATCAACGTTCTTGGCTCGGAAGGCAAGGCAGAGTAATCTGACAGAACAGATAATATTATAAATTTTATAATTTTGCTTTTTTTGGAAGGCGTGTCCGCGAGGATACGCCTTTTTTGTTTTGTTGAATCACAGTAAATTTAACGAAATTAGAAACCGCAGGTTACAGAATGTAAGTTACAAATGCAAAGGCGCCATGCTACAAACCGGGGCTTTCGCCATTGAGAAACGAAGGGGCGTAATGGCTAAATTTGTACCGGAAAAGTTGTAAAACCGACCGGAGCCAATGCGCCGGAGGCGGTCGGTCCCATGATATTTATACGTGCAAATTTGTAAATTTAATGCCAAGGCAGAAACGGAGCGACCTCGTGATGAAGTCGCTCCGCTTTCGTTTAATAGTCTGCGTTTTTGAAATTACGGTGGAGAAAGGAAGTCGGTGATGTCAATGATGGCTGCGGCGCCAGGCGGAAGGGGTGGTGTTGAAGTGCTCGGAGAAGAGGCGGTGGAAATGCTGGCGCGATTCTATGCCGCACATCCGGCCTATCGCCTCCACCGTATACTGCGGATAGTCGGAAAGGAGCACCGCCGCTTTCTCCATCCGGAGGCGGTTGATGAAATCGCAGAACCGTTCTCCTCTGACGCGCTCGAAGTCGGCGCCGAAGAAAGCGGCCGGTTTCCCGGTGGCTTCGCCGACCGACTTTGCCGATATTCCCGGCTGAAGATATATTTCCTCTTCGACAATGCGATTTATGATGCGTTCGAATTCCTCTTTCTCAGCTTCGTCGATGTCTGGGTCTGCGGCAGATTCTCCGGCGACTGTCGCCGAAGAATCTGCCGGAACGGCAGTGTTGAACTGTCGGGATGTCTTCCTTCTTAACCGCCAGTAAAGAATCGCGAAATAAATCGCCGCGACAATTCCGACAACCGCCAGCATGATGATAAAAAGTCCCGTCGGGTCTGAAAGACCAAATGATCCTTTGTGAGACATAGGCATTTCCCTTGATCCGTCAAGCTTCTCATCTTCTGTTGAAGCACCAAAATACAAAAAGGTGTGAGGAATAATCTTGGTCTTATCCTCATTCAGGTCTTGGCAGTACCTTTCCACGAATAAGACTGACAGCCCCACACCTGGTGCTATACGGTGCCCCTTCCCGGGGCATAGTATGCAACGGGTGCAGGTGTCATTGTCATATATCTTCGTGGGATTTCTAAACTGCCAAGTTTGAACGAGAAGATAAGTGCAATAACACCCTGCGATTAAAAATCGCCTATTTAAAGACGAACCCATGTAGGACTGTCTATACAGCCAACGTGAATCCGTTTTCAAAATTACAATAAACTTTTCAAAGTTATATACAGCCTTTGCGATTCTGTGCATTTTAATTACAATTTTTTAAGCGTATCTGATGAAAACATTTCAAAAATTCGGAATAACATCGGCATTGATTTTGGAATATTGGTCAATGATAGCTAAATTTGTAATTTGATTGGAAAAGAGTCAGAAGTATGAAGATATTTAATTCCCAGACCATACGCGAGATAGACAGCGCGACATGCGAGGCCCAGCAGATCAGCTCGATAGAATTGATGGAGCGTGCGGCCTCGGCGGTTACCTGCGAGATCGTGAGCCGGTTTCTGCCGGGACAGCGCATCGTGGTGATGGCGGGTCCGGGCAACAACGGCGGCGACGCGCTGGGCGTGGCGAGAATGCTGATGGAACAGGGCTACCGCAAAGTGGAGGTGTTTCTTTTCAACGTCACCGGAAAACTGAGCCATGACTGCGAGGAGGAGCGAAAGAAGCTCATCACTGTCGACGGCATAGATTTCACGGAGGTGTCCCGGGAATTCACGCCTCCTTATCTGGGAAAGAACGACGTGGTTGTCGACGGCCTCTTCGGGTCAGGACTTTCGCAGCCGCTGATGGGCGGTTTCAAGGCGATCGCGGGCTATATCAACGATTCGGGAGCATACGTCATATCGATCGACCTGCCTTCGGGGCTATTTGGGGAGGACAATTCGGCGGTAGTCTACCGCGATGTGGTTCACGCCGACCTCACGCTGGCCTTCCAGCTTCCGCGGCTTTCTTTCTTCTTCGAGGAGAACGCGGCGGTGCTCGGCGAATGGAAACTTCTTGACATCGATCTCGACCAGAACAAGATAAACGAACTCAAATCGGATTATATGCTGATGGAGCCGCGTATCATCAAGGCGCATCTCAAACCGCGCAATCCGTTCAGCGGCAAGCGCGACTACGGCTCGGCGATGCTCTTCGCCGGCAGCGCCGGGATGATGGGGGCGGCGGTGATGGCGGCCCGGGCCACGATAAAGAGCGGGGCCGGACTGGTGACGGTACATAGCGCCGGAATAGGCATGAACATCGTGCAGACGGCAGTGCCCGAGGCGATGTTCGAGCCTGACCGCAACGAGCATTACATTTCCGACATGACGCTTCACCATCCGCATCAGGCTATAGCCGCGGGCCCGGGTATAGGCACGCGTGACGTCACCGTCGACGCTCTGGAGCGCCTTCTCAACACCGGGCCGTCGCCGTTAGTGCTCGACGCCGACGCCCTCAACTGCATCTCGCAGCGCCCGGCGTTGCTGTCGCAACTTACCGCCAAGACAATCATCACACCCCATGTCGGCGAGTTCGACCGCCTCTTCGGCGAGCACAAGAGCTCCGATGCGAGACTGCGCACGGCCATAGAGATGGCGCGCCAGTACAATATCATAATCGTGCTCAAAGGGCATTACACGATGACGGTGAGCCCCACCGGACGCGTTTACATAAACTCCACGGGCAACGCGGGCATGGCCACGGCCGGAGCCGGAGACGTGCTCACCGGGGTGATCACCGCCTTTCTCGCCCAGGGCTACAAACCTGTCCATGCCGCCTTTCTCGGCGTCTACCTACACGGACTCGCCGGCGACATCGCGGCGCAGAAGAAAGGGGAGTTCGGCATGACGGCAAGCGATATCGCCGACTATATCGGCAGGGCCATCATGCAGATAACGGAAAACTGATGACGGAAAACTGACACAATCACGACAATCGACAGGATAGAATATTATGAAGATTCTGAATATAACCCTCGCCTCGCTGCTGACGCTCGGATGCTCGATGGCGGCGCAGGCCCAGCAGACAAAACTGCTCACGGCCGACAAACATAACGAATACGGCCTGGTATACACGCTGCCGACTACGGCGCTCCGCATAGACGTGACGGCGAAGAGAACCGTGAAAAAGGCCGGTCCCTATTTCCAGTATTCCAAGAAATATATCGGCACCGACAAGGTGATCAGGGAGGATACCGAAAGCTGGGAGATAACGAAAGTGGAGGTGACTCCCTATGGTGTTCCCGATAACGAGAACCGCTACCTGATGCAGCTCAAGAACGGCGCGGTGACTTACATCTGCGTCGATGAAGACGGCATGCTTCTCGCAATCAACAAGGAGGTGACGGCTCCGGAGGCTGTATCCGGTAATATGGCCGAGACGCGCCGGGGCAAGGAGTCCGTTACGGACCTCAACGAGTATCTGCAGTATGTGAACGAGGATTTCATTGCCTCGCAGAGTTCGGCGAAACGGGCGCAGATGCTTGCCGAAAGCCTCATGGAGATCCGCGACGCGAAGATCTCGCTGACACGCGGAACGGCGGAGACGATGCCCACGGACGGCAAGCAGCTCGAGCTGATGCTCAACTCGCTTTCGCATCAGGAGGCCGCGCTGACGGCGGCGTTCGTCGGCCTCACCACCGAGGAAACCGTCACACGCTCCTACACCTTCACTCCGGAGAAAGACGGGAAGACGACGCTTTTCAGAATGAGCGACTTCGCCGGTTTTGTCGGTGCAGACGATTATTCAGGCGCTCCTGTGTATCTCAACGTGAAGGTGACCAACCGCGGCACGCTCCCCGTCGACGCCAAGGGGGAGGAGAAGAAACTGCCCAAGGACGCCGTGATCTATAACGTTCCGGGAGCGGCGAAGATAACACTGAGTCTCAACGGCGAGGAGCTATATGCAGAGGAGTATGAGTTCTCGCAGTTCGGCGTGAAATTCGGCCTCGCCCCGTCGCTGTTCAGCTCCAAGAAGGAGCGTTCGTTCGCCACGTTCAATCCCGTTACGGGAGGTTTAACTGAAATAGGTCAGGATGTTGAGTGACAACCGGCTTACGCTTTCGCAGTTCCAGCAGCTTGTCGGAACGACGATCAGGCAGAACCCCGCCCTGCAGGGAGTCTGGGTAGCGGCCGAGCTGAGCGACGTGCGTGTCTCGGGCGGCCATTGCTATATGGAGCTTATCGAAAAGGACCAGAGAGGAGCGACCGTCGCGAAGGCGCGCGCCATGATCTGGGCCAACACTTTCGCGATGCTGCGACCGAAGTTCTATGTCGCCACAGGCCGCGATATCTCCACGGGGATGAAAGTGCTTGTAAGAGGATCGGCCAACCATCACAATCTTTACGGACTCTCTTTCACGATCAGCGACATAGATCCATCCTACACGATGGGTGACCTCGAGCGGCTGAGACGGGAGATTCTCGCTAAACTCGCCGAGGAGGGAGTGATCAACCTGAACCGGGAGCTGCCGTTCCCGGAGCTCCCCCAGCGGATAGCTGTGATTTCTTCGGGAGGCGCGGCCGGCTACGGCGATTTCATGAACCAACTCGACTCCAATCCCGACGGCTTCAGATTCTACACGATGCTTTATCCGGCGATTATGCAGGGCGACAGGACATCAGCCTCTGTCAGAGAGATGCTCGACCAGGTAGAGATGGCACTCGATTTCTGGGACTGCGTGGTGATTATCAGAGGAGGAGGAGCCACGACCGATCTTAACGGCTTCGATGATCTTGAGCTTGCCCGGCGCGTGGCGACGTTTCCGCTGCCGGTGATGGTAGGTATAGGGCATGAGCGCGACCGCACGGTGCTCGACGAGATAGCCTGCGTGAGGTGCAAGACGCCGACGGCTGTCGCCGCCGCGTTGTGCGACCGTCTGAGGGATTCCTACGCGCGGGTGATCGACAGGGTGAGACGCATAGCCAAATACAGCGGCGACGCGCTTAAAGGGGAACAGCACCGCCTGGTGAACATCGAGACTTCTGTTCCGGCATTGGCCCGGACGCGCCTTCTGCAGGCCGGAAAGCGGCTTGACAATACGGCTCATCTTCTCGAGAGATCTGTTTCGAAACGATTCTCTACGGAGGAGAAACGGGTTTCACTGCTGAGGGCGCGTTATGAAAGCGCATTGAAGAATATTACGGAGAAACCGAGGATCCGCCTCACAAACTTAGAGAACCTGCTCAGAGTGCTGAGCCCGGAGAACACATTGAAGCGCGGCTACAGCATCACGCGCGTCAACGGGCAGGCGGTCAGAGACGCCGCGGCGCTTTCGGAAGGCGACGTCATCGAGACGACGTTCGCTCAGGGCATTGTGAAATCGACAGTGAATTAACCGGGTTTAGGGTTTAAGATTAGGGTTTAGAGGTTACCTGTCGACTCAGATATCGGGAAATGGTTTTATCTAAACCATAAACCCAAACTATAAACCAATTTAAATTTACTTGTAAGTAGTTGATAAAAATTAATCGATATATGAGTAGTTGATATCTTGAACTATAAAACTTGATCTTTTTGGTCGCTTTGGTTTTGTCATTCAGTCGAATATATGTATATTGCCTCATCCTTAGTTATTTTTATAGGAATCGGCGATTTTCAATTCTCCTTCGTTCCGCAACCAAATCGCCTCAAAAATATCTTCGTTTTATATGTTCATTAATTTCTATCAACTACTTAAAATTTAAAGAATATATGGAAGAGAAAGAATTGACATATAAGGCTGCGATCACCGAGCTTGAGGGAATAGTCGCCAGGATGGAATCTGACAACTGCGACATCGACCAACTGTCGGCATACACCACCAGGGCGCTCGAGCTCCTGAAATACTGCAAGGAGCGTCTTTTCAAAACCAACGAGGAGGTTGAACGCTGCCTTGAATCCTTGCGCGAGGCCCTGCCGGAGTAATACCGTTCCTTTACCGGCCAACAGACAAAGGTTCCGGCAAAGGCAAATATACGCTGAAGGCACCATGCATGACGATGCGCGGTGCCTTCGGTGTATGTAAGGAATTGCAATATCCTTTCTGTCGGCTCGTTATTCGAGGATGGCCGACTTCTTGTATGCGTCGTTGTTGAGATCTTCGCTGAGTTTCACTTTTTTGCCATAAGTGAAAGTGTAGGACAACGACAGAGATAGGCTCCGGGCGATCTGCATGTTCCAGCTCCGGTTGTGGATGGAATAATATTGCGAATCATAGTCGGTATGCACATTGCCTTTGTTGAACCAGTTGCGGAAAGAAGCCTGCGCCTTGAAATTTCCGACCGAATATGTGGCGATGATTCCGTAGGTGCTTCCGAAGCTGTATTTATAACCACGGTTGAACATAATCGACTTCTGCGGAGTGTCATAATAGAGGATGACGGAGGCATTCTTATAATAATAACTTGCCCGGACGCCGGTTCCGGTCCATGAGTTCAGCGAGCGTACCTGTCCTGCGGAACTGATTTCGCGGCGCCAGTTGGCGATTCCGGTAAGAACAAGCGAATTGTCGAATAATCTCAGGGATGCGTTAAGGGTGGCGAAGAGCTCGTGATCGTTGTTTCTGTCAGTAAAGGTCCTTACGATTCCGTCTCTTCCGTCGAGAGGCCTGTAAAGATAAAGCGCCATATTCCTGTAGAGATTGTAGTTGATGCTTGCCGACATGCTGAACCGGTTTGTCGGTATGAAACTGTAGGATATCGACAGCAGAGGCCCGTATATATTCTTCAGGTCCGGGTTGCCCTGGTGCCAGAGCAGTTCGTTCTGCCGCACGAAGGCTGTGTTTGCCGTAGATGGCTGTGGAGTGGAATTCGCCCACCAACCCTCTATACTCACGCTGTTTCGGGTGTTTATCGTATAATTGAGCTGCAGACCGAGTCTCGGCCCCCACTCGTTGATATAGTTCTTCCCGTTTACCCTTCCCAACACGTAAGATATTCCGAGCCGGGAATAGAGATTCAATTTGTTTCCCCAGTTCTGCATATACTCCAGGAAAAGCATGCTCTCGGTGGAGATAAGCTTCTGAGTGCCGTCGTAAGATCCGTAATATCTGGTGTCGTAGATATTGGCGTAGGAGGAGAACATCGTCCGGATCGTGTTGTTGTGATTCAGTTTTTTTGAGTAAAATAGAGTAAGGTTGGGATTATAGACTTTTTCCTTGTTATAGTTCACTATACCCGGGAGGTCGCCCAGTTCGTATAACGCTCTGCGGTTGTTTCCCGAATGGGAGAACGACCATGATGCTATAATTGAATTTCCTTTTGGCATTGTGAACTGATACCATCCTCCGACTTTAACGGAAATCGACTGTTGCGGACTATTCTGCAGCGCAGAGGTGGCGGGGAGGAGATTGTCTGAAAATTCCACATTCATTCGCTCTGTATTTTCTTTGGCGGCGGTTCGGCTGAAAGAGAGGGTATTTATCATGTAGGTCTTCTCGCCCGCATAACTTCCCCTCAACGCCACATTCTGGGAGTCGTTCTTTCCTTTGTATCCGTCGGTGTAAGATTCGCGGACGACCGAGTCATAATGCCTGCCGTCGAAACTGAAGTCGCGATATGTCTCCTTGCTGTAATCGCTGTTTTTGTTCTCCCATGTCCCGTTTGCCGAGGCCGAGGCATCGAAAGTCCATTTTTTGTGAACGAATTTCTGATATGCGCGGCCTTCGGCCAGGTCGTTGTTAAGAGTCCTTCCGGCCGCGGTGAGTTTGGTATATCCTCCCCATTCATATTTCTGCATGATGAAGTTGACTACGTGCGGGGCACCCATGAACCGAGAATCGACCGGGTAGTCGAGCACCTCGACGCGCATTACGTCTTCGGGACGAAGTCCCTGTGCGTCCTGCGGAGTGGCCTGATGATAGTCGATAAAGAGAGTCACGTCATTGCCTGCGGCAGTCTTTACCGAATTGTCTGTCGGCGAGACGCGCAGCTGTGGGATCTGCATGTGAAACAGAAGACTTGTCGCATCGAGTGCGGCTTTCTTTATCCGTTTCCCGGGAACATACATCACTCCGTTCTGAATCACTTTCTGTGTGCTTCCCTCCACCACTATCTGGCCGAGGTTCTTAGGCAGTTCCGGCATAATGACTGAACCCAAGGCGAAGCCGTCGGTGTTGCGGCAGACTGTTCGGTAGCCGATACAGCTCAGTTTCGCTATCACCCGCTTTCTGTCGCAGGGGATGGAGAATCGTCCCGATTCATCTGTGATGCCGTAGGTTATCACGGTAGAATCCTTAGGCGCGAGCAGAAATACCGTCGCCCCCGCCACGGGCTCGCTGTCTGTGGAGACAGCCTGCCCCGTGAAGCAATATCGGCCGTGCTGGAGGGCCTCGATAAATATGGTGTTTCCCTTGGATATCACTGTCACGGGGTTGAGACCCACAAGAATGCGTATGGCGCTCTTGATGTCGTTTGTCTTTATGTGTGCGGAAGTCCTGTAGTTTTCCAGTTCGTTGTATATGAAATTAAGATTTAGTGAAGGATGCTCCTCGGCGATTCTCGACAAGGCTTCGGAAAGCGGCGTCGAGTTGAACCGATAATTGAATGTCTCGGCGTAACCGGCAACAGAACAAACCATCACCAGCAGGATAAGAAGATGCTTTTTCATACTTAAGTAGCTAAGAAAAATTAATCGATATAAGTAACTAATGAAATCTTGAACGCTAAAGCTCGTTCTTTTTGGCCGCTTTTGGTTTGTCGTTCAGTCGAATATATTTATATTCTCCCTCACTCCGCACCAAAATCGGTACAAAAATAACTTCGCTTTATCTGTTCATTAATTTTTCTTAGCTACTTATTTAACGGTTATCAGGTTGTCGGCAAGTTTGATATCTATCTGTTCGAAGGCATTGAGCTGACCGATCACTTCAGCAAGCGGAAGGGCCTGATTCCATTTGAAGAACAGTCGCAGGTCTTTCTTTCCGGGAGAGGCGAATTTTGTCTGAGTGCCGTAATACTTTGCTATTTCAGCCACAATTCTGTCAAGATGCTCATCCTTGAATATTATTGTGTCGGGTTCGGTTGCCGTCATGGCTATGATCGTGTCGCAGTCTGCAGGCGAAGCAGCCTTTTCCGATATATTTTCAGCCGTCGGCAAGGTTGCGTCAGCTTGGGTTGCGGCATTCTCTCCCGATGCCATTCTTATTCCTATGCCTGCGGCCACAGCGGCGATCGTTACGGCCACACCGGTTATTACAGCCGCCTTTCGGCCTGAAAACAGGCTTTTGAAATTCAGACTTCTTCGGGCAGAGTTTTTTTCGGAGTGAAGGGCAGAGAATTTCCGCCACTCCTGGTCGGCATCCGGCATTTCGAACTCACACAAGGTGTCTTGCGCCCTGGTGATCATTCGGTAAGCCTCCCGCACTTCGGGGTCTTCAAGAATCTGCTCCAGCTCGCTGTCGGTAAAATCTTCCGGATGCTCGATGGCTTTCAGAAGACGGTCGATATTGTCGTCCATGGTCGCTAAAAATTTTGACGTAAAACATTCAGGGCATGACGCAAATGTTTATAGACGGCAGTCTCGCTGATGCCGAGTTCTTCGGAAATTTCCCGATAACCAAGCTTGGCGGCAAACCTCAGCCTGACCACCCTCCGGCATTGTTCCGAAAGCATGTTGACGACAATCGAGTTCATCTTCGCGATGTCTTCCTCTTCGGGCCATTCGTCGTCTTCGGGATGATCCTGCTCGAGGGCATACAGCCCGTTGAGGCGTTCGCGGATGCTGAGATCGCGGATATGCTTGAGACAGTTGTTCCTGACCGCCTTAAGCAGGTAGGAAGTGTCGATGTTTCCGGACCCGGCGGAGAGGAGCGAGGCGAAAATATCGTGCACGATATCATTCGCCAGGTCCCGGTCGTGTATTATCCGGAAAGCGAGGGCATACATGACGGAATAGTTGCTGCGGAAGAGCCGTTCTATGTCATTTGTATTTGTCATACTTACCCTGATAATCCATCAATCCGGATTTTCCTAACTTCCGCGCCCGAAAAATTTTTGAAAAATGCAGTCTCTGTATGTAAATTTATGTCAGACGGTATTTACTCGCGGTAGTAGATTCGTTTTACGCGGGGGGAGACGGATGTGAGGATTTCGTAGGGGATGGTGTCGAGCACGTCGGCGAGCCTCTGGAGAGGTGCCTTTTCGCCGAAGATCTCTACGGAATCGCCGACCTTGCAGTCGATGCCCGTGACATCGATCATGCATGCGTCCATGCAGATGTTGCCGACAGTCGGCGCCTGACAGCCGTTGACGATAACAGAAACTGCCCCGCGGCCGAAATGACGGTTCATGCCGTCGGCGTAGCCAATCGGAATGGTCGCTATCCTGGATTTACGTTTCAGAATGGTGCGTCGTCCGTAACCGATCGACTCACCCTCCTCCAGGTCGCGGATGGCAATGATCACCGTGCGCAATGTTGAGACGACGGCAAGGGTTTTCTCCATTTCCGGGGGAAGGGTATTGGCTCCGTAAAGTCCTATTCCGAGGCGAGCAATGTCGTAGTGATGTTCCGGATAGCGGAGGATGCCTGCGGAGTTCAGGACATGGCGTAGAATCGGATGCGAAGAGCGCGAAAGCATATAGTCGGTATATTCCCGGAATCTTTCGAGCTGAAGCTCGGTGTAGTCGTCCATGTCGGGACAGTCGGACGTCGCGAGATGGGAGAAAACGGAGCGGGCTATCACCTCGTTGTTTGCCTCCAGAATGTCCATCAGTTCGGGGAGCTCGCTTTCGATGAATCCCATTCGGTGCATGCCGGTATCGAGCTTTATGTGGACAGGATAATCCCTGATTCCGTTCTTTCGGGCCTCGCTGATGACGTCACGCAGCATCTCGAAGCTGTAGATCTCCGGTTCGAGGCGGTAGGCGAACATGGATTTATAATTCACAACCTTCGGATTCATCACCATGATAGGCATCGTTATTCCGCGGTTGCGCAATTCTATTCCTTCATCAAGAACCGCAACGGCAACGTATGCCGCTCCGCAGTCCTGAAGAGTCTTTGCAATTTCGTAGCTTCCGGCTCCATAGCCCGAAGCCTTGACCATGCATACGATCCCGCATGATGACGGGAGCCGGCTGCGGAAATAATTGTAATTGGATATAATGGAATCGAGGTTCACCTCAAGCACGGTTTCATGTTTGCGGGTCTCGAGCATCTCGGCGATATCTGAGAAATTGAATTCGGGAGAACCCTTGAGAAGAATGATCTCGTTTGAGAAATCGGAGGGGGTCAGAGTGAGTGTCAGCTCTTTAGTCGTTTCGAAGAAGCGGGAAGAGTCGGGGAAGAGACCGCTGAAAGAGGAAAGCGTCTTGCCCACTCCGATAAAACGGTCGATGCCGGCTGTGCGTATGAGGTCGGCGATACCGCGATAAAGCATCCCGGTGGAGGCAGTCTCATGATGGAGGTCGCTGAGGATGAGTGTCATCGTCTGCTCCGGGGTTTTGCGTCGCCGCATGAAGTCGAGGGCCGGGCGAAGGGAGGAGAAGTCGGATGTGTATGAATCGAGAATCACAGAGCAGCCGTTCACGCCTTCGGATACGTTAAGACGCGTTCCGATCTTGTGGAGATGGCGGAACCTTTCGGCGATGACTTCGGGCGAGCACCCTCGGCTGAGCATGAACGCCAGCGCGTTGGCTGCATTCTCGAGATCCGACTCACCTGAAACGGGAGCCGTGAAAGAACCTTTTACTCCTTTATAGGAATAAGATATGGAAGTGTCTTTGTCGGAGGTTTCAGCTGCCTCGATATAGAGGGGAGCGTTCTTGTCTTTTTTAGACCAGCCTAACAGGTTCTTGCTCCTGCATATATTTTCGACAGTAGATGCGAGCAGCGTGGAATCGGCATTGTAAATAACCGTTTTGACCGACGGCCCCGCAGCGAGAGATACTTTCTCGGATGCTTTTTCCTCCATGGATGAGAAACCCTCGTTGTGTGCGTCTCCGATGTTGGTGATGATTACGCAGTCGGGGGAGATACATGCGGCGAGTCTCTTCATCTCGCCTTTGCGGGAGATTCCGGCCTCGATGATGGCGAGTTTGGTATCAGGTTCGGCCTCCCACATCGAAAGGGGAACACCGATCTGTGAGTTATAGCTTCGCGGACTTCTCGAGATGTCAGACAGGGGCTCCATCAGCTGGTAAATCCATTCCTTCAGGGTTGTCTTTCCCTTACTGCCTGTTATGGCGAGGATCTCGCCCTTGAACCGGTCGTTGCGGGCTGCGATCTTCTGGAGCGCCTCGACGGTGTCGGCGACCGTGAGCCAGTTTGCGTCCGAGACCTCCTTCATGTCGTCGGGGATGCTGTTTACCACAAAGTTTCTCACCCCCTTTTTATAAAGCTGGCGGATATATCGGTGCCCGTCGTTGCCGGCGGTAGGGATTGCGAAGAAAAGAGTGCCGTCGGGGTTCTCGAGAGAACGGGAGTCGATGAGCAGGGTGTTTATAATGGCCGGAGAGGTCATTTTCCCGAGACCGAGTCTCGCAGCAATCTCATCAATGGATAATTGCATAATGTCAAATACTTAAAGTCATTATAAAATAAGCTGTTACGCGCAGCTTTGCCGGACCGTCACTCGACAGTCCGAAATCCGGTGCAAATTTAGATTAAAATAGCGAGAATTCCACGCCGACAGGGAAATTTATTTAGGTCAGCGGTCAGAGTTAATAAGTCAGATGTCATAGGGATGATATAAGGGAATAAAAAACGGGGTGTATCACTACACCCCGTTTTTTCCAACCTCTCTCGAAATCCTTCGAAAAAAGCTGTAGGTCCTAATTCTAATTTAACTATTAATCCATAACTTTACTAATGCAACAATAAATTGTCAATGAAACGATA
>CAJTYD010000069.1 GCA_910583775.1 uncultured Muribaculaceae bacterium | reverse complement strand
TATATTAGTTATATAAGTAGTTACGAAAAATTAAACGATATATGAGTAAGAGGAAATCTTGAACTATAAAACTGGTTCTTTTTGATTGCTTTTACCTTGTCACTCAGTCGAAAATTAATATTTTCTCTCTCATTCCGCAGCAAAATCAATTTAAAAATAACTTCGTTCTATATGTTCATTAATTTATCGCAACTACTTATTTAATTATATTACTGTCCGCTAAAACTTATTGAGGGCGATAAAATTAGGGTCGATTCCATTTGCAGGAGTCGACCCTTTATGGTTATTTTGAAGTCGCCAAACTTTAATGAAATAACCATGAGCAAAAGTAGTCATTTCTTGGGACAGCCGGTGTATGGTCAGCTGATAAAATCGCTCGACCGTGAAAAAATTGTTGAAATAAGCCGCAAACACAACGGTGAAAGGTATGTCAAGAGCTTTGATGGATATACACATCTGCTGACGATGTTATATGCCGTCATCTTGCGCTTCGACTCGTTGCGTGAAATAGAGGCCTCTATGACGGCAGAGGTACGTAAACTGCATCATGTCGGGATCGAAACCGTACCTCGCCGCAGCACGCTGTCAGACGCAAATGCCAGACGCTCCGAGAAGTTCTTTGAGGAGGTTTACCGGGACCTGTATGAGCAGAACAGGGGTAAGCTTTCATCGGACAGCCGGCGCAATGGTACGGAGGAGTGGATAAAACGTCTCAGAATCATTGATTCCACCACCATAACACTTTTCTCAAATGCTATATTCAAGGGCGTAGGACGCCATCCGAAGACGGGAAAGAAAAAGGGCGGCATCAAGGTACACTCTGTAATCCACGCCAACGAAGGAGTCCATTGCGATGTACAGTTTACTTCGGCTGCAACAAATGACTCGTTTATGCTGGCTCCAAGTCATTACAGCAATCATGAAATCGTTGCTCTTGACCGTGCCTATATCAACTATGCCAAATTTGAGGAGCTGACAGACAGAGGCGTGGTGTACGTCACGAAAATGAAGAAAAGCCTCAGCTACGAAGTGCTTGCCGACTGCATGGAGATGAACAGTGACGGTTTGATGACGTACCGCGAGCAGGTTGTAGTCTTCCGTAAGGATGATATCAACCATATTGCCCGTATTGTCGCCTATGTAGACATGAAGAAAGGCAAGCAGCCAAAGCTCATACAGTTGCTGACTAATGACTTTGATATGTCTTTGGAAACCATAGTGGCTATATACCGTCGTCGTTGGCAGATTGAGTCACTGTTCAAACAAATCAAACAGAACTTTCCTTTGAGATACTTCTATGGCGAAAGTGCCAACGCTATTAAGATCCAGATATGGGTCACACTCATAGCCAATCTGTTGCTTTCGGTGCTTCAAAGTTCGCTTACAAGACAATGGAGCTTCTCCGGGCTGCCGACAATGGTCAGAATCATCCTGATGTATTACATGAATCTCACAGCTTTCCTCAATACTCCCGATGCCGACCTCAAAAGACTGCTTGAGGTGGTCTCCGAATCACCTCCCGATGACCCCCAAAACAGCTAAGGGGGCTTGTCCTCAAATACAAGCAGAGCCAAATTCTATCTTTCAAGAACTTGGCTCCGGCATTTTATGGTTTAGCGGACAGTAATAATTTAATTATCTTAATTTTAAACCTCCCGCAAAGCCGCAGAGGGCCCGCAAAGGATTCTACCGCAAAACATTATCGATGGTAGGCGTATCGCTTTGGGATGTTTAAGATGAGGAGATTGCGTCTTCGACTTCTAGAGTTCGCAGAGTCAGCCGCGAAAACGATGCCGAAAAAAACTGCGGAATCTTCCGCGCGTCAGCCCTCGGCGCACTCTAAAAGCCGAAGGCGCACCTCTGAATTGAGACAAACCGAAAACAAAAGCCCTTGCGGTAGAATCCTCTGCGGGCCCTCTTGCCCCTTTGCGGGAGGATTAGATACCGAATATTGGCTATATATCAAATAGTATTTTCAACGCACTACTAATAATTCAAAATTACTCTCGCGTCAGCCCCAATTCAAAATTCAACATTCAACATTCAAAATTATTGAATTCTCCTGTCTAAACAACCCGCGACGCTCCTGTACTACAACTAAGTCGAAGACGCTAACAGAGACATAAGCACAAAAAGATAAAAGACAGGAGCACAATAGTACAAAAGAAAAAGCCTGTTCTCCTGTACTCCTGTCTAAAATCCGCCCGCGAGGCTGAATTCAACATTCAAAATTCAACATTCAAAATCAAAATTACAATCTGCGAACGTTTGAAATTTTGAATATGCTTTTATTTAGCATTATTCATTTAGGCTATATATTGCACTAAATTAATTTTAGTGCAATATATGTCATCTATTGGGTATTTTTTATGTTAAAAAAGTTGCGGAGTAATCACAATTTTTGTAAATTTGCGGAGGATAAGGGCACTTAATGGCCTTCGACAATCTTCGTCAATTAGTAATTAGCAATGTATAATTAGTAATTGGCAGCATCTCAGGAGTACTTTCTGCGGTTAGACAGGAGTACAGGAGAACTTTTATATACTTTTGTACTATTGTACTCTTGTCTTTTTATTTTTTGTGCTTATGTCTGATTAACGCCGTTGGCTTGGTTGTAGTACAGGAGCGTCGCAATTTTATAGACAGGAAGACAGGAGTACAAAATAAGATCAGAAATACAGGTATAATATATAATAAGGTATAACAAGAGAATTCTTACTTAATTATAACTACAGGATTCTTATAAATATTAACTATAGGATGCTTATATAAATTTTCCATATATAACTCCTATATATAAACAAGGTTAGATCAAATGTCAAATTCAAAGAGCGCTACCAAAGCTCCAAAAAACGCACCCGCAGAGGGAACGGCTTCAAGTATCGATCTTTTATTTGAGTCGAGCTGGGAGGTCTGCAACAAGATCGGCGGCATCTATGCCGTGCTTTCCACCAAAGCGCGCCAGCTCAAAGAGCAGTTCGGCGACCGTCTGATCTTCATCGGTCCCGACGTATGGGACGAGCAGAACCCGTCGCCCTATTTCAAGGAGAAGAAATCGCTTCTGAAATCGGCTTCCTCAAAGCTTGAGCTCCCCTGGGGCATAAAGATCCGCACGGGCCGCTGGGACGTGCCCGGCGCGCCGGAGGTGATCCTCGTGAATCCAGGCGACACCGCCTCCCACCTCGACCCTATCTACGGCGAAATGTGGGAGAAGTTCCGGGTCGACTCCCTTCACGCTTACGGCGACTACAACGAGAGCTGCACGTTCTCCATCGCCGCCGCCATCGTGATCAAGGCCGTCAGCGACTATCTCAAGGCCGACGAATCTAAGGTCGTGGCTCATTTCGACGAATGGCAGACCGGCATGGGTCTTCTCTACACGCGCCTCATAATGCCGGCGGCCGCTACTGTCTTCACAGCCCACGCCACCTGCATAGGACGCAGCATCTGCGGCAACGGCAAGACCCTCTATCAGTATTTCGACGGTTATAACGGCGATCAGATGGCCTCAGAACTCAACATGCAATCGAAACACTCGCTCGAGAAAGCGGCAGCACACGCCGCCGACTGCTTCACCACCGTGAGCCGCGTCACGGCACGCGAGGCAAAGCAACTCCTCGACATCGAGCCGCAGGTGGTGACGCCCAACGGCTTCGAGCCTGACTTCGTGCCCAAAACCGCGAAATACAACAAATTACGCAAAGACGGCCGCTCGCGTCTGCTCAAAGTGGCCTCATTGCTATATAACGAGAATTTCTCCGACGACACATTCCTGATCGCCACTTCCGGCCGTCATGAATACCGCAACAAAGGCATCGACCTCTTCCTCGACTCCCTCACCGAAATGGAAGGCAAGATCGAGGACGGCAAGCAGATGTTAGCGTTCATACTCGTGCCCGGATGGGTGAAAGAGCCGAAAGGCACCCTGCTGATGGATCTCGACTTCGAGGGCCACGACCGTCCGGAACCCGACTATCTCACCCACTCGCTCTTCAACGAAGACAGCGACGAGATCTGCGTGCGCGTCCGCGACCTCAAGGCCCAGGGCAAGCTGCAGAAAGTGAAGGTGGTATACGTACCCGACTATCTCGACGGCCACGACGGCATCATCAACATCGGATACTACGATCTTCTCCCCTCGTTCGATCTGACTCTCTTCCCCTCATATTACGAGCCGTGGGGCTACACCCCGCTCGAGAGCGTGGCCTTCGGCGTACCGACAGTGACCACCGACAAGGCAGGCTTCGGACAGTGGGTGCTCGACAATTTCAAGAACGGTCTTGCCTCCTGCGGCGTGTTCGTGGTATCGCGCGAAGACACCAACTACCTCGAGAGCCGCGACCGGATCGCCGACGCAGCCGCGGCCTACAGCCGCCTCGACGCCCTCGGCCGCTCTAAGGCCCGCAACGCCGCCTTCCTCACCGCCGAAAAAGCCAACTGGTCGTATTTCATCAGATTTTACGACCGGGCATTCGAGACAGCGCTCAAGAGAGCCGCTAAGAGAATTTCGAATGTTGAATGTTGAATTTTGAATTAGGCTGACGCGAGGATGAATTTTGACAGGAGTACAGGAGAACATCAATTAATTTTGAATGTTGGATTACGGCTGTGCCTATGTCTTATTAGCGTCTCCAACTTAGTTTTAGTACAGGAGGGATGACGCCAAGAGAATTTTGAATTAGTTAGTTAGAAATTATTATAAAATCAGAATACAGTTTATGAAACTCCAAGTAAGCAACACCAATGCACCGTCATGGCGCACAATCACAGTCAGCGCCGTGATGCCCAAGGAACTCAAGCCGCTCGAGGAAATGTCGAAAAACCTCTGGTGGGTATGGAACAGCAAAGGCAAACGTCTTTTCCGTGACCTGGATCACGACCTCTGGAGAGAAGTCGGAGAGAATCCCGTGATGCTCCTCCAGCAGATGTCGCTCGAGCGCTACAACGAGATCCTCAAGGACAGCGCGATGATGGCCCGCATCAAAGAGGTCTACCAGATGTTCAAGGATTACATGAAACAGCCGATGGACAACAAGATTCCCTCTGTTTCATACTTCTCCATGGAATACGGCCTCTGCAACTGCCTCAAGATATATTCCGGAGGTCTGGGCGTGCTTGCCGGCGACTACATCAAGCAGGCTTCCGACAGCCGAGTGAACATGACCGCTGTAGGATTCCTCTACAAATACGGCTACTTCTCGCAGTCTCTCTCGATCGATGGCCAGCAGATCGCCAACTACGAGAGCCAGAACTTCGACCAGCTGCCCATCGAGCCGGTGCTCGGCGAGGACGGCCAGCCGATGATCCTCGAGGTGCCCTACCCCGGCCGTTTCGTCTACTCGCACGTATGGCGCGTGAACGTAGGCCGCATGAGCCTTTATCTGCTCGACACCGACCTCGACCAGAACTCCGAGTGGGACCGTCAGATCACCCACAAGCTCTACGGCGGCGACTGGGAGAACCGCATCAAGCAGGAATACCTCCTCGGTATCGGCGGTATGCTGATGCTCGAGCGTCTCGGCATCAAGACCGACCTCTACCACGCCAACGAAGGCCACGCAGCGCTGCTTAACCTCCAGCGTCTCGTGGACTACGTGCAGAAAGACCATCTGCCCTTCAACGTAGCCCTCGAGCTCGTGCGCGCTTCTTCGCTCTATACAGTACACACCCCCGTTCCGGCAGGCCACGACTACTTCGAGGAGTCGCTCTTCGGCAAATATCTCGGCGAGTATCCCGCAAAACTCGGCATCTCCTGGAACGACCTGATGAACATGGGCCGCGAGAACCCCGACTCCAACGAGCGCTTCTCGATGAGCGTGTTCGCGCTCAACACCTGCCAGGAGGCCAACGGCGTAAGCTGGCTCCACGGCGAGGTATCGAAGAAGATGTTCGCAGGCGTCTGGAAAGGCTACGCTCCAGAGGAGTCGCACGTGGGCTACGTCACCAACGGCGTCCACATGCCTACATGGGCAGCCACAGAGTGGAAGGAATTCTACGGCGACCACCTCAACCCCGAGCTCTTCATGGACCAGAGCAATCCCGAGATGTGGAAAGGCATCTTCGACGTGCCTGACGAGGACATCTGGAACATGCGAATGACGATGAAGAACAAATTCATCGAGTTCGTCAAGAAAGACTTCAAGGAGAAATGGCTCAAGAACCAGGGTGATCCCACGGAGGTGCTGAAGATCGTAGACAAGATCAACCCCAACGCCCTGATCATCGGCTTCGCCCGCCGCTTCGCCACCTACAAGCGCGCTCATCTTCTCTTCACCGACCTCGACCGTCTGGCCAAGATCGTGAACAACGAGAAGTATCCCGTGCAGTTCATCTTCTCAGGCAAGGCTCACCCCGCCGACGGCGCCGGCCAGGGTCTGATCAAGCGCATCACCGAGATCTCGAAGATGCCGCAGTTCTCCGGCAAGATCATCTTCCTCGAAGACTATAACATGATCGTCGCAAAGCGTCTCGTCACAGGCGTCGACATCTGGCTCAACACCCCGACCCGTCCTCTCGAGGCATCCGGAACATCGGGCGAGAAGGCAGAGATGAACGGCGTGCTCAACTTCTCCGTGCTCGACGGATGGTGGTATGAAGGCTACCGCTTCGACGAGAAGGCCGGATGGGCACTCACCGACAAGCGCACCTTCACCGACCAGGGACAGCAGGACAAGCTCGACGCAGCCACCATCTACTCGATGCTCGAGAACGAGATCATCCCGCTCTACTTCAACAAGAACTACAAGGGTTACAGCCCCGAGTGGATCCAGTATATCAAGCGTTCGATCGGCCACATCGCGCCTCACTTCACCATGAAGCGTCAGCTCGACGACTACATCTCGCGCTTCTACAAGCCCGAGGCAAAGCGTTTCGAGAAGCTCGCCGCCAACAATTTCGCCAAGGCACGCGACATCGTGGCCTGGAAAGAGGAGGTTGCCTCCAAGTGGGACAGCATCCAGGTGCTTTCATCGAACTTCGACGAGGTTCACGCCGGCGTTTCACGCACTGGCGATGAATTCGACGTGAAGTGCGTGATCGACACCAAGGGCCTCGGCGACTCTATCGGCGTGGAGCTTGTTTACTACCGCGAGGAGAAGGGCGTCACCAAGTATGACGGCCGCAACGACCTGAAGGTCACCAACCGCGACGGCAACATCTACACCTACGAGCTGAAGGCCAAGATGAAAGAGGCCGGCACCTATCGCTACGCGCTCCGCATGTATCCGAAGAACGCCGAGCTTCCCCACCGTCAGGACTTCGCTTACGTCCGCTGGTTCTAACCACAATAATCGTTCTATAAAAGAACCGATCCTGCCGGGCATCTATGGCACTTAGGAAAAGTTCTTATAAAGGGATTGCGAAATCCCCGTCAAAAAAGGAGTGGATTCTTCCGCTCCTTTTTTTATTGCGATCGAATAAGGTCTTTAACGCCTTTAAGGTCCTTAAAGTCCTTAAAGTCCTTAAAGTCCTTAAAGACCTTAAAGGCCTTAAGGACCTTCCTCAATAGGAATAATTTTTGTAATTTTGCGTTATGAATTATCCGCTGTTCTTAGCTCGCCGCCTCTCGCTGGCTTCGGGCGGGAGAAAGACTTCTCCCGCTGTCCGCGTCGCCGTCACCGCCGTTGCCCTCTCGGTCGGCGTGATGATCGCCGCCATAGCCATCGTGCTCGGCTTCAAGAGGGAGATCCGCGACAAGGTGATCGGCTTCAACTCCCACATCACCCTCTACGCCGTGCCGCAGGAGGAATCCGAAGACAATCTGATCACCCTCACCCCGACGCTGCGCGAGATCCTCGACGCGCAGGATTTCATCACCGATTTCAGTCTCGAGGCCTCGATCCCGGCCATCCTCAAGACCTCCGACAATTTCAAGGGAGTCTACCTCAAGAGCATCCAGGGCGCGACGTCGGAGAATTTCATAAAGGAGAACATCCGCAAAGGTAAATTCCCCGATTTCAGCAAGAAAGAGAACAGGATGAAAACAGTGATCTCCGAGATAGCGGCGCGTCAGCTCGGTCTTGACGTAGGCGACAGGATAGAGACATATTTCATAGCCGGCGACGTCAGGGTGCGCAAGCTCGAGGTGGCTGCTATCTATAACTCACATTTCGACAGCTACGACGATATCTTCATCTACGGCGACCTCGACCTTATCCAGAACCTCGGCCAGATCTCGGAAAAACAGGGAACATCGATAGTGATCAACACCGACGACTTCGACCGCGTGGAGGAATACACACAGACACTGCAGAACACTTTCAATACAGCTCTCGCCGAGGGCACGCTCTACAAGTTCTATCGCGTGGACAACGCCATGCGGCGCGGCGCCGGATATTTCGGCTGGCTCGACATGCTCGACACCAACGTGATCGTCATTCTGACGCTCATGACCTTCGTGGCCTGCGTGACGCTGATCTCGGGAATGCTCATAATCATCCTCGACAAGAAACGCTTCATCGGTCTGATCCGCTCTATGGGCGCGACGGAGAGAAAAGTGCGCAAGGTATTCGTCTACATGGCTATACGCGTGGCGCTGACCGGTCTTCTGATCGGGAACGCGCTCATGCTCGCTTTCCTCTACTGCCAGGCCCGCTGGCATTTCATTCCGCTCGACCCCGACGCCTATTACATCGACTTCATGCCTGTGGAATTCAATATTCCGGCGATATTGATCCTCAACGTGGCCACGATAGCGATCATTTACCTTTGTCTGATCCTCCCCTCCTGGTTCGCGGCGAAGATCTCGCCCGCCGAGACGATGCGCTACGAATGAGAAAGGCATGCCCGGAAACCGGACATGCCCGAACCAAGTGTAATCTTTATTCAAGTATCGCAAGTTCCAATAAACCTGATTAGCTTCAATAGGTGATGGCAGGCTCGAGTTCCTTAGCCTGCTCTATCATCTTCTCTATCTCCGCCACAGAAGGCACACGCCCGCAAAGATGCTTTTCGGCGTTTACCTCCTCCAGTCTGGGCTGAAGATTTGCCGCCACGCGATGCCTGAATTCCTTAACGGTATCCACGCCCGAGGCCTCGAGAAGTTCGGCAAACTGTCCCGCGACTCCCTTTATGCGGAAAAGATCGGCGTGATTCGCCCATTTCAGTATAAGCTTCTCGCTGATTCCCGTCTCCTCGGCCAATTCCTTTCTACCTTTAGGAGTAGATGCCCTTTTCAGCAGTTCTTCCGTGGTATCGACTCCGATTCCCATGAGTTTCCCGGCATACGCTTCGCCGATTCCCTCGATTTCAATGATTTTATAAGACATAGCATTAAATATTGATTAAGTATGCCTTTAAAACGTTTCCACCTGTCTTTTGGTTGACCTTCGCCAATATAACCAAAGAGTCATAAAACAAGGAGGTCGCGTCTTTACCAGACACGACCTCCCGTGTAAAATTCCAAATTATCGGTTCAGAGAAGCGAGATAGAGCGGCGGATGAACGCCGAGAGCGCCTCTCCCTTCAGAAGGTTGCTCTGAAGGAGCGCCAGGTCGATGATCTGTTTCACCACCGCCTGTTTCGAAGCGTAGTCCTTGACCAGCTTCTCCTCTTTCTCGCGAAGCTCGCCTACGATCTTCTCCTTCTCGTTGATCTGTTTGTCGAGATCCGCTTTGGCTGAATCCTCCTTGGACTCGTCCTTGCTATTTCTCAGCGCGGTGATCTCCTCGTTAGTCTTCTCGACCTCGGAGCGGATCGGCGAAACCTCGCCGTCGAGAGCCGTCTGGGCGTCGCTCACGATCTTCTTCACGGCAGGCTGCTCGGAGTTTACAACCAGAGAATACATATCAGGCATATTGCCATAGAAATTCATGCCGGGCTGCATGGCGGCCATCTCCTTCATACGGCGCATCATCTCGTTCTGGGTTATCACTGCCGGAGCGTCGTTCTCGCCAAGCGCGTTATATTCGACGATGAAGTTCACATCCTTCTCCTCCGGTAGCTGGCTGCGGAAAATACCGGTCAGCAGGTCGGCCTGCAGAGGAGTGAGATCGGCGTTCTTCTCGTCTTTTTTCCGGATGAGGCGCTCCGGAGTGTCGGAATCGACACGCACGAAGCGGGTCTTCTCGAGTTTTGTCTCGAGCATGCTCACCAGATGCTGATCGAGCTGTCCGTCGAGAAGCAGAACGTTGTAACCCTTATCCTCGGCTCCCTGGATATATGAATACTGGGCGTTACGGTCGTTGGCGTAGAGATAGATGATATTCCCCTCCTTGTCGGTCTGCTCGGCCTCCACGAGCTTCTTATATTCCTCGAGAGTGTAATAATTATTGTTGACGTCCTTGAGGAGGAAGAACTTCTTCGAGGCATCGTAAAACTTCTCGTCGGTCAGCATGCCGTATTTGATGAAGACCTCGATGTCGTTCCATTTCTCCTCGAAAGCCTTGCGGTCGTCCTTGAACATACGGTCGAGCTTCTCGGCCACTTTCTTCGAGATATATGAAGAGATCTTCTTCACCTGCTGGTCGGCCTGCAGATAGCTGCGGCTGACGTTGAGCGGAATATCGGGCGAGTCGATCACGCCCTGCATGAGCATCATGAACTCAGGGACCACGCCCTCCACCTGGTCGGTGACATAGACCTGGTTGCAGTATAGCTGGATCCGGTTCTTCTGAAGGTCGATGTTGGTCTTGATCTTCGGGAAGTAGAGTATGCCGGTGAGGGTGAAAGGATAGTCGACGTTGAGGTGGATCCAGAACATAGGGTCTTCCTCGCCGGGACGCAGCTCGTGATAGAAATCGAGATAGTCCTTGTCGGTAAGGTCGGCCGGTTTCTTTGTCCAGAGGGGCTCGGTGGCGTTGATCACACGGTCTTTGTCTGTGTCGACATATTTACCGTCTTTCCATTCCTGCTCCTTGCCGCTGACCACAGGCACGGGGAGGAAACGGCAGTATTTCTTAAGGAGCGTGTCGATGCGTGTCTGCTCGAGGAACTCCTTGTTGTCGTCGTCGATATAGAGGATCACGTCGGTTCCGCGTTCGCTCTTCTCGATCTCGTTCATCTCGTATTCGGGGCTGCCGTCGCAAACCCACGAAACAGCCTTCGCGCCCTCCTTATACGAGAGCGAGCGGATTTCCACCTTCTTCGAGACCATGAAAGCCGAATAAAATCCGAGACCGAAGTGGCCGATGATGGAATTCGCGGTATCCTTATATTTCTCGAGGAACTCCTCGGCACCGGAGAATGCTATCTGGTTGATGTATTTCTCGATGTCGTCGGCGTCCATGCCGATACCGTGGTCAGAGACCGTGAGCGTGCCCTTCTCCTTGTCGACGGTAACCTTGACATTCATCTCGCCGAGCTCGCCCTTGAATTCGCCGAACGAAGACAGAGTCTTCAGCTTCTGGGTGGCGTCGATGGCGTTCGACACGAGCTCACGCAGAAAGATCTCATGATCACTATACAAAAATTTCTTGATAACGGGGAAGATGTTTTCAGTAGTAACCCCGATTTTACCTGTTGCCATAATATCAGTTTAAGTAATTTCAATCGTAATTAATATGCCGGGAATCAGAACTTGATCCATAATACCGGCTTCATAAAAGACAGAGTCAAAAACCGTGCCATTATTAAAAACAAACAAGGCCTCAGGAGGGTTTACGCTCCAATTAGTAATGAGGAATTAGTAATTAATAATCGGGCTGACGCGTGTTCTGAGAGCTCCGAGAGCTCCGAGAGCTCCGAGAACTCCGAGAACTCACATTTGCGTCAGCCTAATTCAAAATTACCTCGGTTTTGCCGAGATATAGGGGCCGTATTGGCGGAGCACCGTGCCGGTCTCGTCGTCGGCCGAGACGATGTAGATGCGGTATTCCTTTCCGCCAGGAGAGACCTTGACCACGACATGGCCGGTGGTCTGATTCAAGGCTTTCAGCCAGGGCTCGGCGCCGTAGGTCTGCCAGATACGGCGATGGATCGTCTGCGGGAAGATGTTGATTTCCGGGTCTTCCGGGGAGGCGCCATATTGTATCAGCCTTTTGACAACAGTCGGAGAGATATGCCAGTAATCCCATACTGGCAGGATCCAGTTGACAGCTTTGACGTTTTTGACAAAACCCTCGCTCGTGCCCGAGGGGTGGCCGTGATGGTTTACCTTGCACACATCGACCGGGCCACAGGCCTCCCCTACCTTCACCTCGAGATTCACCTTATTGCCGCTCTCATCCTTAAGCGAAGAACAGAGGTCGCCTCCGGAATAATAGCTGAACGGACCGTAGTCGAAGCGCATGGCGAGGCTCTTCGTATTCTCATTCTGCGAGCGGCCGAGGTTGTCGGGATTCTTATCGTAATAACGGACGGTCTCCTCCCCTTTGCCGGTCCATATCTCACCGTTTGCGGCAAGGTTGCGGATGCTGAAATCCGGGTATTTCTCCGGATGGCGAAGCAGCGTGATCTGATTCAGCCGTCCCGGGACGAACTTCTCCATTTTCATGCCATAAAGCTCATTCTGACGCTTCCAGAGCGCGCGGAGATCGGCCACGTCGGATTCGGCATCTATGCCGCGGTCGCGGTCCATCGGCAGCGGATAGTCATAATCTGGATAGCCGCGGTCGAAAGCCTTGCCGAAGCGAAGCAATTCACCGGCCTCCATAAGTCCGGTGAGATGATAGTCGGGGTTGCGACCGGATGTCAGGCGGCGGTCGGGATCTTTCGAATTCCCGATATGGTCGCTGTGGAAATGCGAAGCCATGACGTAGTCCACATTCCTGCCGTCAGGATTCACCCGCTCAACGTATCTGGCCACCCATTCTCCGGGGCCGCGCGATGAATCGGGAAGAGCGCGCGTCATGTTCCATTCCCGCCGGTTCCAGTCGCCGACGTCAATAAGCATGGTTGTTCCGTCGGGAAAGATGAGGAAGTTGGCCTCCCCCTTTCCAGTATAGATGTGATGGATTTCAAACTCGCCCTTTTTCCATTCAGGCAGGTGTCCGGGAGTCTCGCCGTATAAGCCGAAGGTGGCTGTTCCGGCAACAATTGCGGCAAAAATCGCTCGTTTCATATTTGCGTGTGTCTTTATGTGTGTTTTACTGTGTGTTTTATCCGACAAATGTAGAAAAAAATTCCGATATATGAAAAAGGGTCGCCCCGGTTGGAGCGACCCTTTTAATATTCGGGAAAACAGAATCAGGATTCTGCCCTTATTTTTACTGATTCCAGGTGCAGGAAACGAACTCAAATTTCGCCTTGCCTACCACTTTATAGATAATCGTATAAGAGGCTTTGCTTCCTGTGTAAACAGAGAAATTGATAGTGACAGTCGGTTCGACACCGGGAGCAGGTTCGAGATTAGGATAAAGAACCGAGAGAGCGCCGGGGCAAACCTCAGTCTCAAAACGTTTCTTCATCAGAGCGACAATCTCGTCATCCGACATACCTTCATATCCGGCCGCATACTGCCCGACAGCTTTGTTCGGACGGAGGTCTATATTTCCCTCGAAGGCAGATGTACCGCAATAATACTCGTTGTTTCCATAACTTGTGATATAGGCCGCACCGTTCTGAATGTTATCGCGGATCCAGTCTACACAGGTCTGGAAGAACCATGTGCTGGTTGCCTGATTCCTGCCTGAAGGAAGCGTAAGAGTGATCGAAGGATCCATGAACCACTTGCCGTCACGACGAACAAACTGTCTTGTAAGAGTGACGACACCCTCATTGGAGATGCTGTTCTCCCAGACAGATCCGTTGAATGTATACTCCTCAGTCATGAAACCGTCCTTTACAGCGTAAACCACATACTTCTTGGCATCTTTAGCGGCATAAGGATAGTTGACCTCCATGAATCTCGGGATAAAGGAAGCAGCCTGGTCAGCCGTCAGATAACCGCCGGAGATGCCCATCATCGCATAGTCGGAAGGCTGGAGGACAACGGCGTCGGAAGCTACCTTCCAGTTGCTGCCGTCATACATATAGAGAGCGTTCACACCCTTGGAAGGAATGTTGGCGGCGCGAGTCATAGCCGAACGGGTAGCCTTGGTCACAGGCTTAGCATCCGTTACGAGTACATTGAAATACTTAGGTTTCTTCGGCTTCCCGGTCGAAGTAACCGACAGGAAATAACCGCAGATCTTATAAGTATCGCCATCCTTGAAGAGTTTCTTCTGATCATCGGTGAGCTGATAAAGGCTACCTTCTGCAGTCTGAGCGCCATCGACAGCAACATTATAGTTTTTACCTTCGTTGGCGATCGTCACTTTACCTGTGATCTCGCAATAAACGCCAAGTTCATCGGCAGAACGCAAAATCGCCTGATCCATCTCAGCGCCGGTATAAACCTTGGGATCAGGATAAGCGACATCTACAACATCAGCTTTCTTGACGGAGGCAGTGCTCCCTTTAATCTGTAATCCTTTGTTATAGGAATCTATAGTACCCTTAACGGTTACCTGGTCTCCGATGGAATAAGCCTTTAAATCGTAGGAGCTTCCGAAGTAAACGAGAATTGATCCTCCCTTGTCAGTAAGAACGAAACCCTGCGCGCATATACCCGTGACGATACCGCTTGCATTGATTTCGTCACCCTTCTTCAAAGTAGGCTTGATTACATCTGTTTCCTCAAAAGGAGTTTTCTGGAACACCGGCTCGCTGTCGGAGTTATTGTAATTCACAACTACGTATGAACCGGCCGTGGCATTCGGGAAATTAGCGGCAAGGAGCTTCGGCACATTCGAAGAGGCCGGAGCAAGCGGAGAGAAGCTCTCGGCATAGTCCGTTTCGCTGTCGTATGCCTTCTGATAATCAGCCTTGCTCACAGTATAAGTCGAAGCGGCGTTCATGCCGATCATCTCGGCCGGAAGATTCTCGGCCACATTATAAGTAACATTGATGGCCGAACCGTCGGTAAGGGTAAAATACTGGAATGTGGAGTCATTCAGAAGGTTGGGGATATAGACATCGGCAGAAATCTGCTGTGTCAGATAATGGAGCGTACCCACGGCCTTGAGCTCCTTGGAAAGACCGGCGGCCTTCGCGATGGCGCTGTTTGCCTTGTTGTCGGCAATTCTCTTGTAATCGGCGTCCGTGAGCGTATATTCGAGCGTCTGCACATCCGTAAAGCCCTTGTCGCCCTCGAATCCCGGCAGGTAGGTATCGTTCCAGGAATTCTCGCCACAAGAAGCCACTGCCAAAGTCACAGCTCCGATAAGAAAAGCATTTTTTATGATAGTCTTCATTGTGAAATTCTTTTAGAAATTGATTTTTAATCTCAATGAGAAAGTACGTCCGAACGAATAGACGGCGTATGTAGCGTTCTGCCATGTGCCATCCTTGTCGAAAGGAGTCTGTGCATCTTTAACATAGAAGTTGTTGGCAATGTTGTAGACGTTTCCGTAAATTGTAGCGTTCAGACCGCCGATCTTGAAGCTGTAGCTTGCGGAAAGGTCAAGTTCGTTACCGAAAGGTATCTTCCAGGGATCCATCAGCTGGACAGTCTTGTTGACATCGAAGCTTGAACCAGTGAGATAGAAGTCGGAATAGTTGCGGGCGCTGAATGTCCATTCCGCACCGATACGGAAACCCTTGAAGGGACGGAATGTCACGCCGAGACCGCCGGTTGTCTGAGCGGAACCGCAGACTTTATGGTTCTTTTGGTTAAGGATAGCCCAGGCATGATCCTCGGCCTTGATTCCGGAAGCCACTGTTCCTTCGTCAATATTGGCAAGAGGCTGTCCCTGCACGTTGTAGAAGTAACCTTTCGGGTTGTTTGTCCAGCGCCAGTCGCCGATCGAGAACATACCCTGCACCTCAAGCCATTTGAAGGGATTATATGCAAAATCGAGCTCAAGACCGAGGTGCTGTGCGCATACGTTCTCAAGGCTGAGAGAGAAATATTCGCCTGCATTAACACCGCGAGGGAAATAACCACTTCTCTGAGTGTCGCGGTCAGTGCGGTCCATCCATTTCGTGAAGTAACCGTTGAATGTCATCGAGAATACCGGAGAATGGAAACCGTAGCCCACCTCGATAGATCCGATCTTCTCGTTGACGGGCTTAGAGTTCATGGCGTTGCTGGTGGCAGCGTTCAGGAACACACCGTATGAGAAGAAAGGAGCCTTTGATATATAACCTCCGTTCACGAAGAGGTTGTTATGACGGTCGATGTTCCAGTTTGCACCACCTTTGACTGTTCCTCCGAGGAATGTCTTCCAGGGAGTTGTGCCATGTTCGGCGTCATAATAGAACATATCTTTCTTGCGGTAGCTCGTAAGGTTGAGCGATCCGGCGAGGAATGTAGTCACCTGACCGTCGGCAATCTTGTATTCGCCCTGGCCGTAGATACCCTCCTGATGGGTGAAACCGTCATAGTTTCTGTAGACGATGTCGCCTACGCCGAGTTTCTCGTATTTCCAGTTAGGATCGAGAGCCGCCTTGTTGTTTGCCGGCTTAACGGCCGCACGATCTGTGTCATCCATATAATACTGACCGGAATAAAGGTCTATGATCTCGTTGCGGTGATGGCCCACATAATAGCGGACATCGATACCGCCGGTAAGAGTCAGTTTGTTGGGAAGGATCTCGTTCTTATATGTCGACACGAGTCCATACCACTCATGGCTGTTGATCGACTCCGACATAACCATCATCGATCCGGTTGTTGAAGCCGCGTTGACGTCCTGGATGCCGCCATAGTTGAAGGTACCGTCCGGATTGCGGAAATCCGTAGTGATTGCTCCGTCGTATGCGCCTCTCCACTTGTTACGCCACTCGCTTGTACGGCCCTGGCCGCTGTAACCGCCTCCGGAAGATAGAGATACATAGAGAGCGGATGACAGCGACGACTTGTAGTCGATCTGCCATATATGGTTAAGGGAGATAATCGGTTTGTGATACTGGTTGCGATAGGCTGTGCGCTGACGGCCTTCGTTGTCGAAACCGTATGAGGGGTTATATGTATACGGAACTTTACCGTTCATGAATTGCTTGGCTTGGGTCTGCCAGTTCTCGACAGAGAGAGTTCCATAAACGGTGTTACGCTGGTTGTGCCACTGCGGAGCGCCGAAAGCCGTAAGCGAAAGCTGATGGTTGTCGCCGATCTTCTTGGAGATATTCACAAAATAATTCCATGCCTCATACTGTGTGCCCTGGATATTTCCCTGGCCCTGAGCCCATCTGCGGCTGCCGAGCACACTGATTGCCCAGCCGTTCTTCATAAGGCCCGTAGAGATATTGACGCCGATCTCGTTAAGACCGTCGTTACCCATGCCGTACCAGAGCGACCCACCGCGCCTAGCGTCGAGACCGCGGGTGGTGATGTTGATCGTACCGCCGATAGAGGGCGAGGAGATGATAGCCGCTCCGAGACCGCGCTGAGTCTGTAGGCTTGTGGTGACGGCACCAAGACCGGCGAAGTTAGACCAGTAGATACCTCCCCACTCCATATCGTTCATCGGGATACCGTTGACAAGGACTGCCACGTTAGGAGCCTTGAAACCACGCATGTTGATCTTTGCGTCGCCATAGCCACCGCCGTCAGGTGTTGCCCAGACGCCAGGGGTATTCTTCAGAATCTCGGGGAATTCCTTGTTACCGAGTTTGGCCTCGATTTGCGCAGCCGTGATCTCCGACATGGCGATAGGGGTCTCGCGGGTCTTGGCCCTCGACTGGGTAACCACTACGTCCTGAAGCAGCTTTGACTCGGCCTTCATCACGATAGTTCCGAGATTTGGAGCCACCTTGACTTCCACCGGAGTATATCCGACGTATGTTATTTTCAACTCTTTTGCCGTGTCAGGGACTTTCAGACGGAAATTACCGTCGATATCGGCAGCTGTACCGATAGTTGTTCCAGACACTACCACCATTGCACCGACAAGCGGCTCTCCCTGCTCGTCGACAATCTGGCCACGACAGTCAACCTCCGCCCGGGCTCCGATAGCCAGAACCCACGACAAGATGAGCGTCATGCCTAAGAGAAATAGTCTCTTCATACTGTTGTTGTTTTTGTTGTTGATAAATTATTCTTGTTTAATATTTTAACATACATAAAAAACCCGCTGTCATAAAGCCCTTATTAGCTCTATCACAACAGGTTTCGATATATCGGACCGCAAATGCGCTTTCGGTCGGTTAGAGGTGTAAGCCATATTACAATATCAGATGTCATATCCAATAATATCTCTGAATGAATTTACGAAACAAAGATAGCAACATTCATACTTTTTTACAAATTTTATGCCATTTTTAACCTTTTTGTAACTTAGAAACTGTTTCCTACTTCAGGAGACTAAGAGCTTGTTCCTTAAAATTTCGAGGCCGTAGGGGTGAAATTTTAAGGAACAAGCTCTAAACTAAATCGCCGATGTTTGCGTTAATAAAAAAGGAATATTCCATCCAATAGAGACTATCCGCTCAGGAATAAATTTATTTTCTTAAGTACATGACAAAAATTTGAAAACATCGAATTTTGGGGTATAAGTCGGAC
>CAJTYD010000068.1 GCA_910583775.1 uncultured Muribaculaceae bacterium | reverse complement strand
ATAAAACGAAACGATATGTTACAATATGTTAATATTGCGCATTCGTGAAAAACGGTTTATTTTAAAATGCGACTTTTTGACCAATTCTAAGCCACTATAAAAACGAGCGGCAATCCCCTAAAGGACTGCCGCCACTTGCTACGAATCGGTAGCCATTAGCTACGGAATTGTAAATTTGCCACACGGCTTGAAGTTATCGCGCCTTTTCGGTGGTCTTACATTGCAAATGTAATGAAACTTTCAATCATTTCAATTAGTCGACGTGAGGGTTATTTTAGTTTCTCATACCGTTAATCCGCAAATAGGCTTAAAACAAAATAACTCCGAGTGGCTCTTAGTATTCAAACTATACGCTTTGTTTTGAAGATTATATAAATCAGTTTTTTTAAGATAATTGTAAAGAGTCCTTTCACAAATTCCATATTTGGGATAAATATATTTTTTCCAAATATTTCTATTTGATAAGCCTGTCTTTAGATATTTTGAAAACTCAAAACAAATATCTTTTACTCTCTTCTCATAAGAGTTTCCCGGCCGAAATTTATTATTCTGACTGACCACCTTGATTTGTTATGTTTTTACTTACGATAGCACCTATGCCTTTTCCGCGAATTGGTAGAATAATAGCTCTTTTATCAAATCCTACAATTGTGCCTCTCTCCAAAGGATCATCATATGAAGCATACATGTGTATTTCTCCATCAGCTTTAAAAACCTCTTCCGAATAAAAAGCAAAACTAGCAAACATATCGGTTTTTCTCTTGTTGAATGCCACCTTAGTAATTATATCATCCTTGATTTCGTATGAGGGCATAGCGGAGCATGAGAAGCAACCAAAGCCGCCAAATTTTAAAGGTTCTCCGTCTTTTATATTTGTTATGTCTTTAAATATTTTAAGATCCTCTAATAAAAGATCTGTTACATGTTTGGGGTGCAGTACCAGGAACCGTTTATCCTCCGGGATATCTGCATCATCAAAACGCTCTTTTAACGATAAAATATCTGCAAATGTCAATCGTTTACGATTCCCGTTCACTTCTCCCGATGTCATAATAATTGGAGTGCCGGGAGTGTCCATTTGGGGCGCGATAGCATGTGCAGCTTTTGATATTACCGCCTTTCGTAATGTATTTCTATGCTGACGGATTACACTTTCCAACTTATCATAGCTGTATTCTATTGCGTCTGGGCGCCTGACGATAGTATTTTCAGTCTCAAACAAATCCAAAGGTATTTCACAATCTTCATCATTCCTTTGTTTTACCGCTATTGGATAGGTGGTGTTGTTTATCAATACTTCTGGATCAATCCCAGCTGACGCAATATGAATTTTATCGTTTTCTACAAATGCATCATAATTGGTTAGTTTGTCTAACCATCCATCTTTTGGATAAAAGCCCTCTTTTATTTGACTTATCCATATTTCCTTGTTCAGTGCCATTTTTATTTATTTTTTACTTAATAATTGTTCATAAATTTCCGGGTTTTCTTTCAAAAATTCCGGATCATATTTTCTATAATAGTCAAGATCCTTTGTAATATTGCATTTATTCTCCGAATCTGACAACAGCTTTTTCAATAGTGCTGGATTATTTCTAAGGTCTTCGGGTGCATATTTTCTGTAATCGTCAAGAGTCCACATTGATTTCGGGACATAATTAACCTTACGAATCATATCAGTAAAACGTATCGGTGTTGGCATTGTTTCAAGAACCTCACGTAGCACATGTACCCCCATGCGATCGCCTATTTTTTTATAAATAAAATCGTTATAAGGTAAGATTTTATTTCTGTTTTTGGAAAGTAGATGTTCAATCTCTTTGGATTGCAAAAGTTTCTTATTACTGCAATACTTTCGGAAAGCTTTTACATTATTTTTTGCCATTAATAAAAAAGTCTCTTCCTCCCCTGCGTCAACAATTCCATGTAATACAGCTTCTTTTACTTCTCTTTCTACATTTTCAGAAGTTTGCATTATCTCTTTTATTGTAGATATAATATCTTCATCGGTCGCATGGTCGTTTATTCCTAGGATATCAATAATCCGAGTTCTTAAGGGAATTGAGGGCTTTTCTCCTTCCACCTGAGAGAGTTTCAAAACAGGCTTTCGGCCCTTTGCATACAATCTGACTGCGTTTTGATTTGCCGAAATATCAACTATGGATATTTCAAACAAATTGCATTCTAACACCGTTTGAATACCGTTGATAGTTTCATACTTTACTTCTTCAATGCCTATAGAAGCACATCTAAGAAACCTTTCCTCAACTTGATGTTTTATCTTTGCGCCAAGTTCAATGCCCTCATCAAACACGGCATCTGCAACAAGCCTGTTATTTTCAACTTTAATATTATCCCATCTACCTATAACCTGGCCTCTGTCATGCATATAAAGCATTATGGGATTTTGCTTAAATTTTGAAATGTTTATACCTGCCGTCTTCACAATAAAACCTTGACTGTTTAAGGTTTCATCCGATACAACGAACTTAAATTTATTCATAATAATTATTTTTTTGAGCAAAAAAACATTGAAATATTTATATTTCAAAATAAGTGTGCAATGCTTGCAGTTAGAACTGCAAGCATTGCACACTTAAAAGTATAAAAGCATAACTTTGGGGCGTTTTTAATATAATTGAAAGGATTGAGGAAATTAAATTTGTTTTTTCAATTTATTATTTATAAATTCGCATATCCTAAAAATTAACAGTTATGAACTTCTTAAGCAATTCCCCTAAAAGATATTTGCGGCCTATGGTGCGGAGCGCGGAAACGCCCCGGCGCTTGTTAACTGTTAATAGCGTAGGACACCTAAGGGTCGCTTTTTTTATTTAACTTCCTAAAAATTAACAGTTATGAACACAGCACGCAACAATGTGGCAAGATTGGTACAAAAAGCTAACAGCTACAATCTCGATGACCTGATCGAGGTAGTGTTTGACACCAACACCCCGGAAGAGATCCGGAACGACCTTCAGACAATTTATTTCCATGCTACCGAAGCCCTTTTCGGCAAAGATGGAGAAACTAACCTTACCGATAATCTCCTATGGGCATTCATAACAATGCGAGAACTTATCGAGGCTTTGACGGCCGCCAGCGACACAAAAGATGCAAAGTTATCGTTAACAGTCAAGTAACCATTTTTCTTACTTATCCTAGAGTCACCCGGCGGTGAGACGTTGTGCCGGGTGACTCTTTCCAATGCCAATGACAGCTAAAGAACAAATAATCGAATTGTCTGGTACGTTTTCACCTAAGGAAATCGCCAAAATCATTGGTGTAAGCATTTATTATGTCAACAAGATAATAAAAGCCAATACCGCCAATTTAAGACCGCCTCTGACGCTTCAAAACTATGTGGCTGCACATCGCCAAGGGATAACCAAGAAATACGATTTAGCGGCATATTTCGGCGTTTCACGTTGGACGATTAACCGATTTGAGAACAAGCCCGAAATTAAAGAATACTTTGAAAGATACATACGCTTCCGTGAGGATGGAATGTATCTGAAGAATTTGAGCCAGGAGTTATCCGGCATTTTGGAGATGCTTAAAATATTTGAGCCGGGAACAAAGACAACAAAGACCATAAAAGCCCTAATTGACCAAATCGGGAAATGCGACAAAAAGGACATTTAACAATTCGTTCTAATTAATATTCAAATATTAAAATGTACATCCTTTTGTAACCCTTTGCTACATTTTAACATAAAACGAAACGTATAAAAATATTTATTCATTAGGAATCAATTAATTGTAAAATTATAATTGTCTCAAACGTCCTATTTTTGTGCTACATTTACCCGAATTGTTAAAATTTTGCATGCTACATTCTACCCAGCATTAGAATAGCGTTACAGACATTTTGACCAATTTAAACCTTTACACATAATCCAAAGCCTACAACATCTTTTATCGTACTATTTTTAGGTATCATGTAAAGTAAATGTAAACTTGTCAAAACGTTAAGTTAACTTACATGTAAACTTTTTACGCCCAAATGTAAACCAAATGCAAAGCAATGTAAACTTTTTAGGAGTAATTCTTTATCCCTTTTTGACCAATTAAAGCACTCAAATTTAGCGTTTTATTATGCTACATCTAATGTAACGCTTCGTTTGATGCCCTATACAACGCAGCTTATGGATATTTCCTTTTCCCTTTTTTCGGAGGCTGAAAGATTCCTGTCTTTGGATGTTGCAGTATTGCAGTCCGTGGATTTCGAGAACCTTTTTGAAGCGAACCTCAAACCGTTTGAATTACGTTACGAGGAAGCGAAAGATGTTGCCACCGGATTGTGGCGCGAGTATTCGGCAATGAGCAACCGGCTGGATTTCCTGCCGCTCGATTCCGAGGATTACAAGTCGCTTGACCCTTTGTGCGATGCAAAGAAAATGGAATACGACACAGTGGCTCTTCTACGGTCTTAGCCTCAGAAGTCATCGGCATGAGCATGGCGAGAGAGGCAGCCGAAATTCCGGCGAGAGTGACGGCTTTTCCGGCAATGGAACGGGTGCGGAGCTGCTGCTCTAGATAGCGCACCTCTGCTTCACATTTGGGGCAAGTGCCGAGGCAGTCGCCCTTGTAGCGACATTCCGATGTCACGAACTCAATATCGTTTGCCTCGGCAATCTGCCGACGTATCTCTTTCAGTATCTTACAGGTCTGCTTCCCTCGTGTCATAGTCAGTGTTTTTGCGCGTTATCAAAAAGAAAATCATCGACATGAGAGCGTATGTAAGCCATCTGCAACTCCGCGATTCCCTCACCAAATTCATCTAATGAATATATAGCATTATCGGCATTCTCAAAATCAAGACCTAATTCATTAATCGAAGTGCCCCTTTCCTCCAAATCAAACTGAGGATGGTTTATACCGTCAAACTCAGAAACCGCTTTTTCAAGAATCTCTGCATACTTTTCTGCACCGATAGCTTTTAGACCCTCAATCGCATCAAGATACACCATTCCGACCGAATCAGTGAAAAAGCCATAATGACCATCGCCATATACCTCAGAAATATACATGTTGACTGAAAGTATACGACGCTGCTCTATGCTGAACTGTGACATATCTTTAATATAGTCTACATGACTTCCTGAAACATTCACGTAGGGTCTTATGGGGTCAATCACATGTTCCGGGGTTGTATCGGTTGCGTTGATGAGTTGAGCAGTCACATCATACCGACACACATCAATATCACCGCTCTGTTCAAGTATGACTTGCCCAAGAGTGTTCTGTGCAGTGTTCAGTTGTAAACAACGAGTCAGCAGAATCCCCTTGACTATAATCATCAATGCGACAAAAATCCAGAAATAGATAGTGAATTTAGGACTGAAATATTCCATGCCGGTCCACAACGCGCAAATGATGAACAGTGAACCCACAGTGCGAAACCGCATATCAAATGGGTTGAAAAAGTCTTTTATGACTTTGCGATTGGAAATCGGAGTGACATTATATTGCACTCCACCAAAAGTAGGTCTTGGTTCCTTACCGGGCTTAGAGAATAAATGAATAAAACCCCGATATCCACCGAATAACATCCAAGCAACGAAGCCGGCATATATAATCTTTGTTGCCTCGCTATCCTTTCCTGTAGTGATAAAAATGAGAATGATTGCAATTATAGCCAAAATGGAGCATAAGATAGTTCCAATTATGTACGTAATTTTTTTACTCATAGTCAATGCTTGCGTATTTGGTAGGTAAATAAATCGAATCGGTCGAAGCCGAAAGTTTCAAGTGCCTTGCGGCTTGCCTCGCGGTCTGTATCGGTATTATAATTCGGTATCAGCGGTATGCGGACAATGCAGTCATGCTGCCGTCCCGCTTCCGCTATCAGCCGGAGATTGTCAAGAACAAGGTCGTTTGATTGTCCGGTATAACTGCTGTAAATCTCAGGATTCATATCCTTGATGTCGATAATCATAGTATTTACCACCGGGAGCAATGTCTCGATGTTGACTGAAGGAACATTAAGCGATGTCTCTAAGTTGAGTCGCCAGGACGCACCGCACAACTTGTGGAACTCACGTATGAAATCAGCGTACAGACACGGCTCGCCACCACCGAATGTAACACCACCGTTTGTGGCGATGAAATAAAGCTCGTCGATGCGTGTTTCGGCATACAGTCCCTCCAGTGAATATTCCCTGAAACGGTCTCCATCGTCCAACGATTGCGGATTCAGGCAATATTGGCAGCGGAGCGGACAGCCATGGAAAGCGACGAGCGTAGTGACCCCATCGCCGTCAGTTGAGAGGCGATGCCGTGCTATTCCGATTATTTTCACCCCGTTGTTTCATGTAACTAATTACCTTAAGTTACACAAAATTACGCATTTTTCTTGAAAGAATTGCGATTTTGGTACGGGAATAATTTAAGAACTAACGATTTAACGATTTAGATTATGGGTAAGACTATAAAACAGTCCATTGTGAACACAAGCACCCGTTTATAAATACATCATGGAATTATTCCAAATTCCATTTTTATCCCTACTTTTGTAAGTGAAAAGCACACTATTCTTCTATACGTAACGCATACGCAGATAAAAATTATTTCTGTTACCTATTCGTTGTTTACTAACATGCAAATCTGTTTATACGGCTATAAATCAATAATATAATATTGCACATCGGTTGGTAGTCCACTATCCATTCCGCGCCGTCGGTGAGGCCGAGGCTTCGGTTTCCGGCGAAGAATATATGCGTATGGTAGAGAAAGGGATCAGTCACGCGAAGCGCGGCGACGTATTCCAGATAGTGCTTTCGAGACGTTTCTGCCAGTCATTTTCCGGTGATGACTTCAATGTATATCGGGCCCTGAGGTGCGTGAACCCCTCTCCCTATCTGTTCTATTTCGATTTCGGAAGTTTCCGCGTTTTCGGCTCATCTCCCGAGACGCACCTCCGCGTCGAACGACGAGACGCATACATCGACCCGATCGCCGGCACATTCCGACGCACCGGAGATGACGTCCGGGATCATGATTTACCCGAAGACGCGGTGAAGGTATCGGAAAGCGGAATCCATTCCGCCGAGCAGATCCTGCAGCTTCGCCAAACCGGTTTTCGGGGTTTCCTCATGGGCCAGGCGTTTATGGAAAAGGACAACCCGGCGGAGGCTCTCAAAGGATTCATCAAGTCGCTAAATCACTGAAATTATGAATGAGAATAAAGACAAAAACTTATCGCTCCAGAGCGACAGGATAATAAAGATATGCGGACTGAGAGAACCTGACAATATCCGACGGATTGCCGCACTCACTCCCATGCTGACGGGCTTTATATTCTATAAGGATTCTCCGAGATATGCAGGAGAGATGCCTGAGGATACCATTAAGAATCTTCCTCCATACGTGCGGCCGGTGGCTGTATTCGTAAATGAATCGGAAGAGGAGATCGACCGTATATGCTCCCGCTACGGGATACGCATTATTCAGCTCCATGGCTCCGAGACGCCCGAATTCTGTCTCGCCATGCAGAGAAAGGGATATACGGTCTTCAAGGCTGTCGGAATCGGCAACTCCATGTCATTCGACAAACTCAGACCATACGAAGGGAAAGTCACAATGTTTGTCTTCGACACTCTCTCCTCTCGACACGGAGGCAGCGGCAGGAAATTCAACTGGGGCCTGCTTGAAGATTATCCTCTTCAGACTTCTTATCTTCTCGGCGGCGGTATAGGGCCGGACGACGTGGAGAATGTTGTCGGGGCAGTGCGTCCCATGATGGCCGGCATTGACATCAACAGCGGCTTCGAAGAATCTCCCGGAAGAAAAGATATGAGAAAATTATTGAAATTTATTTTAGCTCTAAGAAAATACAATGAAACAGAACCGTCTTCAATCCCTTTTTGGGAGAAAAAATAACGACATATTCTCCGTATATTTCACAGCAGGCTTTCCGACCGCCGAATCAACAGGAGATATCATCCGTAGTCTCGCCGCAGCCGGCATCGACATGATAGAGGTGGGTGTTCCCTTCTCCGATCCAATGGCCGACGGCGAAGTTATTCAGAGGAGTTCCACTGTAGCGCTCAGAAACGGAATAACCCTCTCCCGGATCCTTGATCAGGTGGAGGAGACGCGCCGTCAGGCCGCGGAAACCGGAGACGAGAAGACTGAAAGGATTCCCCTTGTGCTTATGGGATACCTCAATCCCATGATACAGTTTGGAATCGAGAGACTGTTTCGCCGCTGCTCGGAAGCCGGTATAGACGCAATGATAATCCCCGATCTCCCTTTCGACGAGTATAAGCGTGTATACAAGCCTCTTTGCGAAAAATACGGCATCGACATGATAATGCTTATAACTCCCGAGACTTCAGAAGAAAGAATCCGTCTTATCGACCGGGATTGCTCAGGATTCATCTATATGGTTTCGGCGGCATCCACGGCCGGCACCCGCGACAGTTTCGGCGAAGAACAGCTGTCGTATTTCCGAAGAATAAATTCGATGTCCCTGACCCATAGAAGACTGATCGGCTTCGGGATCTCCAATCCCCCGACCTTGAGAGAGGCACAGAAAGCCTCTTCGGGAGCCATCGTAGGGTCGCTTTTCATAAAATGTCTTGAGAAATCTCCCGCCGATATACAGGGCGCCGTCTCGAGGCTTCTTGATATTCTGGGTGTCTCCGGGAAAAAATAAAGCCGGAGACACTCTCTATGTCGCTCAAAATAACTATTTTTACAGAAAAAAAATTCGATCATTTTTCAAAATATTTATCCTTCAGGGTTGAGTTTTGGGGAAGCTGCGTGTCTTATAGGCGTATGACGAAAAGAAACGACATAGAACCGCTTTTCAAAGCAAATTACGCCTCGATGCACCGGTTGGCGATGGCGCTCCTGCATGACGATGATCTCGCGCGCGACATCGTCCACGATGTCTTCGCATCCATGATGGAGAATCCTGTCTCCTTCCCTGTGAGCGGAGACTACCTTTTTAAAGCGGTAAGAAACCGGTGTCTGAACCACATCCGTGACTGCAAGATCCATAGACGCATCGCTAACCTTTACCTCCTCGACAACGAAGAGTACGAAACAGAAGATTGGCCGGATGAGGAAACGATGACACAGATTCATGACATCATCGGATCTGAAATCACGCCGAGAGCAAGGGAAGTGATGGAACTTCGGTTCGGAGAAGAAATGCGGTTCAGCGAAATAGCCTCGAAAATGGGTATCAGCGAAACCGCGGTCTATCGTCATCTTAGTCATGCACTGGCGTCAATCCGTAAAAAACTTACTCAAAATGGATAAATATGAACTTGTGCTTGACATCATCGAGCACCCCGGAAAATATTCACCACAAGATCTCCAGGAAATCCTCTCGGATCCCGAGACAAGAGAGATCTATACTGTTCTCTGCCAGACAGAATCCGCTTTAAAAGCAGAAATACCTGCTGATGTGGAGGCAGAGTGGAAGGCATTCTCACGCACACGCCTGAAACAGTCACGCCGCGCCTTCCGTTTCTTCGGCAGCCGTGCCGCCTCGGTAGCGGTCATCGTATGCACGTCGCTGGTCGCCATAGCCGCCGGTATAATACTGACCGTAAACATTGCGGAACGCAGACCGGATTCTGTCTCGGTCAAATATGAACTGCACCCGAGCGCCTCTGCCGTTGCGGACCGAGACTCTATTGTCGAGAAAACAGATACGGTAAAGAAGTCCTCGCTTCCCGTAATGTTCGAAAACGAGACTTTAGAGACAATCATGAAAGCCGTTGCTGAAAGATATGGCGTAAAAGTGAAATTCGCCGACAGGGAAGTCGCATCGCTTCATCTTTATTACAAATTCGATCCGGAACTGACCCTCGACGAGGTGATTTCCCAGCTCAACACTTTCGAACAGATAAACATCCGCCGCACCGGCGAAAACTTAATCATTGACTGACATGAAGATCATCCTGACCGTTATCCTGGCTGCCATGACCGTCATCCCAGCCAGTGCCTACAAGTACTCCTACTCCTTCACCGACACGCCCGTCTCCGAGGCCATCCTCCGTATCTGCAAGGATCACCCGGAAGTCAATATATCCTTCATCTACAAGGAACTCGGCAACTATCGCACATCAGCGAAGATACGCACCGACAATATCTACGACGCCCTGCGGCAGGCAGTGGCGCTGAATCCTGTCACCGTCACCGAAAACAAGGGGAGCTATTACGTGGAGGCCCTGCAGCATGGAGTCTTCAGATATACCGGAAGATGCACCGGCAGCGACGGGCTCGCCGTCGCTGCCGCGACAGTGATGCTCCTTGCTCCAAGAGATTCAACCGTAATCACATACGGTATAACCGACAACGCGGGGCGTTTCTCCATCCCTTGCGACCGCAGGGAAGTTGTAGCCAAATTCTCTTGTCTGGGATATAAGCCTCTATATAGAAAATGCACCTCTTTCAATATCGGCAAAGTGGTCATGACCGAAATGCCTGTCAACCTCAGATCTGTAAATGTGGAGGCAGACGACGCGGCCATCTATAACGACAGAACGGTCTATCGTCCTTCCCAGCGGCAAAAAAACGCATCACAGACTGCGACCGATCTTCTCGCCCGCATGGCCATTCCTCAGCTTGACGTCAGATTGGGATCATCGAATGTATCGACGATATCCGGCCAGTCGGTCGCAATGTTCATCGACTATGTTCCCGCAACGGAAAACGATCTTAAGATGATGAGAATGTCGGATGTAAGAAGCGTCGAATATTACGAATATCCGGTAGATCCGAGATTCTTAGGTAACCGTCATGTCGTGAACTTCATTATGACAAAATATGAATACGGAGGATATGTAAAGGCACTTGGAACGGAAAACTTCATTGCCAACACCGGATCCCTTCAGACCAATGGCCGCCTGGTGAAAGGGAAGATGAATTACGACTTGATGGGATATGGCTATTATCTGAATAACGGCCATTTCGGCACCGACCAGACCGAAACCTTCCGTCTGCCCCAGGAGAACGGCGACATCAGAAGTTTCACCCGTCATACCGAGACCGAAACATCCCGATATAAGCGGCAGGACTATCAGGCAAGTTTCAAGGCCCTGTATGCCGCCGACCGGATAACGGCCAACAGCCAGATCTCTTTCGATTTTGACAGGACGCCGAAAAATGTAAACAGAGGCTCGGTGACTTATTCCGGCAACGTTTCGGATCCCTCCTCCTACGAATCGGCAAGCCGCCATAAATCAAGGAATATTGACTACACGGGCTTTTACTATTTCGGATTGCCGCATAATAATTCCCTGACAGCCAATTTAAACTATTCCTACTCCCACACCGATCAGTTTTCGGATTATAATGAGACCGGTCTCGCCTCCATTCTCAACTCTGCAAACGACGACACGCATTCCGGCAACGCTCGCCTGTCATATAGCCAGACATTCGCTAAGGAATATTCCATAATGGCTTATGTCTATGGCGTGTATGAACACAGCCGCACCGATTATGACGGATCGGTCGACGCTCTCGACAACTCAATAACACGATACGGACAGCTCAGCGCTTCATATAGTTTCCGGCGCGACCCTTTCTCGGCATCGCTGGGAATCGGATGGTCGTTCCTGTCTACAAGCCTTAATTCGAACAGCGCCTTCTCCAGCTATCCCTATCTCGATGTCTCTCTCGGTTATCGCTTCAGCAGGAAAAGTTCCATCGGATTCGATTTCCACCATTCGACATGGCCTCCCTCACAAAACTATAAAAGCGGGAACCTCATCCATGTCTCCCCCTTTATGTGGCATACCGGCAACCCGTTGCTTAAGGCGCATAAAAGCTATGACCTGAGTGCGTATTATTCATTTATGCCTGTGAAACAATTCCGTATGTCGGCATACGCCTCCACCTGGCTTGTAGGCAAGCGGTCGGCTTTCATCTACGAAGCCACTCCCGAAGGGGTAGTGAGGACGATCCGACAGCCCATAGGAACCATGAGCCATTTCACTTACGGAGTCAACGTCTCCTCCACGTTGCTCGACGGCAAGCTCTCGCTTTACGGAAAGCTGGAACATCTATTGGTCCATAACGGGAAGCCGTATGACATCAATCACTCCCAGCTCTCCTATTATCTTCAGGCCCTTTACTATCTCGGTCAGTTCAACTTCTCGGTTTCTTATCAGTCGGCAAATGCCACCGACAATTACGACTCTATGACAGGAGTCTGGACGCGGAAGAAAGACAGTTTTTTCATCCAGGCAGGATGGAGCAATTCAGCATGGAATATAAGAATCTCCTGCGTAAATCCCCAGAGATGGAACTGGAGGTCTACACAGGAGACGATGAGAAGTGAATATTATTCTTTCGAAAGGTGGACAAATAATGTCTCGAGCCATGCGTTCGTCCAGCTCTCGGCCACCTATACTTTCGGTTTCGGAAAGAAGGTGAGACAAGGCGACGACATCACCCGTCAGGGCGGAGCGTCCTCAGGTATTCTGAAGTAAGCCGGCTGCGGTCCTTATCCGAAAAGGCTCCAGCTTACGGTCAGGCCTGCCATCACGATGGCCACCATCGACATCAGCTTGATGAGGATGTTGAGGCTCGGGCCAGAGGTGTCCTTGAAAGGATCGCCGACGGTGTCGCCGACAACGGTCGCCTTATGCACGTCGCTGCCCTTGCCGCCGAAATGTCCCTCCTCGACATATTTCTTGGCATTGTCCCAGGCGCCGCCTGAGTTCGCCATGAAGATGGCGAGCACGAAACCGGCTGAAAGGCCTCCTACAAGCAGACCGATAACTCCCGGCACGCCGAAGACGATACCGGTGATGATCGGCGCCAGAATGGCGAGTACCGACGGGAATACCATCTCTTTCTGCGCTCCTTTGGTCGATATCTTCACGCATCGGGCATAATCAGGCTCAGCCTGACCCGTAAGGATTCCCTTGATCTCGCGGAACTGACGGCGAACCTCCTCAACCATGTGGCCGGCGGCGCGGCTGACGGCGTTCATCGTGAGGCCGCAGAAAAGGAAGGCCATCATAGCGCCTATGAACATTCCCGACAGCACCATCGGATTCATCAGCGTTACGTCGTAATAGGTCATGAAGTCGGTAAACGATGCCTCATGCACGTTCTTTATGATCGAACCTGTAAGGGAAGTGCCAAGATCGATGGTAGTCTGTCCGATACGTTCCAGACCGATACGGATCTCCTCGACATAGGAAGCAAGAAGCGCAAGACCGGTCAGAGCCGCCGAACCGATGGCGAAGCCCTTGCCTGTGGCGGCCGTTGTGTTGCCGAGGGAATCGAGTGCGTCGGTGCGCTTGCGTACCTCCTCGCCCAAGGCGCTCATCTCGGCGTTGCCGCCGGCATTGTCGGCGATCGGGCCGTATGCGTCGGTAGCAAGGGTTATTCCGAGAGTGGAGAGCATTCCGACGGCCGCGATACCGATGCCGTAGAGGCCCTGGCCTACATTGGCCAGATCAAAGCCCGACGCGAACCAGTAGCTGAGGATGATTCCGGCAACTACTGCGAGAACCGGGATAGCGGTCGAGACCATTCCGAGACCCACGCCGGAGATGATCACCGTTGCCGGGCCGGTCTTGCCGCTTTCAGAAAGTCGGCGTGTCGGCTTATAAGACTGAGAGGTATAATATTCGGTGGATTGGCCGATCACAATACCAACAAGAAGTCCCACTACAACCGAACAGGAGACAAGCGCCCAGTTTTCAAGGCCGAGAGCCCAGAGGATCAGGAATGTGGCACCGATTATCAGTACGGAGCTGAGATTGGTTCCCAGCGAGAGCGAATGCAGAAGATTCTTCATTGTGGCGTTCTCTTTGGTACGCACCGCGAAGATACCTATTATTGAGAGAACGATTCCGACGGCGGCAATCAGCATCGGGGCGAGAACGGCCTTCAGCTGCATTCCTGACTCCACGGCTGCCGTGGTGTTGTATGCGGCGGCTCCGAGCGCAGCAGTGGCGAGAATCGAGCCGCAATATGATTCGTAAAGGTCGGCGCCCATGCCGGCCACGTCGCCTACGTTGTCGCCCACGTTGTCGGCGATCGTTGCGGGATTGCGCGGGTCGTCCTCGGGAATACCGGCCTCTACCTTGCCTACAAGGTCGGCGCCGACGTCGGCGGCCTTGGTATAGATGCCTCCACCGACGCGGGCGAAAAGAGCCTGCGTGCTCGCGCCCATCCCGAACGTCAGCATCGTGGTGGTGATCATGCAGAGCTTCGCGGGAGAGTTCGCGGGAAGGTCGACGCAGGCATCGAGAAGAAGATACCAGAAGGAGATGTCGAGAAGACCGAGACCGACCACAACGAGTCCCATCACGGCTCCGGAGCGGAACGCCACGCGGAGGCCTCCGTTAAGCGAACTGCGTGCCGCGTTGGCCGTACGGGCAGAGGCGTAGGTGGCAGTCTTCATGCCAAGATATCCTGAAAGGCCCGAGAAGAAACCTCCCGTCAGAAAAGCTACCGGAACCCACGGATTCTGCAGGTTGAAGCCGTAAGCCATAACCGAGAAGAGGATAACCAAGGCAAGGAATACTATTCCTACTATTTTATACTGCTGTTTCAAATAAGACATCGCGCCCTTGCGCACATGACTCGCGATGGTCCGCATCCTTTCGGTGCCCTCGCTCTCCCTCTTCATCCCGGCATAAAAATACCATGCCAGGATCAACGCCAGTGCCGACGCCGAAGGAACTATCCAGAATAATGGGTTCATAAGAAAAAGTATTAGGTGATGAAGGAACTGAGTGCTATGTCGTCATTTTCCGACATCTGTTAAACTGCCTTAAAGGTAGCTCAAAAATCACATTCCTCCAACCTAAAAATGCGTTTTATGCTGTAAAACAGATTCCTTTTCTCTTCCATTATTCCCTTTTAACAAAATATAGACAGGGTTTCAAATCAATTTACGGCCAGACTCCCCAAGACGAGGAGGCCGAGGCTGACGATCAGAAGGCCGAGGTCAATGAGTTTGGCCTTTATATTTTTCTCATGCAATACAAATACTCCGTAGAGGAACGGCACCAATACACTCCCCCGCCGGATCATCGAGACTATCGATATCATTGAGCCCGGAATCGAAAGGGCATAGAAATAGCAGAGGTCGGCGCCGGTCAGAAAAAGGGAGATACCGAGTATAGACCATCGCCAGCGGAAACGTCCTCCCCCGTGGCCGTTCAGCCGCAACAGGCCTACCGTCACGCTCATAAGGATAAGCTGATAGAGTGAATACCAGGCCTGCACCTGCAGGGGCTGGAAACGGGTGAGCAGGAATTTGTCGTAAAGGGCGCTCACCGCGCCGAGGAAGGTCGCCCCTATCGACATCCAGAGCCAGATGCTTTTCCGCATCGAGAAACCCTCCTTAGATCCGATGCGGCTTATCATGAACAGCGACAGGAAGCCGAGTGTGATTCCTATCCACTGCACCCAGTTCAGCCGTTCGCCGAAAATCAGCAGCGCCCCGACAAGCACCATGACGGGGCGTGAGGCGTTGATCGGCCCCTGGATCGTGAGCGGGAGATGCTTGATGGCGAAATACCCTAATATCCACGACGATAGAACGATGATGGCCTTAAGCATGATCAGCATCTGCCCCATGAAACCGCCGCCGGCGCCGAATCCGCGGTTCGCGACAGTCTCGACGAGCACCGGCGAGAGCAAAAGCGTTCCGAAAAGGGTGTTGAGCAGAAGCACGGTGAGCACATTGTTGTCTCTCACCGAGATTTTCTTCATGACATCGTAGAAACCGAGTCCGAGAGCCGAAAACAAACCTAATATTATCCACATAAGCCTACCGGGACCGACAATCGCTCCCCAAAACTAAAATCGACTGCAAAGTTACGCAATATCGCCCTATTTCAAATCTTTCCCGCCTGCTTTTTGTTAAACAAATATAAATTCATTCGCTCCTCCGACGCGGAAACTGCGTTTGGAGAGCTATTTGAAATGCCTTCATAAAAGATAATTCCATTAATATGAGACTTAACAGATTATCCATACCGGTGCTTCTCCTTGCCCTGATCTCGGTGCTCGCCGCAGGCTGCAGCAAAGAGGAGAAGGCCCCCGACCACAGCTTCTACTCGGAGATAAAATCCGTCAACAAGCTCGTTCTCGCACAGATGTCGGTTTCGAAGATGTCGTATATCGAGGATCTTAAGCTCTCCGACGCCAAAGGTCTGAAACAGACCGTAGAGGCTCTCGGCGATGCCGTCAAGATCGGCTCAAGGAAAGCCGCGTATTCCTACAATACCTATCTCCGCGCCTATCTTGACATGACGGAGCTTTCTCCCGGGGATGTCGTGATCGATGAAGATACCAAAACCATCCGCCTCACCCTTCCTGCCATCAAGGTTGAGATCCAGGGTCGCGACCCGGGACTGAAGGAGGAGCATTACCGCGTCTCCGGACTTCGCTCCCAGATCAACGCCCGCGAAAGGGCCGAGATAAAGGAGAAAATGAATACCGCCGTCAAAGAGGAGATAAACCGTAATCCTGAATTCCGAAACAACCTTCTTTCGCAGGCGAAGATCAAGGCGATATCATTCTTCCAGGAAATCGGTAAGGAGAACGGTTACAACATCGATGTGACCTTCAGGTAATACCGATGCATCCATTCATAAATTTCTAAATATCTGACAATTCAAACAGCGATATATGAAAAAGTTATACTTATTGATCGCATTCCTGGCGGTTGTCGCCGCCCTCCTGTTCTACACCTGGTGGCAGGCATCGCCCGAGGTTGACAAAGTAAAGATGCAATCGGCCAAAATCGCCGACATCCGCAAGATGGCAGAGCTATGCACTGTTGACTTCTATGAGGATCTGCCGATAAAGGCATCGATCGGCCCGCGCCATATATTCGCCAAGACGACCGTCACCGGCTCGATATCGTTCGATCTCGAGAAAATCGATATGCAGGAGCGTAACGACACTCTTTTCATCAAACTCCCGCAGGAGAAAATCGAGATACTTGAATCCACGGCTCCCGGCTCATATCTGGTCTACGACACCTGGAGCGACAACTTCCTCGGCAAGACCAATTTCACCACTGCAGAAGAAAACCGCATCAAGGCGAAAGTGATCGACAACTTCAGCAAGACCGTCCGCAACCGCGGCTACGTTAAGGAGGCCCGCACCGAAGCGCGCCGCAACCTCGCCGACATGCTCCACACCCTCACCGGCAACCCCGTCATCGTCAACTGACGCTATTCCCAATAACGTTAGCCCAAGATTTTGAATTTAAAAAGATAATTCTTCATTGGTGTCTCTTACATTTAACTTATTTATCTGGGAAATAAAATCATTCAATGATTTTGCACCAGTTTCCTTGTAATTTAGCCTATGCTGATTGTCATAGAAAAGATGGGAAGGAAATCCCTCTAAAGAATATTCTTCCAATATCGAATTCATATCCTTCTTGGAAATTCTAATCGAATGGCCTTGTAGAATTCCGGAATCCTGTTTCCATTGATTAGCAGGAGAGGATGTGTCACAAATATACACAAATACCACATTGGGGAATCGTCTCCTCAAATCCATTTCCATAAGTTGTCGATGAGATATTTTACAAGGTCCGCACCAGGTATTCCATAAATCAACCACTAAAGCCTTCCCTTGAAATCTAGAATCCAGATATTTAAACAAATCGAACCTTTCTTCACTTAGATCCTTAATGGTAACAGTATCTGCCATGTTTTTTTCCAGCTTTTGATTTTCATTAAGAATGATGATACCAAGGTCGTTGTCAAAACCTTTTTTTATATTTGTCTTTTGAATGTCAGAAAGTGGAATTCTTCTATTAAGTTGATTTTTATAAGAAGTAGCCGCGAGCATATCAATCAACAGATCTGTAGGTCTCTCTATGACTTTTTGAAGAATAGTATCCGTTTTATGTTTCCAGACTCTCGTATCCATCTCACCGATTTCCGGAATCGGAACAGGAAATTTTTCCAGAAGGCTCCTCATAAAATAGTTCGATATATTATATACCGGATTGTCAGGCAATATATCGTTGTAATCTATATCATTAAGAAACGTATAATATTCCGGAGGCGGATTAAAAGCTTACCGTCGATCCCCATCGTTTCAAGACGAGAGGGCATGGAAAGCCTCCAGCTGGCTGCAAACTGGATTTTTATGGCATTTTTTATCCGGTGCTTTATAGATTCAGGGAGTGAAATATTATGTAGAGAATTCATACAAAACAGGTTCTGAAGTGTATCGAGTTTATTTGCAACCCTCTTCCATGAATATACATCTGAATTATTGAAAACCGGAGCATCCCGAAAACTGCTGATCTTGCAACTGTCAAATCTCAACCAGGCCTCACTCATAAGATTACAGACATTGCTGTCGTTCATTCCTAAGTTAAGTTTCTCCCACTTTCTTTTCCTAAGAATTTTAAAATCAATGCCCTTTGAACTTAAGAGACACCGTATTTTATGCAGTGAATCCTGTAGTAAATCTACGATCCCCATCGCAAGACGTTTTTCCGAATCTCTGAGAATAAAACCAACAGACTACTCTCTCATCTCTAAAGGGATGACACAAGTAAAGGAGGAACCTATGCTATCGAAAGAAAAGAAGTTATAATCATCAATATCACCCAAAACAGGATAGCTCAATATATCAAGGCTCAGATTTCCGGGAAATCTGACAGTATCAAGACACATTATTTCCAGTTCGATAACGCTCTCCCCTATTTTTACGTCATTACATTCACGTTCCTTGCCATTGAATGCAAAGCCCATGTAGACAAGCGAAACAAAAAGGAAAGAAAGAAAAATAAATCGTTTCATGACAATAGAACTATAAAGCTGAATTTTTATTACATGACAAAAAATTGGAAATTACGCTGTTAAACATCTAATTTCAAATGATTATAATTGCAAAAGTTCTTGAAAATTAGCAACTTTAAGGAAAAGTTTGACCCCTATTCTCCATGAAAATTACTAATTCCAAGGACTTGGTCAAAGTTAACCAAATCCTCCCAATTATGCAAGAGCATCTT
>CAJTYD010000067.1 GCA_910583775.1 uncultured Muribaculaceae bacterium | reverse complement strand
TCCTCGTTGAAGAAGAAGTCGTCTTTGGAGGGGTAGTCGGGCCAGATCTCTTCGATGCTTTCGTAAACCTCGCCTTCGTCTTCGATTTCCTGGAGGTTTTCGATTACTTCGAGCGGCGCGCCGCTGCGCATCGCGAAATCAATAAGCTCGTCTTTTGTTGCGGGCCATGGTGCGTCTTCAAGTTTTGACGCGAGTTCAAGTGTCCAATACATATCTTTTTGTTAGTTTAATTGTTTGTTATTCTTATTTTTCAGTGTCGCCTCACGGTTAGGCGCAGACTCATATATTTCTTTAGCGCGGGGCTGAGGTGGGCGCCTTAGGTTTCCTATTTTGTCTGGTCCCAGACCACCTCGGTGATGCTGTTGATGAAGTTGAAGTGACGGGCCGCGATGAAGAGATAGTCGGAGAGGCGGTTGATGTATCTGATCACGTTGGGGTCGACAAAGCTGACGTCGGCGAGGTCGAGGATGCGGCGCTCGGCGCGGCGGCAGACCGTGCGGGCGATGTGGGCGCGGGTCGCGGCGTGGCATCCTGCCGGCAGAATGAAGGCATGCACCTTCGGTGTCTGCTCGTCGAGAGCGTCGATCCAGCCTTCGAGCTGAGCCATCTTCTCGGGCGTGAGCGACTGGCACAGCGGCGTTTCGCCTGGCTTGACGTCCGTAGCCAGGTAGCTTCCGATGTTGAACATTTCGTTCAGTATGGCTGTGAGCTGGCCGCGGGTCTCCTCGTCGCAGTCGCTCACCGCACTGATAGCGCCGATTGTCGCCGACAGTTCGTCGAGGGTGCCGTAGGCTTCAAGCCGTACGCTGTTCTTTTTCACTCTCTCGCCGCCGACGAGGGAGGTCGTACCGGTATCTCCGGTGCGTGTGTATAAAGCGCTTTTCATAATTCAGTACATATATGTATGTGTGGCCACGGGTGCGTTCCGTTACCTTTATAACTTTTTTATTGTAACGTCATAGCGCGCATATTGTTGTATTCACTAAAAATTTATTATTTTTGTGCAAACAAATTTTTTCATGAGCGACAACAATCAGTATATAGTTAGTGCGAGAAAATACCGTCCCGGCACGTTTTCTTCGGTCGTGGGTCAGAAGACGCTGACCTCGACTCTGAGCGGCGCCATCCATTCGGGCCGTCTCGCCCAGGCATATCTTTTCTGCGGGCCGCGTGGCGTGGGCAAGACTTCATGCGCGCGTATCTTCGCCAAGACCATCAACTGTCTGCATCCCGGCCCCGACGGCGAGGCCTGCGGTGAGTGCGAGTCGTGTAAGGCGATAGCCCGCGGCAATTCATTCAACCTCATAGAACTCGACGCCGCTTCCAACAACAGCGTGGAGGATATCCGCAACCTCATCGAGCAGGTAAACGTACCCCCGCAGTTAGGCAAATACAAGGTATTCATCATCGACGAGGTACACATGCTCTCCTCTCAGGCCTTCAACGCCTTCCTCAAGACTCTTGAGGAACCGCCGGCCTACGCCATCTTCATTCTCGCCACCACCGAGAAGCAAAAGGTGATCCCCACCATCCTTAGCCGCTGCCAGATCTATGACTTCAAGCGCATCACGGTGGAGGACATGGTCGAGCATCTGAGTCATGTCGCGCAGTCGGAGGGAATAACCGCCGATCCGAAGGCATTGGGCGTGATCGCCCGCAAGGCCGACGGCGCCATGCGCGACGCTCTCTCCATTTTCGACCAGGTGTCGGCCTCCTCGGGCGGCAACATAACCTACGAATCCGCCGTCGAGAACCTCAACGTGCTCGACTATGACTACTATTTCCGGCTTGTCGACGCCTTCCGCCGCAGCGATGTCCCCGAGTCGTTGCTTATCTATAAGGAGATACGCGACAAAGGCTTCGACTCCCTCTTCTTCATCAACGGACTCTCGCAGCATGTCCGCGACTTGATGGTGGCCGCCGATCCGCGCACTCTCAGCCTTCTCGAAGTCGATTCCGACACGGCGAAGAAATACGGCGAGCAGGCCTCATCGCTGCCGTTGCAGTGGTATTACGCCGCGATGAAGGTGCTCAACAACGCCGATTACTCCTATCGCACGGCCTCCAACAAGCAGTTGCTCGTCGAGGTCGCGCTGATCCGTCTCTGCCAGCTTCTCAAACCTGCCACGCCCCCTTTTGATTTAGCCGAGGGGTTCGAAATGCCCCTGCGCAATCCCTCGGAAGAGCCGCGACGCTCGGCTCCATCAGTGAAGCGTCCTGTGGAGGCTCGGAGCGAGCAGAGCGATCGGAATGATCGGGGAGATCGGGATGATCGGAGTGATCGGGATAATCAGAGCACTCCGAGCACGCCGAGTTCTCAGAGTTCTCAGAATATTCAGAGCTCTCCGGCTCAGCCGCAGTCGCCGTTGGCGTCGAAGCTGAAGCGCGGACTGCGTTCGCATACCATCCGCATTTCGGAGGCGGAGAAAGAGATTACCGACAACACGCGTGTCGGGTCGCGCCGCGAGCCTTTCACCGACGAGGATTTCGCCAACGCCTGGGCTGCCTATCAGGCTCGCAACCCCGAGCTGCGCATCCTATGCAGCGCGATGCGCGGCGCCGAGCTCAAGAGGGTGGATGAGAATAAATTCAGTGTTCTGGTCGACCATCCTGCCGCCATGCAGGCGTTTGAAAACGATCTGGCGCATCTGCTCGGGTTCCTCCGCGATACGTTGCAGAATGATATGGTTGCCATCGAGGTGGGGCTCAATACCACGGCGGTGGTGCAGAAGCAGCTGCCGCGGGCTGAATTCCTGAAGAAAATTTTCGGCGAGAATCCCGACTTAGCTCAGTTTATGAAAGACATTGAGGCTGAGCTCGTTTAAGTTAATTTTGAATTTTGAATTTTGAATTGGGCGGACGCATGGACTGCTTTTATAACTCTGATAACTCTGATAACTCTGATTTAAGACAATGGTGAAGGTTAAGATCAATGGAGAGGAGAGGGAGGTAGGACTCCGCGAGGCGTGGAATTATCTGCCGCCGGATGAATACCGGCGGGAGGTGAGGCGCGCCGAACTCGAGCATTTCCGCAACACTCACCGCTATTGCGGCATCTGCGGCCGCCCCACCGAGCCGGCAAGTGAAATCTCTGTAAAATGCCCGGACTGCGGCCGTGAATATTTTCCGGCGCTCTCGCCCGCCGTGTTGGTGCTGGTCCGCGACGGAGAGCGGGCGCTGCTGGTTCATGCCAAAAGTTTCGCGAGGCCGGAGATGTTCGCGCTCGTCGCCGGCTTTGTCGAGACCGGCGAAAGTCTTGAGGAATGCGTGGCGCGCGAGGTAGCTGAAGAAACGACGTTGAAGATCACCAATATCCACTACTTCGGCAGTCAGTCGTGGCCGTTCCCCTCGCAGCTGATGGTGGCCTTCACCGCCGATTACGAAAACGGCGACGTCCGTTTCGCCGACGGCGAACTTTCGTCGGGCTCCTGGTTCACGCGCGAATCGTTGCCTCCATTGCCGACGCTCCCGTCGCTGTCGCGCATTCTCATCGACGCCTGGATAGCGGGAAAAGTATAAATAATTTTAATTAAAGTTAAAAATAATGAAAATTTAGCCAAATCCGGAGCCCCGTGAGAGCTCTTCGTGGCATCGGAAGAATTTTTGTATTATCTTTGCATAGATTTCCGGAGGGGACGCAAGTCTCCTCCTTGTTTTTGGATATCAGCGATATCGAAAGATCTGGTTTATAGTTTAAGTTTATGGTTTAGATAATACCGTTATTTATTGCCATCTAAGACGGATGGTATCCTCTAAACCGAAACCTTAAACCTTAAACTTGAATGGAATAATAATAAGGAATAAATGGATTTGGAAAAAGATTGAGAAAATGGATAAGAAAGCGCTTGCCGGTTTCGTGGAAGATCGGCTCAAGGATACGGAATATTTCCTGGTAGACCTTACGGTCTCCGCTTCAAACGAGATAAAGGTGGAGGTAGACTCCTTCGAAGACATCGACATAGACTTCTGCGTAGGGCTGTCGAAGGCCATCGAGGAGGCATTCCCCCGCGATGATGAAGACTATGAGCTCGAGGTCGGGTCGGCCGGCTTCACCTCTCCCTTCAAGGTCAGGAAGCAGTATGAGAAGAACCTCGGTAACGAGGTGGAGGTCATGGCCCGCGACGGCAGGAAATATATCGGCGTCCTCGAGGAGGTCGGCGACGACTCCTTCCTCGTCAGTTGCGTCGAGAAGGTGAAGGAGTCGGGCGCCAAGCGGCCCGTGGAGAAGACGGTTGAACACCGCTTCCCTTACACGGCGGTAAACTCCGTGAGATACAATTTCGAGTTTTAAACATAGTGGTTTAAGGTTTTAGTTTAAGGTTTAGAGGTCACCATTTGATTCGGTTACAGCGACAACCGGTATTATCTAACCATAAACCCAAACCATAAACTAATTTAATTTAAGAAATTAAAGTAAAAACATCATATACTGAATATGGCAAAGAAAGCAGAGACCGTGAATATGGTCGACCAGTTCGCGGAATTCAAGGAACATAAGAATATCGACAAAACCACAATGATTTCCGTTCTTGAGGAATCATTCCGTAACGTACTTCAGAAGATGTTCGGTTCGGACGAGAATTTCGACGTCATCATGAACCCCGACAAGGGCGACTGCGAGATTTATCAGAACCTGGAGGTCGTTCCCGACGGCGAGGTCGAGAATCCTCAGATGCAGATCGGCATCACCGATGCCCGCGAGATCGACCCCGAGTGCGAGATAGGCGAGGATGTCACCAAGCGGATCTACTTCGAGAAATTCGGGCGCCGCGCCATCCTCAATCTCCGTCAGGCCCTTCAGTCGAAGATCCTTGACCTGCAGAACGATGCCAAATATGCCAAATTCAAGGAGCTCGAGGGTGAGGTAGTCACCGGCGAGGTCCATCAGATCTGGAAGCGCGAGATGCTTCTCATCGACGAGGAACAGAACGAGCTGATCATGCCCAAGGAAGAGCAGATCCCAGGCGACTTCTTCCATAAGGGCGACATGGTCCGCGCCATCGTGAAGCGCGTCGACAATCCCAACAACAACCCGAAAGTGATCGTGAGCCGCACCGATCCGCGCTTCCTGCGTCGTCTCTTCGAGCAGGAGGTTCCCGAGATCCACGACGGTCTGATCACCATCAAGGACGTAGCCCGCATCCCGGGCGAGCGCGCCAAGATCGCCGTCGAGAGCTATGACGACCGCATCGACCCCGTGGGCGCCTGCGTCGGCATCAAGGGCAGCCGTATCCACGGCATCGTCCGCGAGCTTCGCAACGAGAACATCGACGTGATCAGCTACACCGCCAATCCGTCGCTCTATATACAGCGCGCGCTGAGCCCCGCCAAGATCTCCTCGATCCGTCTCAACGAGGAAGACCGCAAGGCCGAGGTGTTCCTTCACCCCGACGAGGTCAGCCTCGCCATCGGCAAAGGCGGCATGAACATCCGTCTGGCCACGATGCTCACCGGCTATTCGATCGACGTCTACCGCGACATCGAGGAGGGCGAAGAGGATATCTACCTCGATGAATTCTCCGATGAGATCGAAGACTGGGTGATCGAATCGCTCAAGAACCTCGGCCTCGGCACGGCCAAGGCAGTGCTCAACGCTCCTGCCGAAGTGCTCGACCAGGCCGACCTCGAAGACTCTACGCTCCAGCACGTCATGGATGTGCTCCGCGCCGAGTTCGAGTAATCCGCCGGGCTTCCCATAGCATCTCTCTTCTCAGAATCATTCATTCGCGCCAAGCCCCGCAATCCGGGCCTCCGCGGGTGTCAAATAGCAATACCAAAATCAATATATGCGTACAAAAATCAGCAAAGTAGCGAAAGACCTCAACGTGGGAGTGAGCACAGCCGTGGAATTCCTGCGCAAACATAATATCGAAGTCGAGGACAACCTGAATGCCCGCATCGACTCCGATGCTGTCGACCTGCTCATGAAGGAGTTCAGCAAGGACAAGGTGGTGAAAGACCGCTCGGTCGATTATACCACCTCGCGCAAGGGCGACAGGAAAATGAAGACAGGCCGCGACAGCGTGGGCGGCGAAGAGATCCGCACAGAGATCCCCGTCGCTGCCGGTCCGAAGATTTTAGGCAAGATCGACCTTGACGCTCCCGGAGGGAAACCCGCACCAGCTGAAAAGACGGCTGCCGTCGCTCCGGCTCCCGTCGCTCCGGCTCCCGAAATTATTAAGGAGAAGCCAGAAGTGAAGGAGGATAAAAAAACAGAGGCCGAGGCTCCGAAGCCCGCGGCTCCCGAAAAGAGGGAGACCGTGAAACCCGCGGAGGAGAAACCCGTCGCGAAGGAGGTTGAGAAGCCGGCGGAGAAACCCGCGGTCGAGAAGACCGAGGCCCCTAAGGCTGCCCCGGTCGCTCCTAAGGCGAAGGAGGAGAAGCGGGAGAAACCCGCCGGAAAGCCCGCGCCCAAGGCTGAGGTCGCTCCTGCCGCGGCTCCCAAGCCGGAACCCGAGACAAAGCCGGAGAGCAACGTGTTCCGTCTTGGCGGCGCGCCCGCCGGCCCCGAGCTTAAGGTAGTGGGCAAGATCGACCTTTCGGCGATCAATCAGAGCGTGCGCCCCCGCAAGAAGAGCCGCAGCGAGCGCCGTGCCGAGGCTGCGCGCGCCCATGCCGCCGCCCAGGGAGGCGCCGCAGGCGACAGCGCCGACCGCAAGAAGCGCAAACGTATCGGCAAGGAGAAGGTTGATATCGAGAAAGCCGCCTCTCAGCCCGGTTTCGGCAACGACAGCCGCAAGAAAGACCGCGGAGGACGCGACCAGCAGAAACAGAGCCAGGAGAATGCATCCCGCGGCGAAGGCAAGCGCCGCCGCGACCGCGACCGCCGTCCCGTCAAGCCGGAGGTAAGCACCGAAGATGTTCAGAAACAGGTAAAGGAGACGCTAGCACGTCTCACCAACAAGACCACCAAGAAGAGCGTGAAGTGGCGTAAGGAGAAACGCGAGGAGATGCATAACCGCGAGATGGAGAACCGCGAGCGCGAGGAGGCCGAAAGCCGCGTGATCAAGATCACCGAGTTCGTGACCGCCAACGACCTCGCCAACCTCATGGACATCCCCGTCAATAACGTGATCGCCACCTGCATGAACCTCGGCGTCATGGTTTCGATCAACCAGCGTCTCGACGCCGAGACGATCAATATAGTGGCCGAGGAATTCGGATTCACCACCGAATTCGTCAGTGCCGACGTCACCGAGGCCATCGAGACCGTCGAGGACAAGGAGGAGGAACTCCAGTCGCGTCCGCCGATCGTAACCGTCATGGGTCATGTCGACCACGGCAAGACCTCGCTGCTCGACTACATCCGCAAGGCCAACGTGATCGCCGGAGAGGCCGGCGGCATCACCCAGCATATCGGAGCCTACAACGTCAAGCTCCCCGACGGCCGCCACATCACCTTCCTCGACACCCCGGGCCACGAGGCCTTCACCGCCATGCGTGCCCGCGGAGCGAAAGTGACCGACCTGGCCATCATCATCGTCGCCGCCGACGACGACGTGATGCCCCAGACCATCGAGGCCATCAACCATGCCTCCGCGGCCGGCGTCCCGATGGTGTTCGCCATCAACAAGATAGACAAACCCACCGCAAATCCCGACAAGATAAAGGAGGAGCTCGCCAACATGAACTACCTCGTAGAGGACTGGGGCGGCAAATACCAGAGCCAGGACATATCGGCCAAGAAAGGCATCGGTGTCGACGAACTCATGGAGAAAGTGCTTCTCGAGGCCGAGATGCTCGACCTCAAGGCTAACCCCGAGCGCAAGGCCATCGGTTCGGTGATCGAGTCGAGTCTTGACAAGGGGCGCGGATATGTGGCCACCGTGCTTGTACAGAACGGAACTCTCCGCATGGGCGACGTCATTCTCGCCGGAACGCATTACGGCAAGGTCAAGGCCATGTTCAACGAGCGTAACCAGCGCGTCACCGAGGCCGGCCCCGCCACCCCGGTTCTTATCCTCGGACTCAACGGCGCTCCCCAGGCCGGCGACACCTTCAACGTGCTCGACACCGAGCAGGAGGCCCGCGAGATCGCCGGCAAGCGCGAGCAGCTCCAGCGCGAGCTCGGCCTGCGCACCAAGAAGCGCCCCGGCCTCGAGGAACTCGGACGCCGCCGCGCCCTCAACGACTTCCACGAGCTCAACCTCGTGGTCAAGGGCGATGTCGACGGCTCGGTCGAGGCTCTTTCCGACTCGCTGCTCAAGCTCTCCACTCCCGAGATACAGGTCAACGTGCTGCATAAGGGCGTAGGCGCCATCTCCGAATCCGACGTAACTCTCGCCGCCGCCTCCGACGCCATCATCATCGGCTTCCAGGTGCGCCCGTCGGCAACGGCCCGCAAGGAGGCAGAGAAGGAGGGTGTGGAGATACGCCTCTACTCCGTGATATACAAGGCCATCGAGGAGGTCAAGGATGCCATGGAGGGTCTGCTTTCTCCCGAGATCAAGGAAGAGATCACCGGAAACGCCGAGGTGCTCCAGACCTACCACATCTCGAAGGTGGGCACAATCGCCGGCGCCATCGTGCGCGACGGCAAGATCAAGCGCACGAGCAAGGTGCGCGTGATCCGCGACGGCATCGTGATCTACACCGGCGAACTCGGATCGCTCAAGCGTTTCAAAGACGACGTCAAGGAGGTTGTCTCCGGATATGACTGCGGTCTTTCGATCCAGGGCTACAACGACATCCGCGAGGGCGACATAATCGAGGCCTTCGAGGAGGTGGAGGTCAAGAAGACGCTCTGATAGGGCGCGTCTTCCATATTGGCAAAACAGATATAAAAGTCACAAAATATTTTGCGGTTCCGGCTGATAAAATGCAGTCGGAACCGCTTTTATAAATCTTTAACATTAATTAACTCTAAAGAAAGCACTTTTAAGACTATAAAAGTTAATTTTGCAAAACCGATTTGTCATTATAATTAAATAAGGCAAAAGAATAGATCAGCACTAACAACACGGCCCGAGATTAGTCTGACGCAAGCAGTATCATAGTATTGTTTTTGACTGCACTTTCTTGGTGATGACTTTAACTTACTGATTTGTGGAAACTTGTCATACTGTCTGACCCCGCCGGGAATGTTAGGGAGCATTAATTGTCCTGATAATACTTATTACGAATATACTTCTAATGAAAAGATTAATTTTCCGATTAATGTTTTTGGTCGCGGTTTTCAGCTTCAGCGCTAATGCTCAGGTTGGAATCAAGACCAATTTACTGAACGATGCATTCCTTAACCCTACTTTAGGCGTAGAGGTTGGAGTCGCTCCAAAGTGGAGTATCGACGTGTCGGGAGCCATCAACGCTTGGACGCTCGACAACGGACGCCGCTGGAAGCACTGGATCGCCCAGCCGGAAGTGCGCTATTGGTTCTGCGACCGTTTCTCCGGCCATTTCGTGGGAGCACATCTTCTCGGCGGCCAATACAATTTCGGAGCCTGGAAGCATGGCTCGAATTTCCTTGGAACACACTACGAGGCTCTCAAGACCGAGCGTCATCAGGGCTGGTTTGCCGGCGCCGGCATAGCTTACGGCTATACCTGGATCCTCGGCAAGCACTGGAGCGCCGAGGCCGAGATCGGCATCGGCTGGGCCTATACCCGCTATGACGTCTATCCCTGCGCCGAATGCGGCAACAAGCTCGCCAGCAAGCGCGTCCATAATTATGTAGGTCCCACAAAGGCCGCCATCAACCTCATCTATGTTTTCTAAACCGATTGCCCCATGAAAATGAATAGATTTATACTTTCGATAGCGGCCGCCGTCACGATGCTTCTTCCTTTTCAGGCCGGAGCCCGCGACAAGGTGCCCGCAGGAGCCGTGAAGGTCTCTGATGTCGACGTCGCCCATACCGACAACAATTTCTTCGTCAACATGAAGCTTGACCTTAGCGGCTATAAAGGCATGAACCATAACCGCGAGGTGCTCCTGACTCCGCGCCTGGTGAACGGAGCCGACACGCTCGATCTCCCCGCGCTCACCGTCGCCGGCCGTGACCGTTACTACCTCTGGTATCGCCAGAACAAGGCCAAGTGGCCCTCCGAGTCGCTTTACCGCGCCGGCAAGACCGCGCAGGTCGACTATCGCACCTCCGTCGAATATCAGCCCTGGATGGCCACCTCGCGCCTCGAGATCAAGGCCCGCGAGTTCGGCTGTTGCGGCCAGGATATGGCTCAGGAGAACATTCCGGTCGAGAAATTCAACCTCGTGCCGCCGGAGTTCAAGCCCTTCTACGCTTTCGTGCAGCCTAAGGCAGAGCTCGTGAAACACCGCGAGATCAAGGGACAGGCATATATCGACTTCCCTGTCAACCGCACCGAGCTTTATCCCGACTATCGCCGCAACCCGCAGGAGCTCGCCAAGATCCGCGCAACAATCGATTCCGTGCGCCTCGACAAGGACGTGCAGATCAAGGCCCTCGACATCAAGGGTTACGCTTCTCCCGAAGGCCCCTACGACAACAACGTCCGTCTCGCCAAGGGCCGTACAGCCACCCTCAAGGAATATGTGCTCAACCTCTATCATTTCCCCGCAGAGATTATCAGCACATCATACGATCCCGAAGACTGGGGCGGTCTGCGTCGCTTTGTTGTTCAGTCTGGAATGGCAAACCGCGATCAGATTCTCGCCATCATAGACTCCGATATGCAGCCTGACCCCAAGAACACGGCCATCCAGACCCGCTATCCCGAGCAATATGCTTTCCTGTTGCGCGAAGTATATCCCGGTCTCCGCCACTCCGATTACAAAGTGGAATATACTGTTAAGAACTATACCGACATGGCCGAGATCAAGCGGCTTCTCTTCAGCGCTCCGCAGAAGCTAAGTCTCGCCGAGATGTTCGCCGTAACTTCGGAGATGAATCCCTCGTCGCCCGAATATGCCGAGGCTTTCAGCATAGCCGTCAGATTGTATCCCGACAATGAGATAGCCAATCTTAACGCCGCCAACGTCAAGATGCAGGCCGGCGACTTCGAGAAGGCTGTCCGTTATCTTGCCAAGGCGGGGAATTCTCCCGAGGCAGTATATGCCCGTGGAATCTATGCGGCCTTCACCAAAGATTACACCCGGGCCGAGCGGCTTCTCAAAGAGGCTGTCTCGAAGGGAGTGAAAGAGGCTCCCGACGCCCTTGAGCAGGTTGAGGAGATCCTACGCTATCAGAAATAGAATCAGCCGGTTGCTAACTCCGGAACTTAGAAATAAAATAACAATAACAACATAAAATTATGAATAAATTCCAGAAATTCCTCTTCGGAGCCGCATCCCTCTTCATGCTTGCCGGATGCAGCGATGATTTTGGAAATAACGGCAACTCTCCTGACACGGATCGGGATGGTGCCGGAGTATATATGGGCGTCTCCTTCAAGATGCCGGGTAAAGGCGTTTCTACTCGCTCGTTTACAGAAGGCGATAACACTTCCAACAATGGAACAGAAGTGGGGAAAGACGTCGAGAATAATGTCAATGAAGTTTTGCTCATCCTGGCTCGCCCGAATGATTACGGGTTTATTGGGGCCGCTTCCGTGCTCAAGGATAACATCCTTCAGCATAGCGGCAACACATCTGCCGATAACGGCAATGCCGGCGCTTATCATGCCACAGCTAAATTCCAGAAGACAGAGCTTAACAGTTTCTACTCGGATACGAATATCCCGGATTCTGAGAAAGGAAAAGTCGCTGTGTTCGTTATCGTCAATCCGACGGGCGGCATGGCCGATGCATTGGAAAACGCCCATTATGGCGACACGGAATGGATCAATACCGGCTGGACAGTCAATGTTGACGGCCAGCAGACTGAGGGTAGCATCTGGACCAACACTAACGGGGGTAGCTTTCTCATGACAAACACTTATATCGCTACCCGCCAGCTCCCTACAAAAATGAGCGATTGGGATCAGTATACAAATGAAGACAATTGTTTCCATCTCTCGGAGATGAACACCAATGTCGGAGGGACAAGCACAATTAACAACTCGAATGTCTCAACCGATAATACAAACTCCACAGGAGGCCCCGTGCTCGTGCAGCGTTGTGCAGCACGTTTCGATTTCCGCGACGGTCATCTTGATGCCGTAGATCATTCCGGTCTTGAAAATGAGTCAAACCGCTATCATGTGGTTTATGAGAAGAACGCAGACGGGACCAATGGCGATCTGCTCATAGATGTCAAGCTTTATAAGATGGCTCTCGTAAACATGAGCAAGACTTTCTATTATCTTTCACGCGTATCGAACAATGGCCTGAATTCCGGAACCGACTGGAAACTCTGCGGCCCGGAGAAGCCTTGGTTCGAATCTCTTGGAGGCGGACTCTTGAATACCGGAAACTATGTCGTTGACACTGACGCCCAGATGAAATTTGACGGCGCTTACACTCAGAAAGGTTTCAAACCCTCCCAGTATTATAACTATCCCTTCTTCAATGAGGATGGCACTATTGACAATGCAAATCTTCAGAATGTAAACGACCGCTGGTCTACCGTCGTGCTTGACGAGTTGCTCAAGAGCGACGTGAAGGATAACTGGAATAATAACGGAAATACCGGTACTTATACCATCTGGAGATATGCTACCGAAAATACTATCCCGGGAGTTGATATCCAGGATAACGGAATTTCTACAGGTATGGTATTCAAGGGGAAAATGATCCCGAGTGAAAATATGAAGAATCCCAATGCCGCTGCCGGAACTAAGGAGTATTATAGAAACCAGCTCTATGAGACCCTCAGCAATACAGCCGCGGGAGATACCGATAAGGATCCCATCCTATATTCATACGCCGGAAGTCTTTATTATACCTGGAACAATGTCTATGCAGCCGCTATCGAGGCTTCTTTCTCATACCAGGAGACGGCCAACGGCATCATTCCTACCTGGAACCGTACAAACTCTTTATATAAGGCTGTTTTCGGTAGTGCTGACAAAGGCACGGGCTATCAGCTCATAAAGGATGGTAAGGTGTTGTATTCCGATCCTCTTCCTATTGACGACAACGCCGCCAACACGAAGTGGCAGCAGTGGAACGCAGCCGGAAAACCCGGTTCCGGAAGCACGCTTCACGCCGATTTCAAGAAGGCTGTGACAGATGCCGGAATTACCATTTATCAGCGTTCTTTCGACACTGCAGGCGGATGGGGATACTGGTGCTACTATTATTATTGGAACCGTCACAACGATAACGGCAAAAACGGTATCATGGGTCCGATGGAATTTGCCGTTGTCCGCAACAACGTCTATAAGCTCGCCGTAACGGAGATCAAGAAACTAGGTCATCCCCGTATTTCGGAAAACGATCCCGACAAGCCTACTCCCGGAACCCCCGACGAGACATCCGATATCTATCTCACCGTAGATGCCAAGGTAATTCCCTGGGTGGTTCGCGTAAACAATATCGTTTTTGAGTAATCTCAGATTAAAACTGATTGAAAATGAATTTTTTCAGACGAAACATATTCTCTAAGACCGTCGGCGCGGCTTTTGTCGCCGCGTCGGCGCTCATCCTCCCTTCCTGCGGAATCATCAACGATGATATCCCCGAGTGTCCGGAGGGCGCAAGGCTCCGTTTCGTCTATGACTATAACATGGAGTTCGCAAACGCATTCCCCTCGCAGGTCGACTGCCTCACGCTCCTTGTTTACGACAAAGACGGAAATTATATCTCTTCCTATACGGAGACGTCTGATGTCCTCGCCGACGAAAACTGGCGCTGGGACATCAAGCTCCCCGCCGGCGACTATCATTTCGAGGCCTGGGGCGGTATGGCCTGCTCCGACGCTACGTTCCATTTCACTCAGGAACCCGCAGCCGGCTCCAAGCTCACCGACCTCCAGGTGGCCATGAATCAGAACGCCATCACCTCTCCGATGGGCACGAAGCTCCATAATCTCTTCTTCGGCGCGCTCGACATGACCGTGGAGCAGGGCACAACCACCTACACCGAAGGCACCGTCTACATGATGAAGGATACCAACAATATCCGCCTTCTCCTGCAGAACATCAACGGCGAGCCTCTCGACGGCGATGACTTCATCTTCACTATCGAGGACGACAACACGCTCCTCAATTATGACAACTCGGTCATCACCGGCCACGGCATCACCTATTACCCCTGGACAACAGGCCAGGTTTCCTCGGGCGTCACCGAGCAGGGCAACGAGGCCAAGCTCGCTTTCGCCGAGCTCTCCACGTCGCGTCTCACACTCGGCACGAAGCCCGTGCTGAAGATAGTTCGCAAGTCGGATGGCAAGGCTCTGGTCGATATCCCTCTGGTGAATTATCTCCTCCTTCTCAAGAGCCAGGAGTTCGCCGATATGGAATCGCAGGAATTCCTCGACCGCGAAAGTCGCTGGAATATGGTGTTCTTCCTCGAGAACGGCAGCTGGATGAATGTTTATATCAAGATTAATGACTGGATCGTGCGGATTAACAACGCCGAAATGTAAATTATATTAAAATGATCCACAAACTTCAGAAATTCGGATGCTTGTTGGCGATGTTGACCGTGCTTCTTTCGGGTTGCACCCAGGATGTCGGAGACGGCGTGAAGCGTGATGTCACCCTCGATCTTGAGGTTGTGGTCAACAACGGCGCTTTTTCGAATCCTTCCGGCACGAGGGCTCCGTTCACCGGTGACGGCACTTTTGAGGACCCTGTCACCAAGGGTGAGGCTCTCCGTATGCTCCGCGTGATCATTATCCGTTATGATGATGGTGATCAGGATAAACCGGTTGTGGAGCATAACCGTCTTGTGATGATGAATCCCCAGACCGGCACTCCTCTAAACGACAATCTTCGTTTCAGGATTAAAAGCGGCGAGAAGAAAAGAATATATCTTTTCGGAAATGAGGATTACACCAGATGCGAGAAGATCCCTAACAGCAACGGCTTTATCTATTCTTCGGTTTATGACTTCACCTCCAATTTCCCGGAGGGTGAAAGAGTCTCAACCGCAAAACTGGCGGAATTGGCTGATATCAAGATCAGCCGTAATCCCGGAGAGGCCGTTATCGACAACCGGTATCTGGCCAATGACGATCCCTGGGGCTATGTTCCGATGAGTGAGTTTTTCGATCTGGATGTCAAGGCTCCTGCCAGCGACGAAGATATTTACCTGAAAGAGACATTCTTCATAACAAGGTCGTTGATAAAATGCTCGTTCAATTTCTATACCGCGGCTGACTATCCTCTCGAAGGGGCTTCTATCGCCGCTGTCAGGATTGACGGTGTTGCCGATGCTTGCTGGTATCTGCCCAAAGGCGTGGTTTATAATCCGGCTAAGGATGATGTTAATGTATCTGCTTCAAGCGGAAGGGAGATAACCGACTTTCAGACCCCGGCGGGTGTGACATTCTCCGGTTTCGATTATATGCTTCCTCCTGATCGAGATACGGAGATCAAGCAAGGCCTTGACCTTTCTTACAGCCCCCTTGTATATCTCCCAGAAAGCAAGACCCCTGCCGACGGCAATTTCACGGTATCTGTCCTTTTGAAGGACGCCGGCAACAACTGGCTTACTTCTAAGCCCTTGCAGATACGCGAGCTTGCCAGAAACACGCATCTGAAAATCAACATCGAGCTCAGAAGCACATCTATCGCCCCTGTGGTGACATTGCTCCCCTATACAGGCGTGAATCTGAATCCCGACTTCGGAATTTAAGAAACATTCGCCACGATAGAAAAATTATTTTAGATTACTCCGATTCATTCGATTCGAAGAGGATGTCTAAAATAACTTTCAATTACTGTAAACCGGTCTGAACCCCGGTTTACGGACCAAATAACAACTTTGCAGAAAATGAAATTCAAGAAGATTGTCTTTATATTTCTTATAGGACTTGTCGGCGTGATGAGTTCTTGCGTTGACGATTACTTCAATATCGACCCCGAAATCGGCGAGGGAGAGGCTGACCTCTCCGCCACAGTGGTTTTCAGCCCTGTCCGGAATGCCCTTGGACGCGACACCCGTGCTGCGGGCGATGCCCTGAAGCATATCAAATCTCTGTGTGTCTTCCTTTACACTAAACAGGGAGATGACATCAAATTATACAAGAGAATCCCGCAGGCTCAGCTTGAGGGTCTCGAGATAGAGAATAACAATAACGCTACCGCTCCGGATGCTGTCGGTGAAAATGAGCATGTTGCCGAGACGGCTACTCCGCAGGCTACTTTCACAATCAAAGGAATTCCTTTTGGCCGCTATTACATGTATGCTGTTGCCAACATGGGAAATCTTGACAGCTATGATGATGCCGATTTAGACACTCCCGAGAAGCTGAAGGCAGTCCCTCTCCAGTGGCAGGAAGACAATATCCCCGTCAATGACCAGATGTTTGGTTATTTCACCGCTACCGACAATCAGACAAGTCAGGGCTTTGATGCTCCGGCTGTAATTGTGAATCGACCTCAGATGCCGCTGCATGCCTGGGTTAAGCGCGCCGCATCAAAAGTGACTGTCGCCATCGATGGGTCCGGCCTTAACAACGGCGTGCAGGTATGGATAAAATCCATCCAGATCAAGGATATTCCGCGCGACTGCTTTCTCGGTCAAAATAATGTGGCCTCGAATTCCGACCTGCTTCCGGATGGCGAGAAGTTTGTCATAAATGAGTCGATGAGCGCCGAAGGCCCCTCTGTGACAAAACAGTCTCCATATTACTATCCCTATATGCCCGCGGGAACAACCTCTCTCGAAAATGCCCATACCGAATTCCAGAATGCCCTCTATTTTTACGAGAACATGCAGGGCGAAGGTCAGAGCAAGAAGCAGATATGGCCTGATCAGGAGGACAAGACTACGCCGAAGTTCCCTTCAGGCAACGATCCTAACGACAAGGGATTTAAAGACAGCAAGAGAAATGGCACATATATTGAGGTGATCGGATATTACAAAGGATTCAAGAAAGGAGAAGCAGGTCAGGGTATGGTAGAGAGTGAAGGTCCGATTGTCTACCGTTTCATGCTCGGCAAAGATACCGACAAGAACTATGATGCCCAGCGAAACTATCATTACAAGCTCACCCTCATGCTCAAAGGCAATGCCAACGACACCGACTGGCATATCGTCTATGATCCCGAGCCGGATATAATCATCCCCAGCCCTTATTATATTTCCTACCTGTATGATCAGTCAATGAATCTGCCCATCAAGATTTATGGAAAACGGTTGATCTCTCTAAGAGCGGATATTGAGGATAATGAGACTAATAAAAATAGTTGGCATCCCGTAGATGTAACAGGGAAAAATGATCCTAATGGAGGAGATTTAAAAGCGTATTGGGATGGAACTCCTAATAATCCAGGGCCTTGGAACGGATTCCTTTCTCTTAGAAAAACCGCCGCTGCGAGATTCGGAGTGTGGCCTGCCGTGGAAGGATTTAATGATCCATTAAATCCGGGGGGTAAGCTTGTATTTGGCCCTAATGAAGCCGTTACTTATACTTCAAACCGCACGTATTATGATAATAATAATCGTGGTTGGAGAGAATATACTGTAACAAATACCGGAACAGTCAATGATGCCGAAGGTAATTATACAATTACAACTAATGGCGCTGGAGAATGGTTGGTTACAGTGCCGTTGTTTACGCGTGCAGCTGTAATGGTGTCACAAACGGCCTATACAGGAAATAACCCATACGTTGCTTATCGAAGAATGGCTAAAGTAAAATTCACTGCAGTTGTTGAAGGCTACGATGGTAAGGAGCATACTGTGGTTTGTCATCCAAAAGATCCTATGACCGTCGATAAAGACGATGATGCTGTGACCATATATCAGATGAGGCGCGTTGTCAACCCCAAAGGAATATGGCGACCTGGAAATTCTGTAAAACCGTTCCATGTAAAGATGATGGTGCTTGAGGGCGAGAATAATGCCGAGTTTGTTCCCCTTATGTCTGATGGCCCCTGGAAAGCTGTGATTAAGAATGGAGATTGGTTTGATCTTGAGCCTACTCCGGGCAAGTCTCAGAGAAATCCTGACGGTACAATTTCAGGAGTCGGAGATATGTATGCTGAGAATAATGATGGACGTGTTGTGGATTTTACTTTCAGGCCAAAAGGTCCTACTTCCACTCCTCGAGGAGGTTTGATAAAAATCTACTATAACAATTACACCTGTGTCCATATTATCTTCGTTCGCCAGGGTTATGATCCTGTTTCCTTTACCGGTTCAAACACCAAGTGGCATTCATTTAATCTCAAGACAGCAACGGAAGAGGTGTCGGATCCTGTGGAGGAAGGCTCCTATTTCAGGCGGTATAATACCACTTTGCCTATAGCTGCTTCGAATAATCAGAGTAGCATGTTCAGTACTCAAGGTGGTACTGTTGTCTGGCAGAATAATGCAGATTATGATTTTGAAATAGCCGGACAGTCGGGAATCAAGAAGAAGTGGTCTGAAATTACAACGGATAAAGATTCATGGCCTTCGTTCAATATTAAAGGGAAGAGTTGCAGATTGGCAACTGGAACTGATTTGTCAAGGATATTAGATAACCGAAATGTAACTTATGGCTATGGTGTTTTATATACCGATGAGACCACAGAGACTCCTATTGTCGTAAATGATGTTTATGGAGCCAGAGAGGGTTCTACCGCAAATAAAGGTATGCGTGGCGTATTTGTCTGCGATACCGTTACGGGAACTCAGATTTTCTTACCTATTGGAGCAACTGGATATGGGCGATTCAAACAGAAGGCAAATGGAAATTATAATCGCCAAAAGGATGGTTATTCCGGTGTAAATCAATATGCCAACCGTTGGGAACCATTCCCAGAAGCAACTCCAGAGAGTCCGATATCTCAACCAGGAATGTGGTCTCCTATGCCTTATGGTGTTCAGTATAGACCTTTATTCTGGGATTTATATAGACGTCCCGGTGCTTTGTATTGGTTAGACGGAGACAATGCATTAGATATTAATTATTACACTTTTGCATTTGATTTAACTACACAAGGTAGCGTTGGAATTACATGGGGAAGTGCAGGAGATGATTCAGGTACGGACGCCATCCTTCTCCGGCTTGTTGAAGACTGAGCTGATGTAGGCGAGGGAAATTGATCCCTGAAAATCAGAATTTCAATAATATTATTTTTCATAGATTCCGGCGGCGCCCGCAAGGGCTCCGCCGGATTTGCTTTTCGGCCTGCAGCTCCGCGCGGCTTTGCCTCGCGCCTCCGGCTCGCTCTTGAGGCCTTCGCCTTCGGCTCGGCAGCGGCGCGCTACCCGCGCGCTTGCTCTTCGCATCAAAGCTCGAGGCTTGAACAGCAAATGCTCTCGCGGCTGCCGGCCGCCGGGCGCTCGAGGCTGAAACAGCAAATGCTCTCGCGGCTGCCGGCCGCCGGGCGCTCGAGGCTGAAACAGCAAATGCT
>CAJTYD010000066.1 GCA_910583775.1 uncultured Muribaculaceae bacterium | reverse complement strand
ATCGTTATTTTCCTTAAAAAATTTCACAAATCAAATTAGTTTAAACAACTTCAATATGAAGTTGTATTTTTAATAAGGAACAAGCTATAAACTGACAGATAATGGAGACGGAGACATTCACCGACACTTTTGTGGATCTGCAGCGCAAGCTGCATCTCGCGGCCACAGGCATACTGCGGGATGCCGACGATGCCGACGATGCGGTGCAGGATGCTTTCTGCAATCTGTGGAACTCTCCCGGACGCCCGAAGAGTCGGGACGAAGCCCGTTTCAAGTTGTTTGCCACATTGCGCAACATCTGTCTCAATAAGTTAAAACGGAAAAAAGGAGACTCCGATGATTCATCGCTTTTTTCCTCTCCCGATACCCGACGTTTTGACGAGGAGGATTTCGGAAGGGTAAGGAAATTCCTGATGAATGGCCTCCCTCCTCTCCAAAGGGAAATTTTCGAACTCTCGGTATTCTCAGAGATGGAGTATGAGGACATAGCCCTTCGGCTGGGGATATCGGTGGAGGCTGTAAGAATGAACATGAGCCGTGCCAGAAAAAAGACGCGGGAACAATACAGAAAGTATGCGGACGGAAAATTATAATAAACTGACTGCCGAGGAGCTCGATCTCCTGGCAAAGGCATATCTGGAGTGTCGGCTGTCGAAACTCCGGGAAATGGAACTGGCTATGGCGTTGGGTGAAAGCACAGTCTCAACGCCTGCCATAGAGGAGGCCCGCGAGTCATTGGGGCTGGAACTCGGACTTGCGGCGGCGATTCATGAGAGCGGGTCCGGACGACAGTTGTCAGGAGCCGCCCGGCGGAAAAAGCCATTTGCCGTATTCCTCCGTGTGGCGGCCTGTGTGGCGGCGGTCTTTGTAATCGCCTTTACCGTGAAGATGGCTGTATCTGCCGATGACAGCGATTCATGCCTGGCGGTCTACGTTGACGGAGCCAAGGTTTCTTCAGAGGTCGAGGCTCGGAAGATCGCCGAGAGTGTGGAGAAAGAGTGCATGGCTATGTTGCGCGAGTCGCAGCGGTCTTCCAAAGAGGAATATGAGACATGTATGACAATTATCAAGGAATTAAAAGAGAAACCATGAAGAGATTTATTTTAATTATAATGCTTTCCCTGATTCCGGTGACGGCTATGGCATATTTCCCCAGGCTTGCCGTCGAGTCTGCCTTCACGAGAAAAGACATAAAGAAGCCCGGCATTAAAATCGTGTTTACGAACCAGCCCGACAATTATTTCCGAAGTATAACCGCCACCAAGGATCCGGCACTCCGTGACATTATAAGAAAGCTCGTGGAAGCCGACAGGAAACGGGCATATAATGTGTCGGAACAATACGAGGGTGACGGCGGAGGCATTATCCTTAACATCCTTCATGAGGGGAAATATGTCCATGTAGGCTTCTCTTTTGGAGGGAACGGCGATTTCCGCCTCTTCCTCCAGACCGACAATCCCGAGCTTTTCAAACGATAAAAATGTCATCCAACGGCAGAATGTCCTATTGATCCATTAATGGACAGAGGACATCAAGTGTCTGCTGAATAAGAATATAATCCGGTTTTTTATGAATAAATATCTTATCGGCGCCTTGCTGGCCATGCAAGGAGCAAGCCTGTCGTATGCCTGCGCGCAGGAGGTGAACGACTCCCTGAAGGAGCGTGAATTGCAGGAAGTGAACGTGGAAGGAAAGCGACAGCTCCTTAAATCGGGAAGCATGACTTTCTTCCCCTCGGCGGCGCAGAAGAATGTGTCGCAGTCGGCGGTGGACCTTCTGAAAAATATGGCAATTCCCCAGATACTGGTGAATCCGGCTACGCAAAAGGTCACCACGCCTTCGGGAGAGGATATAAACATATACGTGAATTATCTGAAGGCTTCTCCCGAGGAGCTACAGGGGATGAATATGGAGGATGTGAGACAAGTTGAATTCTTTCCTACGGCTTCCGACCCCCGTTTCATGGGCGACAGGAATGTTGTCAATATCATTGTCCGTCCGTATGAATACGGCGGTTATACCAAGGCTTCCGTCTCGGAATGGCTTATTGCGGGGCTGGTGAGCGATGCCTCGGTTTATTCCAGATTCGGATATAAGAAAATGAGTTACGATCTCTACTTAGGTTCTTTCAACACCAACTACCGCCATTCCGGAACTCGTTCAGAAGAGACTTGCCGCCTTTCTCCCGGGGAACATGTCAGCGACCCTGTGACACGGGTAATGACTCCCCGTTCTTCGCAGAATATCGTGAACAGATTCCCGCTGTCGGCGCGCGCCTCGTATTCCGGAGGCAACTTCAATGCCGACAATACAATAGGTTTCAGCTATGATTCCGAGCCCAGGGTATATTCCTCCGGCTCGCTTGAATTCTCTCCGAGGATGTTCTCCTCTTCCGACTATGAATCCAATGTGGCTTCCCGGAAGCATGCTCTGTCATACAGTGGAAAATTCTCGCTCAGCCTGCCGTCGGATTTCTTTATATCCTTCACCCCCGATGCGTCATACCGCAGGAACAGGAGCGATCGTGTCTATTCGCCTTCGGAATCCTCTCCGATAGTGACGGAGGCCTCGGAGCGCGCCTGGTCGGCTTCGGCGTTCATAATGGGACGTAAGATCATCGGCGGCAAACATTATCTTTTCCTGCGGGCCTTCGGCGGCTATGACAACTACAGGATCGACTATTCGGGCAACACTTCCGCCCGCGACCATATCATAGAGAGATATGCGGGAGGGAATTTCCAGTACGGCTATTATACCGACAGAATCTCGGCCTCATTTCTTGTGGGAGTGCGCGGAGAGCATGACAACACGAACGGAGAGGTCTATAAGGTTTTCTATCCGTTTGCAGAGGCCTCGTTCGGGCTGAGTATCAACCGGAAAAATTCGCTTTATTTAAGTGTGGTGCATTCCAAGACGCCTCTTGAGGCAAATCACAAGAGCCCTAATGTGTTCAGATCTAATGAAATTTTCTATTATACCGGCAATCCCGACATAAAGCCATCGCCCAACCTTATGGCTTATCTGTCTTACAACTGGATTCCGCGCAGCTGGCTGCAACTGTCGCCTTACGTAAGCTATACGGGCAATTACAACCGCGAGGTGCCTGTATACAGCCTCTGTTCCGACGGCAATGCCGTTCTGAGGAAATATGTAAACAACGGCAACCATCATTCCGCATCGGCCGGCGTCTCGGCCTCTTTCTTCCTTTTCAACAGGTCGTTGCAGCTGTCGGTCAATCCCTCGGTGCGCCTTTACCGAAGCACCGGCCTCTATGACATATCCTGCAAAACGTTTGCCTATTCTGCTAATGTGAGCTATTATCTAAAGAAGTTCTATTTCTCAGGATGGCTCTCTCTGCGCAGCAAGGCATTGTGGACTAATTCCGGTACGCTCTTCGAAGACCGCACTTCATTTCAGATTTCCGCAGGGTGGAGCAATTCGAAGCTGAACGCCCGTATCACGGTCCTCAATCCTTTCTATGGCGGCTGGAATGTTTCGACCGCCCGCTTCGACACCCCTCTCTACTCCTCCCGGACAACCAATTACGGCATCACTTACCACCGCAACATCCGTCTCTCGCTGACCTATACCTTGGGCTATGGCAAGAGGCTCAACCGCAACGACGAGCTCAACGGCGTCTCCGGCAGCTCCTCCTCCGCCATTCTCCGCTGATTCTGTTCCTGCTTGCTGTAGTGCATGTTGCCCGAGATACCGTTGGGGAAGAGGTTCACAACATGGAGATAAAGGGCGATGAAATGTTGCCAAATTACCTAATGAAATGGTGCCGGCGAAGAGAGTGATTGCCGAAAAGTTTGGAGTGGGTTGATGGCTAATTATGCCGGCGTGGCTTTTTGTGGAATTTCCACTGAATGTGGAACATGAAGTAGCGCGGAAGAACGTTGGTGTAGGTCTCGGTGCGCGCCTGGGCGTTGACCGTGTAGAAGACGTTGCTTAGGTTGTGAAGCATGTCGAAGCCGTCGGCCATGAAGAGAAGGCTGCCCTTAAGCACCGAGTAGGTGAGGCGCGCGTTCCAGACGATGTTGTCGGTGTTGAGCGAGGGATCGCTGTAGCCCCGGCGCGAGTAGACGGTAAGGTCGGTCGATATGCTGAAGTTGTAGGGAAGCCGGAAATTCCCTCTGACGCCATACTGGAAATCGGTCATGTTGAAACTTCTGAAGTTCCGGCGTCGGCTGCTGAAACGGCTCCATCCCGCTTCTCCGAAGAGCGATACCCGGCTTTTGGCGAATGAATAATCGAGCGAAACCGATTCGGATATATTGTAATTGTCCACTTTATTGCGAACAGGCTCTGCCTTGTCCTCGCCGAGCATATCGACGTTTCTTGCGTATCTCAACCTCGTCATATTGTTGAAGGAGAATCTTTTGGATGGCCCAAACGAGAAGTTCAATGCCTGGTGCCCGCTGATGTTCCAGTTGCCGTTCACGTTATACATCCGGCCGCTTTTCACGCCTGTCGCGGAATCGTAGCTGTATCCGTATGCCAGGGCATCGGTTATGAAGGAGGCGGAAACCGAATAGCTACGCTGCAGGCCGTTCTGACGGTTGTAGCGTTGCAGGTTGAGAGTGAAGTCATGGCTCGCCATATCCTTCAGCCCCGGATTCCCCAGACGTATCTCAAGCGGGTTGAGGTCGTCGCGCATCTCGATCATGTCGACGGGATCGGTCGATGTCACCCGGCGGAAGAAATGGAAATAAATCCATCCGAGTTTGGGATTCCAGTTCATTTCCAGATCCATGTTGCCGAGAAAGAATTTATCGCGCGTGATGCGTGAGTCGATCTCTCCGCGATGATAACGGAGCCGCTGATGTCTGAATGCCAGCGGAAGGCGGAGCGACAGATGAAGATTCCGTGATGGGAGCCTGTAGGAAAGATTTATGTTCGCTGTGTGAAGGTCGGAGGTTTTCCGACTGTCGAAGCTGTTCCGGGGATCGATAGTCTTTTCATATTCCAGAGCCGAGGGTAGCCAGCCGAAGGGATTCTCCTCGATCTGCGAATAGAGAAGGTCAAGCCGGAAAAGATCGGAGACCTCGCGCGAGGTATTGTGGTCAATCTGGTAATACATGTCGGCCGATAGATTCTGAGAGATTAGCCAGATATAGCCCAACGCTCCTTTTGCGTTCCAACGGTAATCGGGACGGTTGCGGAAATAGCGGTCAGCCTGATCGGCAGGATCAGGTCTGTCGCCGAAATTCAGCATGAAGCGCTGGAACCGGTCGAAGTCGTTCCTGAGGTAATTGCCTGAAAGGAGATAGGAGATGGCGTCGGTGCCGTTGGCAAGCTTTGCCTTACCGTTTGCGTAGAGTTTTGCCTCTATAGAATGCCCGGTCTCTTTTTCCCTCTCGATATTGCGGTTAATGAGCGATGAAAGTATGCCGGAATTGTCGGAACTATAGACAGATGAAAGGAATTCCTGGTCAAGATTATCCCATTCCCGGCTGAAGGTAGCAGCGACAAGGCTCTCGTAATTATTATTGTGTCTCCATTTGAACGAGGGGGAGATCCGGAGGTTCCAGTCGGTTTTCTGAAAGTCGAGCTCATGATATGTCGAGATATCCCAGGAGCGCAGTCTGGCGTTGAGGAACGAGTAGCCGTAAGTATTGCCCTTGTCGAGGAAATTGGTGGTATAGACCTCCTTGTCGCGTTTCACGATCGAGCGGTTCATTTCGGCGTTGCCCTTTATGGAAATGCCCTTGAAGGGAACTTCGGCCCAATAGTCGATTCCGGCTGAATAATTCTTATAATCGCCGGAATTCATTGTCGCAGGGGTGAATCCGGTGTCCTGTCCCGGTTTGCGGTTGTCGCTGAGGTTGTTCGCGTTGCCGAAAAAGGAGACACGCGCATGGTCGGCATACCATAAGGCAAACAGTCTGCCAAGGTAGCGGTCTTTGGTGCCGTAGCCGGCCTCGGTGTTTGCCAGGAGTCCCTGATTATATTCCTTTTTCAGCCGAACGTCCATGGTATATATTTTCTTCCCGTAATCCTTTCCCATTATTTTGTCCATGTCGTCCTGGCGGTCATATATGGCGATATCCTTCACCGTATAGGCTCCTATGTTTTCGAGCATCAGCTGATTGTTGCCCTTGAAGAAATCCTTTCCGTTGAGAAGAAGGCTCTCCACGAAACGCCCGTTGACGTAAATTCGGCCGTCAGGTTTCAATTCCACTCCCGGTAGCTGGTGAATCACGGCATCCAGCATACTGCCCTCCGCAAGGTTGAAGGCGTCGGCGTTGTAGACAAGCGTATCCCCTTTGTGGTAGAACTTCACCTTTGTCGCCGTCACTGTCAGTTCATCGAGCTTGCGGGCCTTTCTTGCCATGTAGATTGAGCCGAGGTCTATTTCGGCAAGCTTTCTTGAAAACTTAGCCGGGTCGATAGTGTCACGGTATGATTCATAGCCCTCCTTTAAAATCTCAAGGATATATTTTTTCGTTCTGTCGGGGACGTTAAAATTGAATTCAGAGATTCTGCCGGTTTCCGTATAGATGCCTCCCGACAATGTGCCCCACTTTTTTAGGGCTTCTTGCTCTTTCAACAATGAATTGTCGATTGGATTCAGAAGTCTTGCATGTGCTCCGAAAAGCATGGTACCCGTGAGGCGGTCCTTGACCGTCCCTTTGAGACTAAAACTGTCAGCGGCCGCGGGTGAGGGCGACATAAGCAACATTACAGCCGCCGCTGCCGCGGCGAATGATTTCAAACGGGCGATGCTCCGGGAAATGGAATCGGGAATTATCATGAGATCAGATTTTAATTTTGTTTAGAGGATATGCAAAATTACTACGAATTAATGTTTCCCGGGAGGTTTTAACCTCCGTAAATCTTATTCATTTGGCGGGATAAGCGGCTGAATGATAGGTGGTTGGCAGGATTAAATATTCCAGTTGTGTAAGTGTGTGATTTTAAGAATGTTAGTAAGTTGTTGAATAATAGTGGATTATTTTTTTAGAGATAGTCGAGGAACTCGGTCGTGTCGGGGTGGCCGCTTGCCTCGATCTTCTCGCGAAGGCGACGGCGCTTGCTGTAGACGCTCGATTTCTTCAAGTCGAGAAAAATTCCCACGGCCTTGATCGAGAATCCCGATGCAAGATATAGGAAAAGGTTATAGTCTTCCTTCGAAATATTGTCGAGCGAGGAGAAGCGATCCATCAGGCGGTCGAGGTCGGTGTTGACGCTCTGCTCGAGCTGGCGGCGGAATTTCTCGCTCCGCATCTCCTTGAGCTGGACGGTTAGATTCTTGTAGATCTCGTTTTTAAGGGGTGTGACATCATTGAGATCAGCCATCTCGAAATAGTCGTCACACATCCGGTTGAGCATCTCGAACCGGGACGAAAGCAGGTTATGAATGCTCTTCCTTCTGTCGGCGTCCTTTATCCTCAGATTGTTGAGTTCCTCTACTGTCAGGGCTATCCTCTCGCGATGGCGGCGCAGGGCTATGAGCGAGAATATTAGGGTAACGCCAATAAGAATTATTGCGATGATTATTATCAGCAGGGTGACGGTGCGGGCGTTACGCTCCTTGATGGCGGCCTCGGCAGTGAGCTGCAGATTATATTCGTTTATGGCCTTGTTTATAGAATTGGGCAATGCGTTTTCCGACTTCCAGCGGAAATAGTCGGAGATTCGTTTTTCCTTATCAAGCGCTTTTTCGAGCTCACCTCTCTTAATGTTGATGGCCTTTCCGAGTTCAGCCATTCCCATTGGGTCGCCGAAGGCATTCAGTACGCCGTTGTTAAGACGCCATGCCTCCGTCAGCTCCTTTTCGGCGTTTTCGTAATCTCCGTCGTGATATGCAAGCAACGCTTTGTAGGCATGGAAATCCGGATAATTCCTAACCGCAGAGTCGTTGGCGAGTCTTGAGATTATGCCGCGGTATTCGTCAACTCTCTTTTCACGGAAAAGGGGCAGAAGCGACGTCAGATCCAGAGTATCCAGAAATTTCGGCAGATCGTTGAACGCATGAGAGGGTGTGTCGGAATATGAGTTCCGAAGGCTGTCGAGAATCAGTAACGCCTCGGCGTCCCGCTTCTTCTTTATAAGGAGCGAGGCTTTCATGAGATGATTCCATTTAGTTTGTCGCATCTCTTTTCCGGTTTTGACGTAATAGCTTTCAGAGAGGGCGTTGCTTCTGTCGGATTCCTCTAAATTCCCGGCCTTGAGCCATATATGGGATTTAAGGCCATGGCTGTGGGCACGGATGGCGTCGTTCTCCTGCTCACTCTGGGAGGAATCTTCGATATGGCGGAGACACTTCTCGATGCAGATCATGGCCTCGTCGTAACGGCCCCGGTTATAGAGACGGTTCGCTTTCCAGAAATAAAGCTCGAAAAGTTTGTCAGGATCCCCCTCCTTTATGATGGCGAGTTCCGTCGGGGTGGGAACGGAATCGGGAAAGGCGGGGTCGTTGAAGAAATAATGGCATCGTGTCTGGAGCAGATGCCAGAGATTGCGGTCATTCTCGGAAAGCCCGAGAGTATCCACCGACGCGAGCATCGCCTTTGCCTCCGAGTTGTCTTTGTCGAAAAGCCTTTCCGCCCTGTGCAGCTTCCGGCTCTCCTCCGAGCGGTAGGCGCACAGCAGGAGCGCGATCATGAAACTCATGATCACCGGGAGTGAGATCTGAAAAATACGCCGCATGGTCGGAATGGTTGAGGCTGACGGCGGATCAGTAGCGGCGGCAGGTGATGACGGTCTCGGGGGTGCGTAGCACGAGCTGCTTGCGGTCGGCTTTCAGCACTTCGAAAACCACAGGATTCGTATAGATGCCGTAGAGACGGAGCGCCGCCGCACCGCTCTCCGATTCGGAATAGGGGAAATCCATCGAGATCTTCTGTTCCTGCTTGCTGTAGTGCATGTTGCCCGAGATACCGTTGGGGAAGAGGTTTACAACATGGAGGTAAAGGGCGATGAAATGCTGGTCGGGAACGGTGACCGTTCCGTCCTGGCGGTTCTCGATGCTCATAATCTCCCAGTTGCCGTCAACGTGGCCGTTGTGCGAGGCTTTGCCGCAGCCGGCAAGCATCGATAGAGAAAGAACCATCAGGGAGAGGAAGTATAATGTCTTTTTCATGAGTTGCAATTATGATTGGAATGAGACTGCCGGAGAGGGTTATCTGTTTTTCTTTGACTTACCGAAGAGCCATCCGGTCTTGCTGATGCGGAGCATCGCTCCGTAGCTGTTTCCGATCAGCGAGCCGGCGTCCATGCCGAACGAAAGATCGGCCCTCCAGCCGGGAAGAGCCTTCGGAGTGTAGCTGGCCTCGACAAGGAGATTGAAGCTCTTCATCGGCTCCTTGAACGGACGGTCGTAGGTTCCCCAGCTTTTCTGAACCGAGGCGAGCACCTTATAGCCGAGTTCGTCGAGAGGCTGCCCCCTGAAGCCGAGATGATGGCCCCACATGCGGGTGGAGCGGAAAAAGAGACGGTGATTGTCGTTATATACCGGGGAGATTATCAGCGGGTTGCCGATGCCCATTCCCCAGTGCTGCCACCCGTTGTAGATATAATGGTTGTAATAGTTGTCGCGACTGCTCACTTGCTCGTTGATCTCGGGAGTATGATCCCAATAGACAGGGCCTGACTGGTCTTTCATATATATGAATTCGTAAAGCACGTCGGAAACCCAGCGGTTTGACGGGAGTTTGGCGTGAATTCCGTAGAGGCCGTCCTTCCAGGGATAGTCGAATGTCATCATCGAATGGTCTTCGAAGAAATGCTCGTAATAGAGGCGCAGGCTCCAGTCGGCCTGAGGCTTCCATGAAAGGGCGAAGTTCCAGCTTCCGAGGAAGTTGCCCTCGACGTTTGTCTGCTCGCCCGCCGGAGTGTCCGATCCTCCCCCCATGGGAATGATGGCCTTGATCCAGTTCTTGAATCCGGAAGGCATTTTCAGTTTGTTCCCCGGGGAGGGGTAGTTGTAGGTTGTGCCTCCGAATTCGGTAGCCATCTCCATGCCGAACTCGAATTCGAGCGGGAATTTCTTTGCGTTACCGCCGCGGAAGAAGAGGGCTTTGGAATGATAGAGGGTTCCGAGGGTGTATTTCGTGTCGGGAGCCACCCAGTTTTTTATCCAGTTGTTGTCTGTGAATTTGCCGAAAGCCAGATAACCCTTGACGGCGAACCAGCCGTTTGTGCCCCAGAAATCGGCATAGTCGAAGATTCCGGCTCTCACCTGCGGAATCGGGCGCGCGTTGCCGGCATAGAGAAGGTTGCCCGAGGCGAGATCAGGGCTGTCGAAGAATCCGGGGATCTCCTTGCTTCCGACCATCAGGTCGAGACAGCGGTATTTCACTTCGGCATAGAGCTGCTGGACGGCGAAGACCGACGGCATACGGTATCCGACGGCGAGGTCGACACCGGCGCCCCAGGAGAAGCGCTTGCCGCGGTCGAGGTCTTTGAAAGCCCCGAGGCGCAGATATCCGTTGTTGCGTTCTCTTGACGAGAGCCCCCATTGATTGTTCATGAGCCAGAAAGGAGTGTTCTTCCCTCCGGCGAAACTGACGTTGATCTCTCCGCGATAGCGGATGGAGTCGTTCCATTCGGCTTCGGCCATGGCGGGAAGCAGGGCCGACACGGTCAAGGCGCATAAAAGGAGCAGATGGCGCGTTTTAATCATTTTAAGAATATTAAAGAAAGCAATTTAAAAAGATGAGACCGACAATCAAGAAGACTGCCGGTCTCGGGGATAGGATGGATTTGGGGATGTAGTCCATAGCAGAGTCGAACTGCTCTTTAGAGAATGAAAATCTCTCGTCCTAACCGATAGACGAATGGGCCTACACACTCGCGGCCGCCGGAATGGCGCAAGGCGTTTCAAGCCCCGCTCCGACATGCCCCGAGACTATTTATTGTCAACCAAGCTTATTGATATGCTTCGCCAGACCGCTGCAGAGGTTAGCGGCCTTGTTTTTCGAAATCACGTTCTTGCGACCCAGACGCTGCAGAAGCGCGCTCAGCTTGTTGAAAGCTGCCTCGGCCTCGGCCTTGTCGGTCATCTTGCGCACCTTGCGCACTGCGTTTCTCGCTGTCTTGGCCCAGTAACGGTTCTCGAGTTTCCTTTTCTCCGCCTGGCGAATTCTTTTTAATGACGATTTATGATTTGCCATTTTTAAAAATTTCTTTTTGTGTCGATTCTATAAATTTGGTAGCCCATAGCAGAGTCGAACTGCTCTTTAGAGAATGAAAATCTCTCGTCCTAACCGATAGACGAATGGGCCACTGAGAGCGGCTGCCTCCGGCGTGTCTGAACGCGCTGGCGCATTTCGCGAGTGCAAAGGTAGCAAATCTTTTTTATTCAGCCAAAACTTTTGCTAAACTTTTGTTATTTTTCTCTTTAGAAGACATTTTTTAGCCTTTAAAAAGCTTTTATCCGCAGTTTGTTGATTCGTTTTTATCGAAAGTTGCCTTATTTCTTTAATTTTATTTATTAATTTTGCATATAACGCAAAAGGCCATTTCTTTTGCGTAAAAGACTGTCTCGTTATGGAAAAGACTATAAGGATATATTGCAGGAATGTCGAGGAGTATGTCGACATAGAGGGCGGTTCCTCGCTTCTTGAGCTGGCCTCGTCTCTGGGCTCACGCCTGGTTTTCAGGCCGATATGCGCTCTTGTAAACAACAAGACGGAGGCGCTGTCGTTCCCGGTATTCTCTCCGAAGGTAGTGGAATTCACTGATGTTTCGACGCGGCAGGGGAGGGATGTATATGTCCGCTCGCTGTGCATGATGCTGTATAAGGCGGTGAAGGACGTTTTCCCGGCTCTCGTGCTGCGCATCGAGCTCTCGATCTGCCGCGGTAACTACTGCCGTCTCCTCAAGGCCGACGGAAAGGCATACGAACCCTCCGCAGAGGAGGTGGAAAAGATAAAAAAACGTATGGCCGAGATCCATGACGCCGATATTCCTTTCCTCAGGAAGGAAAAACTCACCGACGACGTGATGGATATTTTCCGCAGCCAGGACCTCCCCGACAAGGTGGAGCTCCTCGAGACCGTTGACCATCTCTATACCACTTATTACACTCTCGACGGCCTTGCCGACAGCTACTACGGTCCGCTGGCTCCTTCCACAGGCCACATCGGCGTCTTCGACCTCGTGAGCTACAAGAGCGGATTCCTTCTCATGGCCTTCGATGCCGCCGACCATTCCCTTCCGGCCCGGCCGATCGACCAGGAGAAGATGTATCATGCCTTTACGGAATACCTGAAGTTCAACAAGGTAATCAGGGTCTCGAATGTGGGCGACCTGAACCGCGCAGTGGAGCGGCGCACCACCGCCGATCTGATCAATACCGCCGAGGCGCTTCACGACAAGATCCTGGGCCGCATCAGCGACGAGATCGCCGAACGCCGTCACCGCGGCGAGGCCCAGTTCGTGATGATCGCCGGGCCTTCATCTTCGGGCAAGACCACCTCCTGCAAGCGTCTGGCCATACAGCTGATGACAAACCTCATCACTCCCAAGATGATCTCGCTCGACGATTATTTCGTGGACCGAGAGAAAACACCGCGCGACGAATCGGGCGACTACGACTTCGAGAGTCTCCACGCCCTTGATCTCGAGCGGCTCTCTTCGGATTTCAACCGGTTGCTCGCCGGCGAGGAGATAAACCTGCCGACCTACAGTTTCGAGCTCGGCCGTCGCGTGGAGACCGAGCGGCCGCTGCGCCTCGAGGAGAACGACGTGCTTATAATCGAGGGCATTCACGGCCTAAACCCCGAGCTTACCTTCGGAATCTCGCCGAAGAGCATTTTCAAGATATACGTCTCGGCGCTCACCACGCTGCGCATAGACGACCACAACTGGATATCGACTTCCGACAACCGTCTGCTGCGCCGTATCGTCCGCGACCACAAATACCGCGGAACGTCGGCTCTGGAGACCATCAGAAGATGGCCGAGCGTGCGCCGCGGCGAGGAGAAGTGGATCTTCCCGTTTGCCGAAAACGCCGACGCCACATTCAATTCATCCCTCATTTTCGAGATAGGGGTTATGCGCAACTATGCAGAGCCGCTGCTCAGAAGCGTGCCCCGGACAGCTCCGCAATATGCCGAGGCTTACCGCCTGCTGCGGTTCCTCAGCTATTTCCAGCCCATACCGGTGTCGCAGATTCCCGCTACCTCCCTGCTGAGGGAATTCCTGGGCGGCTCGGCTTTCAAATATTAGAAACTGACATAAAAACGCAATGAAGGAATTCAGCGAAGAGGATATAGAACGCATCCAGCATCTGATAGACGCGGGCGACGAGGAACAGTCGCGGCAGGAGCTTGTCGGACTCCATCCCGCCGATATCGCCGAGCTGTTCCAGAGCCTTGATCTGAAGGAGGCGGAATGGATGTTCCATCTCATCGAGGACAAGGAGCAGAAGGCCGACGTGCTGATGGAACTCGACGAGGAGGACCGTGCGAGACTCCTCGAGGGGATGGACCCAGAACAGATCGGTCATTTCATCGACCTGCTCGACACCGACGACGCCGTCGACCTTATCCAGGAACTCGACGAGGAGGACCGCGAGGAGGTGATCCAGAATATCGAGGACATGGAGCAGGCCGGAGATATCGTCGACCTTCTCCAGTATGACGAGGACACGGCCGGAGGTCTTATGGGCACGGAGCTTATCTCGGTCAACGAGAACCTCTCGATGCCGGAATGCCTCAAGGAGATGCGTCATCAGGCCGAGGATCTCGACGACATCTATTACGTATATGTGGTAGACGACGACAACCGTCTGAAGGGGGTGCTCCCGCTCAAGAAGATGATCACGCATCCGGCCGTGTCAAAGATAAAGCACGTGATGGAGCTCGATCCGGTGTCGGTGAAGGCCGACACGCCTATCGAGGAGGTTGCCATAGATTTCGAGAAGTATGACCTCGTGGCGATGCCCGTCGTCGACAGTATCGGGCGCCTGGTGGGACAGATCACGGTCGACGACGTGATGGACCAGGTGCGCGAGCACAGCGAGCGTGACTATCAGCTGGCTTCGGGTATCTCGTCGGACGTCGATGCCGACGACTCGGTCTTCGCCCAGTGCAAGGCGCGTCTGCCATGGCTGCTTATCGGTATCGCCGGCGGAATATTGAGCTCGCTGATTCTAAGCGGCTTCGAGGCTCAGCTTGCCGCCGTGACCGCGTTGGCCTACTTCATCCCGCTGATCGGCGGAACCGGCGGAAACGTCGGCGTGCAGGCATCGGCGATTGTGGTCCAGGGCCTTGCCAACGGACGCCTTGACCTCAAGGAATTCTGGCAGCAGCTCTGGAAGGAGCTGCGGATCTCGCTGCTTAACGGCGTGGTCATCTCCGTGGCCGTGTTCGCTTACACGCTGCTTACCGAACCGGGAAATTACGCCCTGACGATGGCGGTGGCGCTCTCGCTCTTCTGCATTGTGGTCTTCTCGACGGTGTTCGGCGCGCTCGTGCCTCTCACGCTCGAGAAACTAAAGATAAACCCGGCTCTCGCCACCGGTCCCTTCATCCAGATCACCAACGACGTGGTCGGACTGATGATCTACGTCGGGATGGCGGTATGGACACTGAAGGTATTCCCCTTATAATTTAATTGAAAAATGGGTAAATATGCCGAAACCCCTTTGATGGGACAATATACGGAGATGAAGAAAAAGCATCCCGACGCGATACTGCTGTTTCGTGTCGGCGACTTTTACGAGACATTCTCCGACGACGCCATAGCCGCGAGCGAGATTCTCGGAATCACGCTTACGCGGCGAGCCAACGGAAAGGCAGCGTATGTGGAGCTTGCGGGCTTCCCCCACCATGCCCTAGACTCGTATCTTCCGAAGCTCGTAAGGGCCGGGCGGCGTGTGGCTATCTGCGAGCAGCTCGAAGACCCTAAGCTCACAAAGAAGCTGGTGAAGCGCGGAATAACCGAGCTCGTCACCCCGGGCGTGAACCTCAACGACAATTCGCTGAAGGCGCGTGAGAACAATTTCCTCTCGGGAATCCACGTGAACAAGTCGTCGGTGGGTGTGGCGTTTCTCGACCTCTCCACCGGGGAGTTTCTCTGCGCGCAGGGGAGCGCCGACTATGTCGACAAGCTGCTGACGGGAATCGCTCCCAAGGAGCTGCTGCGCATGCACGGCACCCGCCAGTTCTGCGAGGAGCATTTCAATCATAAGTGCAGCGTCTTCGAGCTTGACGACTGGGTCTATACCTCGGATGCGGCCAGAGAGAGGCTCACCCGACATTTCGGAACGGCCGGCCTCAAGGGTTTCGGCGTCGACGGCATGGAGGATGCCGTGATCGCCGCCGGAAGCCTGCTCCATTATCTCGACCTCACCCAGCACAACGAGATCTCGCATATCACCTCGCTCGCCCGCATAGACGGCGACAAGTTCATGCGCCTCGATAAGTTCACGCTCAGAAATCTCGAGCTTCTCCAGCCTCTGTCGCCGGAGGGAAAATCGCTTCTCGACGTGATGGACAAGACCGTGACCCCCATGGGGGCGCGGCGCCTTCATTCGTGGATAGCCTTTCCGCTTCTCGACATCAAGGAGATAACGCGCCGCCAGGACGCCGTGGAATATTTCTTCAAGGACCCTTCGGCACGCGCCCGCGCCGCGGAGGCTCTCCGCGGAGTCGGCGACCTGGAGCGCCTAATGGGCAAGCTCGCCGCCAAGCGTATCGGGCCGCGCGATTTCGTGCAGCTCCGCGATTCGCTTCGTGCCGCCGACGCATTGCGCCGCTGCCTGCAGGAGACGGATTCGGAGGTATTTCAGGAGATCGCCGGGAAGATGGCCGACACCACGCAGCTTTCGGAGACGATCGCCCGCGTTGTGCGCGACGACGCCCCGGTGGCGCTGAACAAGGGCAACGTGATCGCACCCGGCGTCGACGCCGAACTCGACGAGCTGCGCGGACTTCATGACGACAGCCGCGGCGCGTTGCGTAGAATTCAGGAGCGCGAGTCGGAGGCCACGGGGATACCTTCGCTTAAGATAGCTTTCAATAATGTATTCGGTTATTACATCGAGGTTCGCAACACTCATAAGGACAAGGTGCCGGAGGGTTGGATACGCAAGCAGACGCTTGTGAACGCCGAGCGCTATATCACCCCCGAACTCAAGGATTACGAGGAGAAGATCATGGGCGCCGAGCAGCGGATAGCCGAAATAGAGCAGCGCCTGTATACGGAGCTTCTCGAAGGCTCATGCACTTATATCGGCGCTATCCAGGCCAACGCCACGGCGGCGTCGATGACCGACTGCTTCCTTTCTATGGCGGAGGTGGCCGAGCAGTATAAGTATGTGCGTCCTGTGGTAGACGACTCCATCTCGCTTTCCATAACCGAGGGGCGGCATCCCGTGATCGAGCGTCGCCTCCCGCCTGGCGAACCGTATATCTCCAACAATGTGGAGCTCGACTCGGATTCGAAGCAGATACTGATGATCACCGGCCCGAACATGAGCGGTAAGTCGGCGTTGCTGCGCCAGACCGCACTGATCACGCTGATGGCTCAGACCGGCTCTTTCGTTCCCGCCGAGGCGGCAAGAATCGGTGTCGTCGACAAGATATTCACCCGTGTCGGCGCCAGCGACAACATCTCTTCGGGAGAATCCACCTTTATGGTGGAGATGAACGAGGCTGCGGCGATTCTCAACAACATGAGTCCGCGCTCGCTTATCCTTTTCGACGAGCTCGGCCGCGGAACGTCGACCTACGACGGTATCTCGATCGCCTGGGCCATCGTGGAGCATATCCATGAGAACGGATACGCGCGGCCGAAGACCCTCTTCGCCACCCATTATCATGAGCTAAACGAGATGGAGAAGACCTTCAAGCGTATCGTCAACTATAACGTCTCGGTGAAGGAGATCAACGGGAAGGTGATTTTCATGCGCAAGCTCGAGCGCGGCGGCTCGGCCCACAGCTTCGGAATCCATGTGGCCAAGCTTGCCGGGTTGCCACCTTCGATCGTGAAACGCGCCAACCAGGTGCTCGCCCAGCTCGAGGAGGGCTCGAAGAATAATCCCGCCGGCGACAAGAAGCTCAAGGGGAAGGGGAACGTGGCCTCGATCGGCACGGCCCGCGACGGCTACCAGCTGTCGTTTTTCCAGCTCGACGACCCGTTGCTCTCGCAGATCCGCGACCGCCTGCTCGGCGTCGACATCAACAACCTCACCCCGCTGCAGGCCCTCCAGACCCTTCACGACCTTCAGGGCCTCCTTACCGGCAAATCGTAAAAAAGAACTCAGAAACTGTTTTCGAAAAAAATTTAAACAGTTTCTGAGTACTTTTCTATTTCATAAGAGATTCAATATAGTTGTAAAACTCTGGACTCTCGCCGATAAAAAAACGGCTGATTTTCCCCTCCGGGTCGATGACGATTTTGGTAGGATATCCATTGATGCCATACATCAAGGTCACATCTGCCCCGGTGTCGTTGTTGCGCACATTTATCCAAGGCAGCTTATGCCGCTCAACGGCTTTCTTCCATGCCTGTTCGGTATCGTTGCAGTCGATACCGACAAATTCGACGCGCCCTTTGTATTTTTCATAAATCTTTTTCATTTCCGGAAAGCCCTTTATGCACCATCCGCACCAGCTCCCCCAGAAATCGAGTGTCACATATTTGCCTCTTAAAGATGAAAGGCAAAAGTTATTCCCGTCAATGTCTTTAAGTGTGAAATCAGGGGCTTTCGCTCCGGGGGTAAGTTCTTCGAGGGCTTTTTCCCGGGCCTTGTTTCTATCGATAAATTCTTTGAGGGACTGATTTAGCGGCGCCATTACTCCGCCTTTGACGCGCTCAGAAAGACTGTCGATGTATTCGGCCGCGGTGTCAAGCGGTAATTCAGAAAGCAGATACATTGAAAGATCGTTATCCGGATTCTTCAGGATAAAGTCTTTCTTAAGCCGGATTATTTCATTTTCCCAGGCTGTTACAGGAGCATATACTTTCCGGATCGAATCGGCGGTTATACCGTCGGAGCCTGTTCTTTCTTTCAATTCATCGCATATTACGGACACGGAATCAATTTTGTGTATGTATGGGCGGCATATCTTGAAAAACTGACTGTAATCTTCGTAAAATCTATCTCCTTTAAGAGTGTAGTTTTCAAGAGACCCCGTTATTTCAATATGTTTTCCGGGAATCAGCATGAATTTCAAGTTTGTGTTTTTCAGTTCGTCTCCTGTAGCCGGTTTCGCAAATATCTGAACCTCCCGGAGGAGGCTGTCGGTTATGTTAAAGGAAAAACTGCCGTTCTTCATCGGGACGGTGTCGACAATAGGATCATCCTGCCCGAGACGGTAGGAGCCAACCAACAGAGAATCGCTCTCGACACCGTTAAGTTGGCCACTTATTTCAGTAGTATAACGGTTTTTGGCGCCTGGCAGAAACGTAGCCATAAGAGCCAAAACAAAAATGAACGCCGGATTTTTCATTTTTATGTATCTTTTAATTTAGTAGATGACAAAAATTGAAATTATGCTGTTAAACATCTAAATTTCAGTCGATTATATTTGTAAAAGTCCTTGAAAATTAGTAATTTAAAGGAAAAGTTTCGCGGCTTTTTCTCATGAAAACTACTAATTCCAAGGACTTGGTCAAAGTTAACCAAATCCTTCCGATTATGCAAGAGCATTTTGGACAAAGTGTGAATCTGGCTCGCATAAAGCTTATGGCGTTGCTCCTCCACGCGCTGTGTGTGGTGCAGACAGTCAGCCTTCATAAACTGGCTGGCGCGATGCCCACAGACGTGGACAGGGACTCCAGCCTGCGACGTCTTCAAAGATTCTTCGCCAAGTACGTTCTTGATCTCGACATAGTCGCCCGTATGATTTTCTCGTTGCTTCCTGTCAAGACGGATCTTGTTCTGAGCATGGACCGTACCAACTGGAAGTTCGGGGATTTCAACATCAACATACTGATGCTGGGCGTGACATACAAGGGGATTGCTTTCCCTCTTATTTTCAGTCTTCTCCCCAAAAGAGGCAACTCCAATTGGGAAGAACGTAAGAAAATCATGGAGCGTTTCATCCGCCTTTTCGGACAGGACTGTATCGACTGTCTGGTCGCTGACAGGGAGTTCATAGGAAAGGAATGGATCGGATGGCTGAACAGTCGGCGCATCCGGTATTACATCCGTATCCGGCAGAACTTCTGGATTGTCAAGCCTTCCTCCGGTGAGCGTATACGTGCATGGTGGCTTTTCAATGACCTCAGGGTCGGCCAGGAGAAATTTTACTATAAGCTTTTCCTTCACAAGGGTGAATATGTCTATCTTGCCGGAAGCCGGATCAAGAACTCCGACGGGATTCCCGAATTGCAGATTCTCATATGTTTCAACCGTCCAGAAGGTGCTGTCTTGACTTATAAGAAACGCTGGGAGATCGAGACTGCTTTCAAGGCCATGAAGTCCTCCGGCT
>CAJTYD010000065.1 GCA_910583775.1 uncultured Muribaculaceae bacterium | reverse complement strand
TGGTGATGTCTATTCCACATTATCGCCTTAGCGTGTCCGCTGAATAGTTACTTTACCCCCCCCATTTAGTTAAAAAATGTTAACTATAATTAAATTTTATATCGACCAATGCTTTTTTGACTCAATGCATTCCGAAGCAATATAGCATCAGAACTTTTTCGTCTCTCTCGTTGGGGTTAAGGACACGCACACCGAATTCTCCCTCAACGGGATTGATCTTCAATAGATAAGATGACTTGCCATATCTCTTTGCATCGAATGGAACGAATTTCATGTTGTTTTCCGACACGTTGCCGATCCAGTTCACTTTTGCGAGTTCCGCCTTGCGTTCCTTTTTCTTCTCTTCAAGTTTCATGATCTGAATGAAGCTCTGTGGGTCGGAATCGTTGTCCTTGCATTTCACTACAAGATATACCGGTTGGGAGCTCAACGGAATCTGGGAAGTAGACTGGCCTCCCTTGATAGTGATTTTCTGGTTGATGTTTCCGAAGCCAGTTATTATTCGAGCGGCGGAGGAGGAAGTCTTGATCTGGACATTGCATTTTTCAGTATCGTTTGCCACTGTATCGCCTGACACAGTAAGAACCTTAACCTCTCCAACCCATTCGGGTTCAAATTTTTGTGCGAATGCAGTCATTGTTATGAAGCACATCGCGAATGTGATCAGTTGTTTCATGATGTTGTTTATTTAAGTTATCTGTTATGCCGAATTTCGGCAATAGTTCATCTAATTACAAAATTAATTTTTTTTAAATTGAATAAATGTGACAAATGTCACAAAATGTAAGAAACTGTTTAAATTTCTTTCGAAAATTTTTTAGTCGGACAAAGCGAGAAATATATTAGTTATATATTTAATTATCTTAATTTTAAACCTCCCGCAGAGGGGCGGAGGGCCCGCAAAGGTTTTTTACGCAAAGCATTATCTATTGTAGGGAGATTCTCTTGTGATGTTTAAAATAACGAGATTGCGTCTTCGACTTTTAGAGCTCACAGAGCCAGCCGCGAAAACGATGCCGACAAACATTGCTGAATCTTCCGCGTCAGCCCCTCGGCGCACTCTAAAAGCCGATGGCGCACCTCAGAATTGAGACAAACCGGAAGCAAAGCCTTTGTGGGAAAACCTCTGCGGGCCCTCTGCGGGATGATTTTTTAGAGACTAAATTAAGTGTTGAAATTTTTTTTTGAGTCAACCACCGATTCTGCTACATCTTAGTTTATTCCCTTGTATCAAATGTATATATCTCTTGCATTCCGTGATTTGTATGCGCGACCGCCCCGCGGTCGTAATTCACACCGCTAAACTACCCCGGGTGGGGAAAGCATTCGCTTTTCCCCACCCGGGGCTACAATCCCTGACCTTTGCCAGGGTCAAACCTCCGGCCACGTTGTTATTTCCATTAATCCAACGCGGAGCGGTCGCGGATTATCGCCCCGGGTCAAATCGGCATGGCGATTTGACCTGGGGAAAACGAGCACGAAGCCAAACGATCGCGGAGCGGTCGCGGAATATAACATAGAAATGATATGAGTGTTTCTAAACAAATTTATACGCAGAAATTAATTGAAGTTAAAACACAAATACATTCATAGTGCATGCCATTTTTAACATTTTTATTTTTTTGCCTGCATCCGGCTCGACGTACTGTCGGCCTGGTGCTTTTCCGTTTTGCATCGGAAATATGCTTTCAGAGGGAATATTTTGCTTTGCAGTTGCTCGGTTTTATATTTTTTTCTAATCTCAGCGGCTTAAATGGAGCGATTTTTGCTATTAATTATTGTATATTCAATAAATTACAAGAGTTTTCTACATTTCGCGAAATTATCGTCGTTTAGCTTCGAATTTACCGCTTTGCTATGTTTCGGAAGACTGAAGGCTGTATTTTGCTAAAATTTGGAAATTTCAAGGAGATTAGGAGGGAAATTTGTATTTTTGTGAAAATATTAACGCGTTAGAATTTATGATCGATTTCAGGACAGAGGGTGTTGAGATGCCTCCCCTCGATTTCGCGAAAGTGTGCAGATGGGTTGACCGGGTGGCATACGAGCATAATGTGCATACCGGCAATCTTACTTATTGCTTTTGCGATGATGAATACATTCTTGCCATGAACCGAAAGATTCTCAATCATGATTATTATACCGATATAATAACATTCGATTATACGCGTGGAGACAGGATAGGGGGGGACATTCTCATATCTCTCGATACGGTGCGCTCCAATTCCGAGCAGGTCGGCGATACATACCTTCAGGAGCTCCTGAGGGTGATCATTCATGGCGTGCTGCATCTGTGCGGTATCAACGACAAGGGCCCCGGTGAGCGCGAGATCATGGAGAAGCACGAAGACGAGGCCCTGGCTCTATATCCTGATGCCTGAATCCCGTAAATTTAGAGAATCCCTATTGCTTCATGCATCGAACAATTGGTATTTACTAAACCATAAACCCGAACTATAAACCGATTTAAATTTACTTGTGAAATTTAAATTATGAGATTTGAGTATGATGTAATCGTTATCGGCGCCGGACATGCAGGCTGTGAGGCTGCTGTTGCCTCGGCAAGAATGGGCATGTCTACATTGTTGATAACCAAAGATATGAACCGAATTGCGCAGATGTCGTGCAATCCGGCGATCGGAGGTATTGCAAAGGGTCAGATTGTCAGGGAGATAGACGCTCTCGGAGGCATGACCGGGATTATCGCGGACAGGACTGCGATCCAGTTCAGGATGTTGAACCGCAGCAAGGGACCGGCCGTCTGGTCGCCGCGTGTGCAGTCTGACCGCACCCGTTTCATTGATGAATGGCGTCGTACTCTCGATTCTGTAGATAATCTTTTTATTTTTCAGGACACCGTTTCCGAACTCTCGATCGAGGAAGGTAGCGACCGGAACGATGGAGATGCCGAATACAGAGTGACGGGTGTAAAGACCGCTTTGGGATTCTCTTTCAAAGCGAAGAATGTAATCCTTACAGCAGGTACATTTCTTAACGGCCTGATGCATTTCGGACCTACGAAGATCTCCGGAGGACGTATTTCAGAGGACGCATCGCTTGGCATAACGGAGCAGTTACAGAATCTCGGTATGACCGTCGGGAGGATGAAGACCGGTACGCCGGCTCGCATCGACGGCAGGACAATCGATTTCTCTCTGGCCGAAGAGCAGCGAGGCGATGATTTCCCCGAGAAGGATTTTCATAAGTTTTCTTTCCTTCCCGGAGAGGGTAGAGTTTTGGGGTCGCGTTCATGCTGGATTGTCCACACCAATCCGGAATGCCACAGGATTCTTAACGACAACCTCGCCGACTCCCCCCTTTATAACGGCGACATTCAGAGTATAGGTCCCCGTTACTGTCCGAGTATCGAGACAAAAATCGTCACTTTCTCCGACAAGGAGAGTCACCAGCTTTTCCTGGAACCGGAGGGGGAGACTACCGAGGAATATTATATAAACGGTTTCTCAAGCTCGCTTCCCTGGAAGGTTCAGGTGGAGGCACTGCAGAAAGTTCCGGCGCTTCGCGATGTTCATTTCTATCGTCCCGGTTATGCCATCGAATATGATTTCTTCGATCCTCGACAACTGCGTCACGATCTGCAGACCCGTCTTGTCGACGGCCTTTATTTCGCGGGGCAGGTGAACGGAACCACAGGATATGAAGAGGCCGCGGCGCAGGGTCTCATGGCTGGCATCAACGCGGCTCTGCGTACAAAAGGGGAACCGGAGCTCGTCCTTCGCCGCGACCAGGCATATATCGGGGTCTTGATCGATGACCTCATCACGAAAGGAGTGGACGAGCCTTACCGGATGTTTACCTCGCGTGCCGAATATCGCATCCTTCTACGGCAGGATGATGCCGACATGCGCCTTACCGAGACCGGCTACCGCATCGGCCTCGCCTCGCAGGATCGGTATGACGCTATGGTGTCGAAGCGGAAGCAGCGTGACCGTCTGATCGCTTTCTGTGAGCGTAAGCTTGTAAAGGCTTCCCCTGAACTTAACGGGAGACTCGAGAAGATCGGTACTACGCCTCTGACAGCATCCGTCAGAATAATAGATCTGTTGAAAAGACCACACCTCGATTTCAAAATTCTGAGAGATCTTATACCTGCACTTGCTGCCGAAATCAATACGATCGAAGAGGCCCGCAGAGAGGAGATAGTGGAGGCTGCCGAGATACTCGTGAAGTATGGCGGCTATATCGCGAGGGAACGCGAGCTTGCCGACAAGCAGACCCGGCTTGAGTATGTACTTATTCCGGAGAGCATGAATTTCTCCGAGCTAAACGCCCTCTCCACAGAGGCCCGTCAGAAGCTCTCAAAGCATAAGCCGCGAAATATCGGCGAAGCCTCACGGATACCCGGGGTGTCTCCCTCTGATATCAACGTGCTCCTGCTTCTGTTGCACAGATAGAATTGTTCCACGTGGAACAAATTAAATATATAATGCTGAATTCCCGACAAATATACAGTTAAAGCTAAACGTTAACTTAAATAGATAAGCAAACGGATTGCGAAGTATGATTCGAAGGAGTCAGCCCTGCAAGGATAAAGATTAATATAAACATAATACTTCAACTATGGAACTGGAGGAACTTAAGAAAACAATACGCGATGTGCCCGATTTTCCATCGAAGGGCATTCTTTTCCGCGACCTAACGACGATGATCAAGAACGGGGAGGCTCTGCATCTGATGAGCACCTCGCTTGCCGACCTTTATCGTGACAAAGGCGTGACGAAAGTGGTGGGAATCGAAAGCCGCGGCTTCATCGGAGGATCTATCCTCGCTTACGAACTTGGCTGCGGTTTCGTGCCGGCAAGAAAACCCGGCAAGCTCCCCGCCGTGACGGTGAAGAAATCATACGCCAAAGAATATGGCGTCGATATGATCGAGCTTCACAGTGATGCCATCTGCTCTGACGATGTGGTGGTGATCCACGATGATCTGCTCGCGACAGGAGGAACGATGCGCGCTTGCTACGACCTCGTGAAATCGATGAATCCGAAGAAAATCTATATCAACTTCATCGTGGAGCTGACCGCCCTCGATGGAAGAAAGATTCTTCCGGAAGACTGCGAGGTGACATCGTTGCTCAAATATTGATCAGACACATCAAATGGATAGGATAGACAATATTAATCCTGACAAAAGAAACCTCGATAAAATCGGGGTTTCTTTATCCTCTGACATTTCGCTTCCCGATGAAATCGGAGAACTGCTTCCCGTCTTTTCCGATGAAAAGGGAGAAATGGAAAATGCGGAGGGGGAAAACGGAATCATGGTCTCCGGGGAGGAGAAGTCACGACGCTCTCCGCGCAAGGAGGATATCGGAAGACTTCTTGCCGGAACCGGCAGAAGCATCGATGAAATCGGAGGTTTTGATATCGAGATAAAGCCCGACCGCACAAGAGAGGACCTTTTCAACAATCGCCCCGGTGAACAGCTGCGTGAGAAAATTCTCAATCTGCCGGAGTCGCCGGGGGTATATATGTATCTCGACCGCCGCGGCACGGTGATCTATGTCGGAAAGGCAAAACGGCTCAAACGGCGTGTCTCCTCATATTTCAACCGCCGGCATGATTCCACAAGGACAAATCTGCTGGTAAGAAACATCGTCGACATGCGGTTTATCGTGGTGGGTTCGGAGGAAGATGCCCTTCACCTTGAAAACGCCATGATCAAGGAATATCAGCCCCGCTATAATGTGCTTCTCAAGGATGACAAGTCTTATCCGATGATAGTGGTGACAAAGGAGCTTTACCCCCGGGTGTTCATGACGCGCGACAAGAGTTTCAAGGGCCGTTATTACGGGCCATACAGCAATATCCAGTCGGCGAAGGTTGTCATGAATCTCATCAGGGAGGTCTATCCGCTTCGCAGCTGCAAGCATAATCTCGACGAGAAAAGCATCGCCCGCAACAAATACTACCTCTGTCTGGACTATCATATTAAAAAATGTTCGGGTCCTTGCCGGGGGATGGTGAGCCCGGAAGAATACGGAAGATATATTTCCAGGGTAAGGCAGATCCTGAACGGCGAGACTGTGGAGCTCGAGCGGATGCTTCTCGAGGAGATGAACAGGCTCAGCGAGGAGTGGCGGTTCGAGGAAGCGCAGGCGGCTAAGGAGAAATATGAGGCCGTGAAGCGATACAACGCCAAGAGCGTGATCGGAGAACCTGCCGCGGGTGAAGCCGACATGTTCGCCTACGTTGAGAACGAGGACCGCGCGTTCGTGAATTTCATGCACCTTAACCGGGGCGCCGTGACGCAGAGTCTCAATTTAGAGTTCCGGCGCCATCAGAACGATGTGAGCCGGGAGGAGATTCTCTCGATGGCGATCGCGGAGATCGGCAACCGTTTCGAAAAAAAATTCAGCGAGGTGATCGTTCCCTTTCTTCCCGACACGGAGTTCGAGGGAGTGACTTTCACGATTCCGAAGAAAGGGGGGAAGAAAAAGGTTCTCGAAGTGGGAACGAAGAATGCCACACAGTATATGAAGGATACGGAGAAGATCGCCGAGAAGCTGAATCCTGAGCGTGGTGTCGAGAGACTGATGGCGCAGATGAAGAGTGATTTCCGTCTCAACGTCGAGCCGAGGCATATCGAATGTTTCGACAACTCGAACATCCAGGGGACGAATCCGGTGGCAAGCTGCGTTGTTTTCCGCAACGGCAAGCCGTCGAAGCGCGACTACCGTCATTTCATCATCAAGACCGTTGTGGGCGCGAACGATTTCGCTTCGATGAAGGAGGTTCTTCACCGGCGTTATACCCGCATGATAGCCGAGGGAGAGCCGCTGCCGCAGCTGGTGGTCGTGGATGGCGGCAAGGGTCAGCTGAGCGCCGCCGTCGAAGCCTTCGAGGAGATGGGCATCCGCGGCGAGGTGGCTCTGGTAGGAATCGCCAAGCGTCTCGAGGAGATATATTTCCCCGGCGATACGCTGCCGCTTTATATCGACAAAAAGTCACAGAGTCTGCGGGTGATCCAGGCTTTGCGCGACGAGGCTCACCGCTTCGGAATCACCCATCACCGCAACCGCCGCTCGAAAGGGCAGATTGTCAGCGAGCTTGACACAATTCCCGGCGTCGGACCCGCCACGGCGGCCACGCTGATGAAGGAATTCAAGAGCGTGAAACGGATTCGTGAGGCTGAACTGTCAGATATAGAGAGAGTTATAGGTAAATCGAAAGGAGCGGCCGTTTTTGCTCACTTCCATCATCAGGAGGAGTCTGAGGGATAAGTAAATGCTCATGTTGTGTTAAAAATTTGCACAGACAATAAATTTCAGCTAATTTTAAACAGTTTCTACAAAATTGTCTTTTTCAGAATAGCAGATTAAAATGATAAAAACCGATTTTAAAGGTTGTCTGACGGCGGTGGCGGGGCTTTGCCTGCTGACGGCGTCGTGCGTTTCCGACCCCGGCGAGGTGGCCGTGAAGTCGGCAGCCGACGCGCCGATATTTCCCGATTACCGTGACGTGACGGTCCCGGCGAACATCGCTCCGCTCAATTTCCGCGTCCGGGAGGATGAGAAAGTCAGGGACGTCGAGAAGGTGAGGGCCGTGTTCTTTGCCGACGGGAAAGAGGAACTCAGGGTTGTCGACGGCGACGGACTCATCGAGATTCCCGAGAAGAAATGGCACGAGATGCTCGACGCCGCAAAGGGGAAGAGTCTCGAAGTGGAGGTGTCACTTTGGAGCGCGAAATATCCCGACGGAATAAGCTATAAAAAATTTCCTATACATATCTCGGCTGATCTTATAGATCCATATATCAGCTACCGTCTGATAGAACCGGGTTATGAAATATGGGACCGCATGGGCATCTACCAGCGCAACCTCCGGAATTTCGAAGAGAAGGCGATCGCCGACAATTATGTCAATCACGGAGAATGCATGAACTGTCATTCCTATAAGAGCTATTCTCCCGATACTATGATGTTTCATGCCCGCGGGAAGCACGGCGGAACAGTGATCTACGAGAACGGAAAGCTCAGGAAGGTGAATCTCGCCGGGAAGGGCCCGAAGAAACAGGGCGTCTATCCGATGTGGCATCCGGGCGGAAGATATATCATATTCTCGTCGAACGAGACCAAACAGGCTATGTACGGGCCGAACGGGTGTCCGATAGAGGTTTTCGACTTTTATTCGGATATGATACTATATGACGTGGCGAAAGATTCCGTTATCGTCGACCCGCGTTTCATCGGCAAAGACCGCTGGGAGACTTTCCCGGCATGGTCGCCCGACGGCCGCTGGCTCTATTACTGTGCCGCCGACAGCTGCAGGATGCCTTACGACCGCGAGAAGCTGCATTACGATATCATGAGGGTAGGATTCGATCCTGCGTCGGGTAGGTTCAGCGAACGTATCGATACGGTGAGGTCGGCGGCAAGAGAGGGAGGAAGCGCCTCGTTTCCGCGCATTTCGCCCGACGGCCGTTTCCTGATGTACACGCGCAGCGATTTCGCCACGTTCCCGATATGGCATGACGAGGCCGACCTGCGGATAATCCGTCTCGCCGACGGCAAGGAGCTTGACGCCTCGAAACTGAACAGCGATCTTTGCGAGAGCTATCACAGCTGGTCGTCGTCGGGAAGATGGGTGGTGTTCTCAAGCCGACGTCTCGACGGCAGATACACGCGCCTTTTCATCGCGCATATCGATGCCGACGGCAACCCGTCGAAGCCCTTCCTGCTCCCCCAGAAGGATCCGGAACAGAACCGGCTGCGCCTGAAGTCATACAACATCCCTGAGCTGATGAAGAGGGAGGTTAAGCTTCCGGAAGATGAACTGAAAAAACTTTTTCAATAACCTGCAAAGCAAGCTTAAAAACACACGTATAATCCGATGAAAAGAGTAATATTGGTGCAGTCGCTTCTGATATTCCTGATAGCGATGATGACCTGGATGTTGTTTTTCCCGCATACGATGATATGGGCTGAGTCGGTGTCGTTCTTCTCATTCGCCCCAGATTTCACGGAGCTCCAGATGGAGCTGCCGAAAAATATTTTCTTTTATTGCGGAGCCTTCCTTCTTCAGTTTTTCAGTTCGCCGGTGGCGGGCGCGTTCATCATAGCCTTCATGATATGGATTATCGCCATGAGTTTCGATGTGGCGATCTATCGGCTCACAAAGAAACCGCGTCTGACATGGTTTTCGATGATCCCGGCCTCGGTAGGGCTGGCGGTTATGCCGAAATATCTCACGCTCGCCGTCCCGGTGCTTTGGTGTTTTGTTTCGCTCGGTATAGCTCTTGTGTCGTTCCTTTTGGGTTATATCCCGTTTTTCCGCCGCCTTCGGGTAGGGAAGAAGGCGGGATGGGTGACATACGCCCTTCTGCCGGCGCTTATGCTTGCGCTGGCGGCCCTTTATTCGGTAAACCGGAAGATGTCGCGCACGAACGAGCGGATCTATCGGATCGAGCATCTTGCCGAAGCCGGCGACTGGTATGGGGTGATAGAGGAGATAACGCCGCAGGAGGCGGCCATGGATCCGGTGATGAAGCGTTTCGCCATGTTTGCCCTGATGGCTACGGGCACGCTGCCCGACAGGATGCTTGAGTACGGTATGCGTTCACCCGACGACATGATGTTCACGGGCTCCAAAATGCGCGAGCCGAAATATATCGACGCGTTCTTTTATGAGATATTAGGTGCCGACAATGAGGTTATCCGGAAGATGTTCGAGAATAACCCCCTGTCGCCGTTCGGATTCTCCAACCGCTGCATGCGCCGTATCACCGATGCCTTTATCCGCCAGGGAAACACGGCTCTGGCCGAAAAATATCTCAGTGTGATGGAGACGTCGCCCTTCAAGAAGAAATGGGTCGACAGCCGCCGCGAGCAGCTGAGACTGAGTGAGAAAAGGGGCAGAAGAAGGAACCCGAATGACGGAAAGACGCTTGTGGGCACGATTTCCGAGGCTCTGGTGCTCGAGGATTCCTACAGGCTGTTGCTTGCCGATTCTACGGACCGCCGCAAGCTCGACGTTTTCCTTTGCGGAGTCCTTGCCACGAAGGATATCGACCAGTTTGTCCGCACTTTCGGCACCGAGGGTAAAAATATCTATTCTTACGGCAAAAAGCTTCCGAGAATGTATCAGGAGGCGTTGATGCTCGCCTCGGAGAAAACCGATTCGGTGAAGGCTCTATTTGTGCCCGAGGGAGGCGTGGAGCGGGATTTCAGGGAGTTCACCAGACTGCGCGACCGTCAGGACTCATTTGGGATGACTTCGAAATTCCGCAATTCATATTGGACATATTATTACCTTAGATGATCGAGAAAAAAGTCTTTTTGTCAGGCTCCGGCCTGCGCGAGGCGTTCGCGCTTATCTCGCCCGACGACAGGCATGAGTCTCCGGGCGCGCAGCTTAAAGGGATTGCCGATGAACTTTCCTCACTCCTTGCTTCGGAAGAATTCAGCGGCCTGCGGCCGGTTATGAAACGTTGGTTTCTCAGCGACGCGGCCAATCAGAAGCCCTTGTTGCCGAAGGAAACCGAATGCGCGGTGTCGGTGGTGGAACAGCCTTCGCTGAGCCGCGTGAAGGCCGTGCTCTGGATCTGGCTCATGGAGGGCGTGGATTATCGTGTCTGGGATGACGGTCTCTTCACGGCGCGCCTGGGAGGCTTCACGCATGTTTTTGAGACAGGTCTCGGATTCAGGGGGGAGGATAGCCGGAAAACCGCGGAATTGATTCTTTCCGCCGCCGATGCTTCCTTGCGTGGTCTGGGAGGAACCCTCGCGCGGAATTGTGTCAGAACCTGGTTTTATGTCCGCGACATCGATGTGGATTACCGTGGAATGGCAGAGGGCCGTAACCGCGTTTTCGAGAGGTGCGGACTCACTTCCTCAACCCATTTCATCGCCAGCACCGGAATCGGGGGTGCCTCAGCCGATCCTGCGGTAAGGATTTTGTTTGATGCCTATTCAGTGATCGGACTCGGAGAGGATGCCGTGAAATATATCAGCGTCCCTGAGAGAATGAATCCCACGCATGAGTATAGCGTGGCTTTCGAGCGCGCCTCGACGGTGGATTATCCCGACCGCCGACATCTTTTCGTCTCGGGCACTGCAAGCATCGACCGGCACGGGAAGATTGTCTGCGAGGGGGATGTGGTCGGGCAGACCCGGAGAATGATCGGAAATGTGGACGCCCTTCTCGAAAAAGCCGGCTTCAGCCGCGATGACATAGGATATTGCTTCGTATACTTGCGCGATATGGCCGATTATGAGACAGTCGACAGCATCGTCGCCCGGGAATTCCCTGATACGCCATACGTCATCCTTCTGGCGCGCGTATGCCGTCCGGGATGGCTCGTGGAGATGGAATGCATGGCGGTGAAAGGTAAGGAACCGGATAAGAATCCATAGATTGAGAATGATCCGGAAGATATCGCTGGTGGTGCTCCATCTCTCTTTCGTGCTGATATTGGCGGGAGCCATTGTGTCGGCATATACGCGGACGTCCGGAACGATGAGGCTGCATCGGGGAGAGACGGCTGATATCTTCGTCAGCGACGACATGCTCACTCATCCGCTCCCTGCGGCATTGCAGCTCGACAGCGTGGCGGTTTTCGCCGGAGAGGGGTATAATTCTTCGCCTGAAATATTTCTGAAAGACCAGAAGGGGCATTGCTATGCAGTGGCCGTCAATTCTCCTGCAGAAGCAGGCGATTACCATCTCTATCAGATCTCTGTCGATGAGGAGGAGGCCGTGTTGGGAGTCACTTTCGATCCGTGGGGAAGGTCGCTCTGTTTCTTAGGCTTTATACTTTTTTCAGCGGTAGCGCTGGCTCTTTTGGCGGTGGATGGGAAGCTCATGCGGCGGTTGCTCGTCGCGTTGGCGGCGGTGGTTCTGCTTCTGGGTTTTCTTATGGACAGGGGCCTGCTGTTTAACGGCCTGACGCCGCTTCTTCGGTCGGCCTGGCTGCCGCTGCATGTGTCGCTGATGGCTGTCGCCTATACGTTTTTCATAATGCTGACGGTGATGTCGGCGATGTTTCTGCGGGGAGGAAGCATTGGCAGAGGGCCCGGAGGCGAAAGGCTGCTTATGCCGGGGGTGTTGTTTTTAGGGTTAGGGATCGTGGCCGGATCGGTATGGGCAGACGCTTCGTGGGGAAGCTACTGGAACTGGGATCCAAAGGAGACCTGGGCGCTGGTCACTTTTCTTGTCTACGCCTTGCCGCTTCACCGCCGCCTGAGATTTTTGCAGGGGCGTCGCGTCCGTGCGCTATATTTTCTGAGCGCCTTTCTTGCCGTGGTGATGACATGGTTCGGCGTCAATTTTCTCGATTCGCGCCATGCCTATTGAAATTTTGCGGTGAACCATTGCGGAGGGGCAAAGCGTTTCTATAACGATAGTACGGATTATAAATTCTTAATTTGAGGATATTATGAAAACAAACGGTATTACAACCAAAGCCACGGCTGTAGTGCTCAGTGTGGCTGCTCTGTTCAGCGGAGGATGCACCTCGCTGAAGAATACATGGGACGGAATGAGTCAGGCAGGTCAGGGTGCCACAGCCGGCGGCGCGGCAGGCGCGGCGATAGGCACGGGCGTGGGAGCCTTGATCGGCGGTGGACGCGGAACCTGGATCGGAGCCCTTGTCGGGGGCGCCTTGGGAGCCGGGACGGGTGCGCTGATCGGCAACCACATGGACCGACAGAAGAAAGCGCTCGAGGAGCAGTTCGCCCAGATGCAGTCGCAGATCGACGACAACACCGCGAAGGCCGATTCCAATGCGCAAGCTATCCGCGACATCAAGATCGAGTCGGTGAAAGACAGCAACAATCTCGAGGCCATCAAGCTTGTGCTGGGCAATTCGGTACTTTTCCGCACCAATTCGAGCTCGCTTTCGGCTGCCGCCGATGCCGCTCTGTCGAGGGTCGCCTACAATCTGAAGCAGTTCCCCAATACCGATGTGACTATTGTGGGATATACCGACAATACCGGTACGCAGGCCATCAATGACAAGCTGTCGCTTGAGCGCGCGCAGTCTGTTATGACTTATCTGGAATCTCAGGGAATTCCTGCGGCGCGAATGAAGGCTCTCGGCGACGGCTGGAACAATCCAATCGCCAGCAACTCCACTGCCGAGGGACGCGCCCAGAACCGCCGGGTGGAGATCTTCATCACCGCCGACAAGCAGATGATCCAGAATGCCGAACAACAGGCACGGTGAGATAATTTTGAATGTTGAAGGTTGAATTTTGAATTGGTCCGGCGCCGGGCCAATTTTAACATTTTTTAGAATTGCCGAAAATTTTGTAATTTTGCACCCGAAAATTAAAGGTAAATAATTGTGCGGGAACGGTTCTCCCGTAATGAAGCCGCCCTACGGCTTCGAAACATCAAGGTGCAAATGAAAATAATCGGTAAGCCGGACTTTCATCCGGCATTTATTGAGGCGTGCAGGGATTACAGTCTCTCTAAATTTCGCAGTGATCTTGTGGCCGGCGTGGTTGTCGGCATAGTGGCCCTTCCTCTGGCGATAGCGTTCGCCATAGCCAGCGGCGTGAGTCCAACGGTGGGCCTTGTGACGGCCGTTATCGGCGGCTTCATCGTGTCGGCGTTCGGCGGCAATTCGGTGCAGATCGGCGGCCCGACAGGGGCGTTTATCGTCATCATCTATAATATCATACAGCTTTACGGGTTAAGCGGCCTCGCCATGGCGACGTTCATGGCGGGCTGCATTCTCGTGCTTATGGGGCTCTTCAGGCTCGGAACGGTGATCAAGTTCATCCCTTATCCGATCGTGGTGGGTTTCACGGCCGGTATCGCGCTTACGATCTTCTCTACGCAGATGCCCGACTTCTTCGGTCTCGACATCAAGGAGGCCGTGCCGGGCGATTTCATAGGCAAATGGCGCGTATACATATCTAATTTCGGCAGCATTGATCTCTCCACCTTGTGTGTCGGCCTGCTGTCGCTTCTTATAATCATTCTCACTCCAAAGATTTCCGAACGCCTGCCGGGAGCCCTGACGGCGATAGTGATCGTCACTGCTTTGGTATGGGTTCTTCGCGAGTTTTTCGGTATCACCGGCATTCAGACTATCGGCGACCGTTTCGGCGATCTCTCTCCCTCGATTCCGAAAGCGCAATCCATAGGACTTAATATGGAATCGGTAAACCTTCTCCTTCCTTCGGCTTTTACAATCGCGATGCTCGGCGCCATAGAGAGCCTTCTGAGCGCCACTGTGGCCGACGGACGTACAGGCGACCGTACAAACTGCAACACGGAGCTGATGGGGCAGGGACTGGCCAATATGGCGGTGCCTCTGTTCGGCGGAATCCCGGTGACCGGAGCGATAGCCCGGACCATGACCAACATCACCAATGGCGGCAAGACGCCGGTGGCCGGAGTGATCCACGCCCTGGTGCTTTTCGCGGTGTTCATGTTCGCGATGCCGCTCATCAACCTTGTGCCGATGTCGTGTCTGGCGGCGGTGCTCATCATGGTGAGCTACAACATGAGCGGATGGCGCACTGTCGTGGGAATGGCCAACAATCCAAAGGGAGATGTGTGGGTTCTGGTCGTGACCTTCCTTCTGACCGTTGTCTTCAACCTTACGATCGCCATTGAGATCGGTCTGCTGCTCGCCGTAGTGGTTTTCCTGCAGCGTATCACGGAAAACACCCGAATCCGCGTCTATGGCCAGCAGCTCGACGCAGCGGCGGGCACGGATATGTCGAAACATGAGGTGCTCGACCTGAAGCCCGGCGTTTCGGTCTATGAGATCGACGGACCGTTCTTCTTCGGCGCGGCCACGAAATTCGACGAGGTAGTAAGGCTGTCGCTTGAAGAAAAGCCGATAGTGCGCATCATCAGGATGCGAAAGGTGCCGTTCATCGATTCCACGGGAATCCACAACCTTCAGATCCTTATAGAATCGTCACACCGCGAAGGAATACTGATTGTGCTTTCGGGTGTCAACGACAGTGTCCGCGAGGCTCTTCACAAGGCCGGTATCGACGACATGATCTCCCCCGAGCATATCTGCGACCACATCTCTAAAGCTGTGGTCGTGGCCAACGCCATCGCCGACGACAGGCTCCGCGCCGCCCTCGCCTGAGATAACTGAGATAATTTTGAATGTTGAATTTCGAGCCGAAGGCGAGAATGATTGTGTCTTTTTGATATATTAAGATAAAAATAATTGATAAAAGGAAAGATTATTTGTAAATATTTTGTCAAATTGTTGCCAAATTAAATAAAATGCTATAATTTTGCCTCTGGTTTAATGATAATTTCGCCGGTTTGATCTTCAATTACCCTTTCTCCGGCCGAGTTTTATAATATTATCTACAGGTAAAATTTGACATTTATGAAAGTAAAAGAAGTGATGGCGGATCTTAGTCGCCGTTTCCCTAATGAGCCGGAGTATCTCCAGGCTGTCGAGGAGGTGATCACCTCCATTGAGGACGTTTATAACGAGTATCCTCAGTTCGAGGAAGATAACCTTATAGAGAGTCTCTGCATTCCCGACAGAATCATCTCGTTCCGCGTGAGCTGGATCGACGATAAGGGAAAAGTTCAGAACAATATGGGATATCGCGTCCAGCATAACAATGCCATCGGTCCCTATAAGGGTGGCATCCGTTTTCATGCGTCGGTCAACCAGTCGATCCTCAAGTTTCTCGCTTTCGAGCAGACGTTCAAGAATTCGCTCACCACGCTCGCCATGGGCGGCGCCAAGGGCGGAAGCGACTTCTCGCCGCGAGGTAAGAGCGACCGTGAGATAATGCGGTTCTGCCAGGCTTTTGTTGCCGAGCTCTGGCGTCAGATAGGGCCTGATACGGATGTTCCGGCCGGTGATATCGGCGTAGGCGGCCGCGAGGTGGGCTATATGTTCGGCTATTACAAGAAGATGGCTCGCGAGTTCACGGGCACTTTTACCGGCAAGGGTCTCGACTTCGGCGGCTCGCTGATTCGTCCGGAGGCCACGGGCTACGGCAACTGTTATTTCCTGCTCAACATGCTCGCCACGCGCGGCATCGACATCAAGGGGAAGAAGGTGGCTGTGTCGGGATCGGGAAATGTGGCAACATACACTACACGCAAGCTGACGGAACTCGGCGCTAAGGTGGTGTCGATGAGCGACAGCGGCGGCTCCATCATCAAGCCGGAGGGTTTTACCGAGGAGCAGCTCGACTATATCTTCGAACTCAAGAACTATTATCGTGGCCGAGTCAGCGAAGTGGCCGACAAATACCCCGACGTACAGTATCTTCCCGGCGAGCGACCTTGGAAGCATGTTAAATGCGACATCGCGATGCCTTCGGCTACGCAGAACGAGCTCGACGGCGACGACGCGCAGGCGCTTCTCGACAACGGCGTGATTGCCGTGAGCGAGGGGGCCAACATGCCCTCGACGCCCGAGGCTGTCAGGAAATTCATCGAGGCCCGCATACTGTATGCTCCCGGAAAAGCGGCCAATGCCGGCGGAGTGGCTGTTTCCGGGCTCGAGATGGCGCAGAACTCCGAGCGTCTCACATGGAGCGCCGAGGAGGTCGACGACAAGCTTAAGAGCATCATGAAGAATATCCACGGGCAGTGTGTGGAATACGGCAAGGAGGAGGGTTCCGACTTCGTCAACTATGTGAAAGGCGCCAACGTGGCCGGCTTCATGAAGGTTGCCCGCGCCATGACGGCCCAGGGCATCCTCTGAACAATTTTATTTATCACACATCCGGATTATCGCATGGAAGGGAAGAATAAGTAACGACAATCATGTTTCTTTTCTTCCCTTGAAAATAAAACAACAAAGCATAGTATTGGATGTCACCAATTTATGATTGTAAAATCAGAGAAAGATAACAAGTAGGTAACAAAAATGGATTTTATTTGTAGGAAGCAGTCAGGCGGTCAAAAGGGAACGGAAAGGAAAGATAAAGGTATGGTCGTGAATCAATGGATATGGCTGACTGCAATCTCTTTCTGACTTTGCAAAGGAAATAAATTTTGATGAATCTGCCAAGCGAAAACAGGCAATTTGTCAAGAGTGTCAATCGGCCTGACTGTCGGGAGTCTCCCGAAACCGATGGAGCTGACGGCGGGAAATATTCAGATATGAGGCGATTTCGCCAAGTGGCACAAGTTCAAGTATTCGCGGGAACCGCTCTACCAGTTGACGGTAGCGTTGGAGGGGCGAATAATAGTAACCGTTGAGTATTATTCCGTAGGCTTGGGAGAACAAGGACTGTACGAACCGCAGATTAAACTCCGGATTGCTCTCTAAATATTCCCGGATAAACTTTGTCGGCACAATCATCACATCGGAATCTTCCAATGCTATGATGGCAGTTGGCATGGGGCCACCCGACATTATCGCTGAGTAGTTGGCCAGAACCGCATTACTGAATACAAAGCCTACTGTCTTAAGACACCCGTCGCAGTCGGACAGCGCATGCTTGAAACCTCCGTTCCGTATCCATCCGCAGTATTTGAGGCCGTCACCGGAGTTCACGAGATATTCGCCACGGCGATAATGCCGTAGCTCGCCGTGGCTCTCGCAGATCTCCTGCCAGAATGCGAAATCGATATCCCGCTCAAAGGCGTTGAACTTCTCCATAATGCAAATATACCACTTTTTTATGAGTTTCCGGCCCTTCTGTGCTTATAAAACCCTCACAATATGGTCGATTTCAGTGCAAGTGTGACAAATGTCACTCTGAAATCCGATTATTATTGTTAACTTTGCTATGTAAACTACCCTTTAACGATTTATGGGATAGCAAAGAAAAATGACAGCATAAATACGGGCACAATGGGAAAGAGCCTCGCAAGAATCATCGGCATAGCGCGTCATCGCCTCTCTACCGACGGCGATGGCGTCACCACGCTTGTGGCTTTCCACGGATGCCCGCTCCATTGCCGTTATTGCCTCAATCCCCAGTCGCTCGGTGATGGCGGCAAGTTCAAGGAATACACCCCGGAATTGCTATACCGGGAAATACGCATCGACGAGCTTTATTTCCTTGCCACCAATGGCGGCGTGACATTCGGCGGTGGGGAGCCGTGTCTGCGTCCCGATTTTATCCGACGCTTCCGCGAACTGTGCGACGAGAGCTGGCAAATCAATCTTGAAACCTCGCTCAATGTTCCGATGGACAATATCGCGTCCTTGCTCCCTGTGGTAAATACACTTATCATCGACATCAAGGACATGAATTCTGAGATTTACCGCAACTATACCGGGCTGGACAATTCCCTTGTCCTATCCAATCTCCGGCTGATAGCCGATAACGGAAGGCAGAGTGACTGCATCGTCCGCATACCTCTGATACCTGAGTTCACCACTGATGCCGATCGCGACGCAAGCCGAGCCGCGCTTGAACAACTCGGCTTTACCCGATTCGATTTATTCACCTACCAAATCCGCAAACAATGTCTATGAATAAAAAAACGACATTCATAATTGGAATTGCCTTATGCTCAATGCTGGCTATAATTGCAATTATTCTGATTTTTATCACTTCAGGAAAGGATGGTGAGGCAATGAAGATTATTTATGCCTGCTTCGCCGGGTGGATGATATTCGGCGTATATCGGGGATTTAGGCATATATTCTCTAAGCCGGACAAGAAACCATGTCCTACTTTTGAGGGAGTGAGCTATAACATCACTCCGGTATCCGATAAAAAAGTCATAGAAGACTTTTTTAATCCACTGGCTATGCGGTTTCGCACTGTAGGTTCACTGTTTATCCTTTGTGTGTTGTGGGTCGGCATGGAATACTTCAGCCCTAAATTTACAATCTATTTCTGGATATTACTTATTATAACAATTGTTGTCAAAGGCTTTCTACTCACCCGTTATATACGACTGAATAACGCTATGAATACTCTTGGGAAAGTCATACTTGAACAGACCGGAGATATTGATGTGTGCAGGTACGATGTGACAGTTCAGCTAATCAATGAAGCCGATACTACCCCGGAAGATGTAATTGATCCCATAAGACCCTATGTGAATGTGTCGGGCAGTTATGATGATTACCTTAAAGATGTATCGCAGTTCAGTATAGAACAGCGTCATATTCTTTCAGTCAACTGGTATATTTCTGAGGTGTATGGCGATGGACATTATGGATTTTTCACTGATTCAATCGGCATGGTATATCTTGATGCCATTGAGGGCCTTAAAGCTATCGGTGCAGAAAAGTATGCCGGGATTCTTGAAAAGGCGGTTTCGGAGTTTGATGGTATAAAACAACCGCAGTTTGACTTGGAGCAACGAGTCAATATAATCAATGAGTTGGATCTTGATTTTGGGAAGTTTGATGATGCAATGTATTCATTAGATGAATATGACGAGGAAATTACGAAAATGCAAATGGCTTATGTCCGTCTCCACGCCAACAATTTCCTTTTTGATAACCCACAAAAACACTGACTATGGCACGAGGAAAGCAGACCTGCAAGATACTGAAAGA
>CAJTYD010000064.1 GCA_910583775.1 uncultured Muribaculaceae bacterium | reverse complement strand
ATCCAACATAGCCCCACCAATAACATTTTTTCGTAACTTTGCACTTGATTCACAGAGCCGAAGAGTTGGCTTGTTTGAATCAACATACGAAAGGTGTTATTGAAATCAACTTCTATTGATAAATTCTCGCAAAATTTATTTTCCACGAAGATGATTGGCAATAGCACCTGCACTGATTGCATATACCCTGCCGTGAATGGCGGTCTATATAGCAAAATCGGTGTGGGGCTATTGTTTTATCTGTGGAAAAGGCAATGCGAGAAGCCTATCAATAGGATAAGACAAGATACAATCCTCACACCTTTTTTCATGTCTAATCTTTAACCGTTTCGCAGAGGATTGAGAAACAAGTAACTGCAAATGCGAAAACTTGCACTTCTCTTTTTTATGTCGCTACTCTCGTTTATATCCTATGCTCAACATGGGAATCGAGGGCGTATGTCTGATTTAAGCGATGATTATGGAGTTCGTGATAATGAGTTTATGATTCCGCTTATAATATTACTGATTCTTGGTGGTTTATTTCTAAAGGCGTGGATTAAAGGAAATTCAAATAAGAAATGAAACGGCAACCGATTATAAAGAATCTAATAGTCGCTATAACATTGCCACTATTAGTTATGGCTATCTCTGTGCTTATATGCTATATTGCTTCAAAATGTGGCGATACTATTCACACTAATGATTTTCCTACAATTTTGAGTTTATGCTGTTTATGCGTCTTTTTTATCTATTGCTCGGTCATGTGGTATGCTGGGCGCAGTTTTGGTGGTGAAATTATAATTTGGGGAATAATAGGCTGCTTTATCGCATTTAGATATGCCTTGAAAGAGGGTTATTTGGATTTAGGTACTTCAATCATTGCTATATTTGCACAAATTATAATTATGCAGATAGCAACATTCTCAGCATTTCCAATATCAATTCAGCCGAAAGTTGGCGAAGATTCAAATATGAACCAATAACAATGCGATACTTGCTTTATATTTCATTTTATAGGTATGCCTAATAATATACTCCTTTCACAATTAAGGCAATGATAAACATAGAATCTTATACACCAACGCAAGGAACGCTGACGGCTGTGTGCCGCAATACACATGACAGTTGGAACAATACGGATACGCAACAACTATCAATAGGCAAGACGTATGAAGTTGAATATGCAATAATTGGTCGCTCATGGACTATGGTATGTCTTAAAGAGTTTCCAAACGAACTATATAATTCCGCTATGTTCAATTTTTATATCAACGGCGAGGATATAAGACATATCGCAACAGATTACCGTGCCTTAAAAAGAATGACAAATGACAATTACCATGAAACTACCACTCTGATATATCGCTCTCTTTCAGAAGCGAGAATCGCAGAAATTAAGGAACTGCGCAACAATACTCGGATTCTAATACGCTCAGAATTATTGAAATGAAAAAGTTAACTTATATCTTTTTGCTCATAGTTTCATTCTCCATAATTGGGTGCGAAAACAAACGATGTGAAACAGAACAAACTGATTCATTGGCACAATACCGTGATACCATTATAGGGAGATTCAATGGCATAGATATAGACACTCTTATATGTGAACCGATTGATTCCCTCTCTCCAAAAGAGGACGGAACGTATGGTGGTTGTCACTATGAATGGAGAGTTTATACAACAAACGGTACAGTCAAAGACCTTATCGTTGGAAATACAATAGGCATAAACTTTATAAAAGAGGGGGATTTAGACGGTAATGGCACAGAAGAATGGGGCTACGTTACACAATGGCCAACTTCCATGTGGATGTGTTACCATGCCTTTACAAACATCAATGGTGAATGGCAACATATTATTGAGCCAACCCCAATATGGATTCCACATTTAGACCAACAAGACAGTTTATATTACACAATTAGAGAAGAAAATATATTACAACCCTCAGAAAAATCAGAATTTATAAAAGTCAAATTTAGCGATGTGCGCAACAATGGAGAGGATTTTCTAATAATTGATACTCTGATAATGCTGAATCATAAATATTAAGACTTCTAAATACCATACAAGGGTACATTTTTTCTGAATTATCTCCTAAATAAGGGGAGTTCTAAAAAAGTACCATTAAAGGAAATTTCAAGGCTTATAATAGGATTCCAACAATAATACAGTACGAATCCTCACATATCTTAATACACATGAAATAAGTATGTTGGTTAAGCAAATATTCATCTAAGTGCTTGCGTAGCCCACTGAAAAATACTAACTTTACATTGAGATAATTAACGTATTGATAACCCCAATCTCGGAATATCCACGAGTTAAACCGTGAGTTAAACCGCAGAATAAATATAGGGAGAGAGTTTAGCTCTTTGAGAGGATAAAGTGCCATAGCTCAGTTGGTTGCCTCCGAAAGCGTCAGCTTTTGGAGGTCTTGAGAGCAAAGGACTGAAAATCCTTGTGTCACTGGTTCGATTCCCGTTGGCACCACTTCAGAGAGTTGCAGACCGCAACTCTCTTTTTATTCCCTGACAGACCCACGGAAGCTGACGGTTAAACCGGGTCAACTGCAAAATCCGGTTGAAATGTTAAACCAAGTAAACCGCATGAACGTAACAGCTAATATCGTGTGTTATTACTCAAGACGTGGTGTTTCGCCTTTAAGCAGTAGCGACGGCTTTGTACGCGCAGTAGCAAGATAGATTTGCTTTATTTCCGCCAAAGCTTTTAACAATTTTTGACTATTTTCGCCAAGTTTCGACGGACGAAACCGAGAGCCGTCTCCTTTCTCAACTTGCGAAGACATCTAAAGAATCTTCTCGAAATCCTTTGAAATAAATTAAAACAATTATTTCTTAGGGGTTAACTTGGGGACACCCTGCAAGCTACCCCCAAGTCAGGCCATAAGTCAGGACACAAGTCAGGGCGCAAGTCAGGGCGCAAGATAATAAGTTTATTTCTCCCGGCCGAGATTTTGCTTCACACAAGCATCTGGATGTAGAGCATGCACATCACGCCGGCCACGAGAGCATACGTCGCATGTTTCTCGAAGCCGTGGCTGTGGGTTTCGGGAATCATCTCGTCGCTTATCACATAGAGCATGGCGCCCCCGGCGATCGCTGTCACCGTCGGCAGTAACGCCGAAGACATGTCGCCGATAAAATACCCGAGCAATACTCCCGCCATTTCCAGCAACGCTACAACCAGACTCACTCCGATAACCCGGGGAAATTTCACTCCTATCATCAGCAACGGAGTGACAACCACCATCCCCTCGGGAATATTCTGGAGGGCGATGGTAATGGCCACCGTATAGGCATTCTGAAGATTGCTCCCGTCAAATACCACTCCCGTCGCCAGACCCTCGGGAAATTTATGTATTGCAATGGCAATCACAAAAAGGAGGATCCGGTCGATACTTTTATTTCGCGTCCCATGGGGCTCCTCTGACACCCGGTTCCGGTCAAGGCCGGTGAGGTGATGAAGATGAGGCGTGACCTTGTCGAGGACTCCGATGAGAAGCACGCCGAGAAAAACACCGAGCAACGGTTGCCACCATCCCCCTTCGCCTGCCATATCCACGGCCGGAACAATCAGGCACACGATAGAAGCCGTCAGCATCATCCCTGCACAGAATCCAAGAAAAATATCGTTCCACCGATGCGGGATCTTCCTCACAAAAAGCCCGAGGGTCGAGCCAAGCAATGAGGCCAACCCTAACCCTACAGCACACAACAGCATCTGCTCAAATACACTCATATCATAACAGAACTATAGCGGATTTAATAACTAAGTAGTCAAGATAATTTAATCGATATAAGCAACTAATGAAATCTTGAACGCTAAAGTTCATTCTTTTTGGCGGTTTTTGAATTGTCGTTCAATCGAATATATTTATATTATCCTTCTCTCCGCGCCAAAATCGCCTAAAAAATATCTTCGTTTTATATGTTCATTAATTCTCTTAGCTACTTATGTAAAATTATAACAAAACCGAATCCCCTCCATTCCTAAAAATAATTATTGGTGTCCGGTAAAACTTTTTGATGAATTTTCTCTCTATAAGTTTACCGGACAGCCGATGTCGTAAACGTATAGGAGTACTAAAATCACATAAAAATGGCTTGTATACTCATTATATCGCATTTAAAATGGATTTCATTTACAGTTTTGTCCTATTCTATTGTAAAATAGGGGCATTTTTTACCGGACAGCCGTTATTATTAGGCTGAAAGGGGCTTGTCCACCATCAAAATCAATAAGAATAGAGCATTATAGCCGTTTACCGGACACCAATAAAAAATAATGAAAAATTTCACTATATTTAGAGTGTTCGGATTCAAACCGATTTTAACTTTTAGAGTATGTAATGGAAAATCTTGAAATCGTCACAGATGATCTTTTCGGCTGGTTTTGCCAAGTTTCGGCAGTCGAAACCGAGAGTCTTATCCTTTCTCAACTTGCCATAATACCTCAAAATCTCTATCTGTATTAATTTCAATTAAATCCAATCACTCTTAGCACTTACCATGGAATAAATATTAACACTTACTTAGCCCCGGGCTTAATAGGATTCACGCCTGTGAAGGTCATTTTTACGGGGAGGATCTTGCCGTCCTTATCAAAATACAATCGGTCGATGCATGTCACACGGTTGTTGCCGTCCTTGGCCCCGAGAGGATGACGGTGATATACAATATAATATTCGTCATCTCCCGGACCCTTTATTACTGAGTTATGCCCGGCTCCTGTGGCTACAGCGGGGTCTGTCTTAAGTATCACGCCCTCTCGTTTGAACGGGCCGAAAGGACTATCGGAAATGGCATAAGCCACTCTGTAGCTGTCTCCTGTCCACCCACCTTCCGACCACATGAATATATATTTGCCATCGCGGATAAACATAAACGGACCTTCGACATAGTTCTCGGGGGTAACTTCCTTATAGATTGAGCCATCATCGAAAGGAACCAGACTAAGCAAATCGGGGGCAAGACGCACCATATTGCAATGTCCCCATCCTCCATAGAACATATAGTGCTGACCGTCTTTATCACGGAAAACAAACTGGTCGATAGGCTGCGCTCCGTTTACAATGTCGTTGATAAGTGGTTTGCCGAGCGCGTCACTGTAAGGACCTTCAGGTCTGTCGGCGACAGCTACCCCTATACCGCCCACCTCTCCTTCGTGAACGTCATTCGCTCCGAAAAAGAAATAATATCTATCGTTTGCTTCGATAATCGATGGAGCCCACATGGCACGTCTGGCCCATTTAACACTATCATTTGTAAGGGCCCGGGGATGAAATGTCCAGTTGACAAGGTCTTTCGAAGAGAAAGCATTGAAATATGTCTGTTCATCATACGGAGCCGATGTTGTGGGGAATACCCAGTATTCGTCACCGAATTTAATGCCCTCCGGGTCGGCATACCACCCCTCGAAAACCGGATTGCCGCCAGTGCTTATCAAGCCAGCTGACGGAGGGGCGGCATCCGGCGCGCTACCCCACTTTTTATTGGGAGAGGAACCCATTTCAAGTTCAAGTTTGCCGCCTTTTATAAGATCTTCGTGTGAGAACCAAGGCTTATTCCATTCTTTGCCGTTAAGGCGGGCACTTTGTATATATTTGTTTTCACGAGAAGCTCCGTTGGCAATTATTTCGAAAATATTTCCGCTCGATAGTCTTATCGATGAATAGGGAAATACGGGGCTTCCGATATTATAGGTTGCAAAGCCGGGAGTGACAGGATAGAAACCGAGTTGAGAGAAGACTACAAAGGAAGTCATACCTCCTCCGTCCTCATCTCCGGGAATTCCCATGAGATCCGGACGAAACCAAGTGTCAAGCATCTGACGTATCCTTTTCTGTGTTTTCCATGGTTTGCCAGCATAATTATATAGATAAGGTATGTGGAGCGAAGGCTCATTGGCCATGGAGAACTGACCCACATTACCGGTATGATCGGGCATCTGTGAGAAGAAATGGTATTTCCCTCTTCCGAGAGGCTCGGCAAACGTACAGTCGAGATTCCCTGTAAATTTCTCGGGGCCGCCCATGAGCTCAATTAAATCGGATATGTTATGAGGCACATCCCAGCGATATACCCAGCCGTTGTTTTCGCCGTAATAGTCGCGAGCACCCATGCCGCCCGACCATCGGTAGTCGAAAGGTTCGATAAATTTGCCATCCTTGTCTTTAGGATGGAAGAACGATGTTGCCCGGTTGAAAAGATTGCGGTAATTAGCGCTTGCCCGGAGGTAACGTTCAGCATCATCTTTCCTGCCGAGAGCATCGGCAATACGCGACAGGCACCATTCATCGTAGGATGTACCAAGTGTTACGGCTACAGGCTGGCGTTTTTCGAAATGACTCACATTGTGATTGGTTTCTTCTTCACCTTCGGCAAGAGCCGGAATATATCCTTTTGCACGGTAGAATTCGTCAATCTCGTTGGCCCGGGCTGCCGACCAGGGGATAAGAGTCTTCTCTTCAATAGCTTTTCGGCAGGCTTCGTAAGCACGGAGGGTGTCGATTGCAAGACCTTTGACCATGGCATCGGCAACTGAAGCGACACCATGGTTGGAATTCATTCGCCTTGAATCGCCAGTGATTTCGGGGAAAGTGGGCATCCAGTTGTTGCCCATCTGCTCAGCCATCTCGAGGAAAGAATGAAGAATGGCTTCCTCGCGGTCTCTGTTAATGAGTATGCGCAAAGGATGAGCTGCACGATATGTATCCCAGATCCAGTCATCGGTATAGAAAGGTATGCCTTTGTCAGAATGAATCTTACCGTCGAAAGCGCTAAAATAACGGCCCTCCTCGCTTAGACAGATCGGACGCTCGAATGTGCGGTAAAGAGATGTGTAAAATGTTTCCATGTCTTTCTCATTTCCCTTTACAGAAATAGCTCCGAGAGCATCGTTCCATACCGCACGGCCTTTTTCCGCCACATCCTGCAGATTATAGTCGGGAATCTCTCGCCTTAGGTTCTTGCGAGCCTGTTCAACACCAATCAAAGATATGCCGTAGCGCAGATTGACATCTTTTACCGAAGGTTTGAAACAGAGAGTAAAGCTCGAACCTTCCTTTCCGTAGTTCTGTTCTGCGATAGATTCAGGAACCTGCTCAGTTTCAAGATAAAGGTAGATTTTGGTGTTATCGCTCAATTGCTGCCAGCCTGAGACATGATTACCCTCTGCCGTGATATGTCCTCGAGGCGTGCTTACAGATATATTTGCGCTTCCATCTGTGAAATGCAAAGAGTAGACAGCTGACTGATGGGACGGTGCGAATTCGGCCTTTATGGAGTTATCGTTCAGCTCCACAGAGTAGTAATATGGCTTTATTATTTCGTTGTCGTAGTTGAACTGAGTCACGGGGGATCTGGGAGCACCGCTTGTCGGAGAGATGTTGAATGCAGACCGCTCGCGATGGTGGGTCACAACAACAGGAAGACCGTTGATGTATTCCGAGGTGTAATCCTGACGCTGCGGATACACGCGCAACATGCTGTTGGGCAGATGCACCGTGGGAAATGTAGGAACCAGCAAATGACTGATATTGCCGATATATGGATTGACGTAATCTACCAGTGATTCAACGGTATTATTTTGTATAGAAGAAGATAAGGGCAGTATGAGGCTCCCCGCTGTCAGAAAAGCAAATGCCTTGAGACCAATGTTCATCGTATTATAGAAGTTTAGAATTCAGAAACAAATGTATATAAAAATCCTGATATTTTTGATTAAATTTGTATATAAAACCTAAGGACCTGTTTAAATTTAACACGAATTTCATATATGAATGTTTAATGGGAATTCTTTTCATCCAGCCCAAGGGTTTTTCCGGTGAATTTCCCAAGTCTCATCGGTTACATAGCCCGCTATGCTCCCTCTTCGACTTGGGAAATTCCCTCGGAAATCCCTCTTCGGCTGAATGAAAGTTGAATTCAGACAGGCTCTTAGAAGCCATGACCAATCCACTAAAAGACTATCTTTATGAGATTTAAGAGAACATTTACCAAAGGATGCCTGGCATGGGCGTTTGTATTACTGACAAATCTCTCCGGGGCGTCCCAAGCACCACGGAAGGAGCTTACATATTTCTGGCAGGATAAGGAGGGGATAGTAAAGACACAGGCTGAACTCACCTTCGAACTTATCGATGAGATTCTGAAGGAAGAGAAACCCTCTGTCGCAGACCCATCCAAGGCACGCAAGGCCGCCTTATACCTTATGGATCAGATCCTGCATGACACGCGGCTCGACGGCTCGCAGGTAATAGGAGATTTCCTCGACGGCAGAATGCAAGGTGTAATCGCCGATCTCAGGAGACCGGTCACAAAAGGTATCCGCATCTACAAACTCTATAACGACGGCTGGATCATCAAATCTCCGGAAGTGACCATAGGATGGGATATCTACCGCGGACCGTCGGTAAAAGATTCCGGCAGCCGTATGATCAGCGACTCCACCGCCTCCATGCTTGCCGATGCCTGCGACATCCTGTTTCTCACCCACAACCATGCCGACCACGTCGATCCGTTCGTGGTCGGAGAGTTTGTATCGAATGGGAAACCGGTGATCGCTCCCGACGAGATATTGCCCGATAATCCCGGCGTGACCCACACCCGCAGGGAAAAGATCTGGAAGGAGACTTTTAAGGCGGCGAACGGCGCCAAGCTCAAGGCGACAGTCGTCCCCGGGCATCAGGACCACCTTCAGAACAATATCTACATCCTTACAACCCCGGGAGGCTACACCGTCTGCTCCACCGGCGATCAGTGGCTCAAGAGCGACCTCGACATGATGCTGAACCTGAAAGGCCGGATCCCGCCCGTCGACGTCTTCATGCCCATCTGCTGGGCAGCCCGTCTTCCCGAATTCTGCGAATCGTTCGGAGCGAAAATCGTCCTTACCGGCCACGAAAATGAATTAGGACACCACTCCATCGACCATCGCGAACCCTACTGGCTCTCCTACCACAAGCTTGAAAGCCTCCCCTTCCCCAACAGTCTGATGACCTGGGGCGAGTGTTTCGAATACAAGAAATAAAGTATCCCCTACTTTCCGGAGGTCTTCTCGAAGCCGACGGGGTTGTTCATGATGGCGATGTGGGTGGCGGGGAGCTTGAGGAGCATGAGGATTTCCGTGGATTTCATCGTGGCGCGAGGCACGGTGGCGAGGCCCAGGCCTGCGCAGGCCAGTGAGATGTTCTCGCTGACAATGCCGGCATCGACAGCGGCCATCATCTTCGCGCGCTCGTCGATATTGCCGAATTTAGTCATATCGGCGATCATGACAAGACTCAAAGGAGCCTTATTTACAAAATCCTGTCCTCCGGCCACTAAATTGCGGTAATCACCCTTCACGACCCTTCTCAGAGAGTTATCTGACGGAATATATTCGCATACTCCTTTCTTATCGAACACAAACAGTCGTATTTCCTGGAAGTTACGGCAGGAAGGAGCCGTAAGCTTCCCGTCAGGACGGTTCTGCCCCATCGCGGCCCAGAGAAGATTGGAAAGCTGCTGTTCCGACAACTCGCGGTCTGAGAAATCGCGCACCGATCGTCTCTGGGAGAAAGCCTCCATCAACGGCAGTCCGGCCGTCTTGTCGGGAGCGGGAAGAACCCTCTCCTGCCCCATCATCGTAAAACCTGCCAAAACCATCACCATTCCCGTCAAAATATTTCTAATCATAATTTTCAAACTAAATTATCAGAAGATTTTATCATCTGCTTTATAATAAATCAAAATAATACATTCGAGTGCGAAGTTCATCCGACTCCTCAATATGATAAAAAGATTTTTCATCATTAATCCGAGGGAACAACGGATGAAAACCGTTACGTTCGTAATATTTTATTCCTCGTTCCTTGTTAATGGCATCAACCAAAATAAAACGACATCCAGTTTTATTTTCATAACTCTTAAACCAGTCTTTTAAGAAATCCATTATCTGAGCACCGACTCTGAATTGCGAACTCTGATAATCAACATTCACGCCAAGACGTCCTATCAGAACAGCCGGGTACGTCCTACCCTATTTACTATATGTTATCAGATTATTAATTTTTCTCCGAGGATTATTTTGCAGATGAGTGGTCTGAATACCAGCATTCGCAAGGGTTACCATTCCGACTATTTTTGTAATATCCGATCTAAGTACCCAACAATAAGTTTTGCCAAGAAGCTCCTTCTCATAGGCAATCGCATTGTTTGCGAAAAAATCATCCAAGTCGTCTTCTCCACAAGTGAAACGGTCACAATAATCAAGCACCTCTTGGGTTACCCTAACCAATTGGCACTTTTCATCAAGTAAAAACTTTTCATCATTTATTTCTTTTCCCATGGAAATCTAAATTCGAGCATTTGCTTCATTACTTTTGCAATACGCTCCTCTCTTTCCCGAGAAAGGATAGCAGAAGGATGTTTCTCTCGCTCTTCTGCTTTTTTTACGAATTCATCCGCAATTTCCCCGGAGAGAATGGGGACAGATTTAATTGGTATTGCCATATCTTTATTATATAAAACACAAAATTACAATATATTAATGATAAAAACAATGTAGTCGGTAAAAAATAGCTTTAGAATTTTGCTATAACGATTCATTTTGACTAATTTTACTCAACATTTTAAATATTGATTCACATCATATAGATGCAAGTTATAGTTTCGAACATTTATATAAACTTCGATATATGCATATTAAGGAAATGAAGGCAACATTTATTGCGGCAATGGCGCTGATGGCGTCCGTGCTGATCACCGCCTGCTCGGAGAAGGACGATTTCATTCCTGAACCGACCCCGACGAGCGTCATCGTGACGGGAACGGTCACTACCTCATCCGGAAAACCATTGGCTGACATTCCGGTATCGATAGATTATGAAGAAACCAGTTACCTCGGTCCTCACACCACAATCCATAAGGCAAAAGGCAAGACCGACAGCAACGGAAGATACAGATTGTTTTTCGAACCCGAAGGCAAGAAAAGTCCCGACGGCTCGGATCCGGGCCAGTCATATAACCTTTCTGCTGATTTAAGCGGTCTGCCCGCAGATGAATTCATCATGCCCGGCGATTTCGACAAAAACCGGGAATCAACCTATCGACTGAATATTTACAGATTATTCGCACAGGGAGAAAACATAGATATCCCTCTCTGCTTCCCTGAAAAGAAAGAGATAAAGACTGACCTTAAGAATTTTGTGGCCGACAAAAGTGTAGTGGTGTCAAACACCATTCAGTTCGGAGCTCAGAAGGAAACGATCAGACGCGATCTTGATCTCGATGCCCGGGGCAACGGAAGCGTCATGATTCCCGCAGCTATCGAGGAGACGAACAGGATTTCAGTCGCCCCGGCCAACAGCCTCGAGGATTTATCCGAGCCTTTGGAATTCACCGTCAGGAAAGGGGATGATTCTCCCGTAGTGTTCGACAACCGTGACGCTCTCGAGGCTTGCCGTTTCAAGCTGTCGCTCTATTCCTTCATGAGTTTCAACGGCAAAGAATACGACAACAAATCCCTCTATTCCGCGCCTGCGCCGTTCGATTTCTTAGGATTCAGGATTACAGAACCTGACGGCACATTCAAGCCCCTGGATATCAAGAGATATAATTATTATGATTCCATCGTATGGAGTTCTCCGGAATTTCCGGAAACGCTGAAGATATACCAGAGGGAAAACACCGGATCGTTAAGCGTAGAGAAATTCACATCACAATGGGGGAGCTATTTCTTTAATACCGGGTTCCATAAGACTCTCCTCAAAGGCTATCGCAACGGACGCGTGATCTGCGCCGACTCCGTCAGTTTTGAGCTGAAAGACAGGGATTTCCTATGCTTCATCTGGGATGAATGCAAAAACATCTCAAAGCCCGGAAACGTCCAGGGTATTTACTGTCAGCTTGACGGAACCAACGAATATCGGGTATCTCCGCCGGTAGATATAGACGGAACAAAAATGACGGACATCGATATCCGGATTCGAGGCAACCTTGATAAAAAGACGTTATTGAACTGGCAACAGGCCCGGCTCGGCAACCTTCTATCGAGACATCTCGGAAAAAGAGTTGAATACGACAAGGAAACCATTCGAAGCGTCTTCAAACATCTTTCACCTGACGATGAACCCGGCGCCCTCTACGAGAACGCCGGGACTCGTGCTATCGTGATGCACCGCCTCCCCTCGGATTACGAAGATGAATACTTCTATATCCACGCCGAATCAAAATAACGTGGAATTTAAATTGGTTTATAGGTTGGGGTTATGGTTTAGAAAATACCTATTGTTCTGTTATCTGAATCGGAGGGTAACATCTAAACCTAAGCCTTCAACTTTAAACTTCAAGTTTTCAAGTTCATAGATACTTGCAAAACTTGAGTCAGAAACGGTATTGGATCGAGGCGAGGATGGAGCGGGGACGGATATTGAAGGCGTGTTCCGAACGTGAAAGAGTGCCGTAGGTTACATACTCATAGCGTCTGCGGTTTAGAATATTATCGGCCGTGAGTGACAGTCGGACTCTGCCGCTCACTCTCCAGACAGCCGAGGCGTCAAGCAAGACGAGTCCAGCCGTGTTCCCCTCGGGGAAACGGGTGAGAAAATGCTCGGCTCCGACTGTGAACTGCACTTCATCCGAAGGACTTATCGTAGCAAAAAGATTCTGACGGAATGAATGGCTTACATTACCGACGCCGTTGATGCCGAGTCTTGAAAAACCGTATTCCGCTTCATAATTTGCAGAAAGCCACTTCAGTATACTCCCCTTGAAATAAGGCTTGACATCGACGGCAATCTGCCTATAGGGAATAACCGCGTCATCACGCATCGACGAAGCCGAGGTTACAGAGGCATCGGCATCCAGACCGACCACCATCCTGCTGTGTCCCAGGCCTTTGCTCAATCCTCCCTTGACACGCCAGGAATGGCTGCCCGACAATCGTCCGGCATAGGTAGAGATAATGAAGTCATCGACAAAAAGCTGATTCGACATCACGGGGCTTCGCTGATAGGAGTAGCCGGCCGAAGCATTGACAAACAATGATTTCATCGGGTTCCGGTACCGGTAAGAGAGAGAAGCCGAGACATCGTGCGTATAACCTCCCGCCGCATACGGGAGAAAAAGATTACGGTAATCTGACAAAACCGGCACATCAATGCCGAGATAAGCGGGAGAAGAGCCCAACACATAAGACACCGAGCCGGAAATATCTGACTTGGATGAAAGCTGACGCTTCACGCCAAAGCTCGGAGAAACATTTATATAATCACGGTTGCTGTCAGTCTTATAATGGCGCCATTTCAGGGGCGACCGCAACCATATCCGCCAGCCGCCGCGCTCGTATTCTACCTGAGGAGTGGCGTAGACTGCCGACAGGAACGCCTCATGCACCCCCCTGTTGTCAAAATCGCCGAACCCTTCAAGCGAACCGTTCATCCGGTGATAGTCGAGATCGAATCCGGAAGTGAGATAATATTTCCAGAAACGCCTCATCTTTCCGAATCGGATTTCATTCGTGCTTCTGAAATCCGTTACGCCGAGACTCTGTTCAGCCGCTTCCTCCCCCGAGACCCTCAGCCGGTCGGGGCGATGCAAGAAGGCGTTCCGCGAGGTCAGGGTAAAAAGCTTCTTATCATTGCGTTTCACAAGCTTGAGGTCGTTCTGCGCCGAGAAACCCTTCCTGTCGACACGTTGCCCGAGATCGAAAGAACCGGTTATGGCAGATTTTGACCTGTTCAGTTCCCCGTCAAGAGTAAGTTGGTCTTTCAGATAATAACCACGTTTGTTTGTCTCGCTGTTAAACTGCGCCGAGAAATCATGGCTTTGGGTGCGGAGACGGTTGTTCTGCACGAATGCCGGTATGTTCTCGCTGAAATAGTCGGTAACGAGCCCGGAACTGTAATCGAGACGGTCACCGGAATAATCAAGTTTCAGACGCATCGAAGTGTCGCCCGACTTCCAGGCCGTTATGGCGTCGGCAAGCCACGACAGATTGTCGCGTGTCCTTTTCTCCGACAAAGGAGCGCTGACGATGTCGGCCGATATATATTCGGGCCACAGGGAGGAAGAATAGTCCGACGGAAACATGTCGTCGAAACCGCGGTCCTGAATCTCGTTTGCCGGGTTCCATCCGGTATTGTCGGCCTTGACGGTAAACATATTCTGAATCTTCGGGGCTATGCGCATCGTGAAAAGAGAACCGCTGTAAAGAAACGGCTGCACTCCCGCCGAAACCTTGGCGACACCTACCCAGCGGCTTCTGGCATCCTCATTCAGTTTCAGGTTTATACCGGCCTCTTCCGGAAATTCAATTCCCTCGAGAGCCTTGACCGGCTGATGGTTCTCCAGCACCTCCACCGACTTCACGTCCTTATAGGATATGTTGTTGGTAGCCAGCCCATACTGTCCGCCGATAAAATCGTTGCCGTCAAGATAAAACTTATTGATCGGCTTTCCCTGGTATTTGATGGTACCGTCTTCCTCCACCTTTATTCCCGGGAGTCGCTTGATCACGTCGATTATCGCATTGTCGCGTGCATCGGCATACTTCGCCACATTGAAGACAAGCGTGTCGCCTTTTGCATAAATATCGGGAGCCTCCACAATCACATCCTTCAGCTCTGTCGCCTTCTGGTTCAGCCTTACATCCGACAGATCGGCCGTCACCGGCAACACACGCGTTTCGTAGCCCATGCATCTGAAAGAGACGGAATCGGCGACATGTTTGGGAGAAAGCAGAAAACTGCCGTCCCGGCCTGTGGAGACAAACGCCCCGCCGCATCTCACGATCGCCCTCTGCAAGGGCTCCCCTGTCACGGCGTCCGACACCTTCCCGCGCAGTTCGCCCGGGCCTGCCGCCGCAGCTGGCAGCAGGCCGAGCAAAACGCAAAGTATGAAAAAACTGTTTCGTATCATTTTGTTCCGTTTTGGAAGTGCTTTCACCTTTTCCGGTCGCGTTCAATGTATTCAAAAGGAAGTTCTATCGGGTCATACGAGTCGAGACAGAGATTTCCGGCTTCATCACGTACCGTGATATGGCCTCCCGTGGTTGCCTCGTAATATCCATACGGATTCACGTCATACCGATGCTTCGTGTCATAATATGCATCCCGCGTCACGGTGTTGAAAGGCACCTGATAGACAGTAATCGGGCGGTCAGCCTTCGACTTGATTCCGATACACTCGAAACTGTAATGTCCCTTTTCATCGGAGGCCTTCATTATCAATCCCGGAAGCCCGTGAAGTTTCCAGGGGCCGTCGGAGAGAGGAATCGCCTCAGTATAGAAAACCGTCCATTCCCGTCCCCTGAACCGGCATCTCGCGCCCTGACACTCGTAACCGAGCACATTGATAACCGAATCAGTCAGCTCCCAGTCCAGCTCAGGCATATCCTCCGTATACCTGAACCAGTCCATACATATCTTTTCCGTATGGGTCAGCTTGCCCGCAGGCCAGTTCTTGTAGATCGTCATGGGGTCGCCGTTACTCAGTTTCCCCTCGATCGCGGCGTTCTGAATCTGCTCAGGCGTTGAGCGCATCAGCAGAGAGTCGACCGTAAGGTTCTTGTAACTGGAGAATTTGGAGAGTCCGTCAGGACCGATCTGAAGCAACATATTGTCGCCGTCCATATTGTCCTTAAGCATACCTGTCGTATCCGCACACCAGCGGTAGTCATAGACAAATTCCATAGTCTCGGGGGCAAGAGTCTCGGTTTCGGGGACGGAATGCTGGAAAATACTCAGCTGACGGCGCACCACTTTTCCGGATGCCATCGTAATAATTACAGCAAGAGCTGCTATCAGTAAGATCGTTTTCTTCATGACTGTATTTTTTAATTTCACGTTTGTATTTTGATTTCACGAAGCAAAGTTATACCGGCGTTAACCTTCATGAAGAAAATAATCATTACTCAAACATTATGGAATTGTTACTAAATTATTACTCCGCTCCAAATACCCTGATTGTCAACCATCGTTACTGACGATTATTTCGTAAATTTGTAACATGGAAAAACGAATAAAGAGCATATACATAATAACCATCATAGCCATACTCGCATTCCTCTGGATGCAAAGCTACTGGCTTTATGGCCGTTATGAATTCTCTCTTAAAGAATATGAACGCAATCTTGCCGACAGCATAACCGTATGCGTCGACAGATACAACACCATACGCGACACATCCGTAGACACTGTAAACAGAACGGATCCGGGACGCGAAACCGAAAGTAATGTCATCATTGTTCCATCATTCAGCCTGACACAACAATATGGTGATACTGTCAAGACAACCCGGACAGCAAAGATTCGCACTTATCTGTTTTCCGCCCATGAACTCCTCGGATTAAAGCCGGGAACGCCCCTGACGAATGAACAGAAGAACCAAGCCTTGAAGTTGGCTGATATACAGGCAAAGGAAGCGGTAGATTCCGTTGTTTTCGACGCATCAGGAGCAAAAGACGAGAACGAAGCCTGGGGCGCGACAAGAAATATCCAGACAGAACGGAAGTGTCCCTTCATGGGCTCCGGACTTGATTCCATTCTGAGCAAAGCCGGCATAAAGGCCGACATCAGTCTTATTAAGGCCGACAGCATGATCTGGACTTCAAAAGTGAATTACCGCCTGTCGGCTTTTAAGCCGGAGGTGTCGCTCACCATACCCTATTCGCAGCTTGAGGGGAAAGCGGTGAATATAGTCAGCGCAATCAATCCTCTGGATGTCATTCCAGAAATGTGGCAGACGCTACTTTTCTCCTTGGCGATATCTATGCTTCTTATCGTCTGCCTCGTGTTGCAGATCTCCACCGTATTGAAGCTTTCCCGTCTCGACAGAATGCGCAACAGTTTCATCACCACTATGATCCATGAGCTGAAGCGGCCGGTGACCACATTGAAGATGTGCGTTTCCGGATTGGAAAACGAAAAGATTATGGCCGATCGCGATGCCAGGAAAGAGATGCTCACCGAGACAAGAAACGCCCTCGATATCCTTTCAGCCTATTTTTCAAAACTAAGGGACATAACCTTCAATAACGTCAGTCAGATACCCCTTAACCTACAGCCCCTCAACATCCATCATCTTTTTGAGGCTGTCACGAAAGCAACCGTCATTCCCTCCGACAAGACAGTCTCCTTTAAAAACGACATTGACGAAAGTCTTGAGATTTCCGCCGACCGATCGCACCTCTATAACATACTCAACAACCTTGTCGAGAACGCCGTCAAATATTCAGGCAAGGAGGTTGAGATAACCGCCTCCGCCACGGTTTCCGACGGAAGTCTGGAACTACAGATATGCGATACCGGCAACGGCATTCCCACACGCGATCTGCGCCACATATTCAAGAGATTCTACCGGGGGAAGGCATCGGCGGGAGAACAACCCGGCATGGGGCTCGGGCTGACGTATGTCAGACTGCTCACAGAAGCGCACGGTGGCCGGATATCGGTCCGCAGCGAGGAAGACAAAGGGACGTGTTTTACCATAAACATGCCGCAATGATGAAAAAGATCCGCATATTGCTCGTTGACGATGACGTCAGAAATTCATTGCTGCTCAAACGGTTCATCGAAGCCGAAGGGTATGAGGTGGTATATGCAAGCAACGGAAGGATCGGCCTCGAGATGTATCGCGAAACGCATCCTGACCTGATTCTTCTCGACATAAACATGCCTGAATTAGACGGCTTCGAGACGGCGCGCGTCATCCGGCAAAGCGACAAAAAGGTGATTATATTCTTCCTGACCGACCGCACCGACAAAGTGGACCGGCTCCACGGCTTTTCCCTCAAGGGCAACGATTACATTCCCAAACCGTTCTATCCCGAAGAGTTGATCGCGAAAATCAACGAAAGATTCGAAAGCATGACGGTAAGAGAGGAGACGGAATATCAGTTGGGCGACACTCTGTTCCGCCCCAACCTCTCTTCGCTCACCTACAAAGGCGAGACCCATTCCCTTTCCGTCCGACAGGCCGAAATCCTGCAGATGCTCGCAGAGAATGTCGGCCAGCCTGTGGAACGCGACAGGATTCTCGAAAATATATGGGGCGACGCAAGCTATTCCAATTCATTGGCCCTCAACGTACAGATAACATATATCCGTCGTCTGCTCGATGATCCGCGCCTATCGATCATATCCATAAAGAAGAAAGGCTACATCCTCTCGGTGAGTCAGTAGCCTTTCAATAATCTTCTCCGGTTTCTAAAGCGAATAGTCCCCATGCTTCTGTCGTTACTCCTCTGAACTAATGAGCTATTGAGGCTTATCGGCAACCCCTATGAGAGAAATAATCCGAAAGAGCGAATCTTCAACCTGCCCCATACAGGCACCGCAATAAAGCATCTTGCTTGGTAGTTCGCTTTTGCCGGCACCAAGAAAAGCATCACATGGCACTGTTCGCGTCACAGTTTCACAGTCAATCTGATAAATTCAGGGGGGTGACATAAAGACGGTATCCTCGCTTCTCGGACACACGAGCATCAAGATGGCGGGGAAATAACTCCATGTGATCAACCAACGCAAATTTTGACGTGGATCAGAAGTTGACATCGGTAAGAATATCCGGTATCCTTTTCTCACTGTTGCCCAATCCGGCTGAAATGATTATCTTTGCAGGGATAAAACAAAACCCGATAGCTTGATATACAGGGGCTACCGGGATTCAACATTACAAAGATAGTGCTTTTTATCTTAAAAACAAAACATTTTTCAAAAAAGATTTCAGTAATCAGATGAAATATGCCGACTTCGAGAAAATAATGTCCTCCAAGCGAATGGAGCGCTACCTGGCAGCCTGCGGAGGCGACATCCGAAAGGCGATGACGCTCTACAGATACAATCTACAGATTTCGCAGGAGATGTTCACTATTGTAAGCTGTTTCGAGGTCGCATTGAGAAACACCATCGACCGCAAACTGACTGAAAATCTCGGTGAGGAATGGCTACGCGACTCCATAATGCCTAACGGGATTTTCTCGGAACCGATATTGCGTAAGACCCGCGACATAATAACATTCGCCCATAGGAAATTACAACAATCTCATTCCTATTCTCACCCGAAGCTGCTGGCAGAGATGGAGTTCGGTATATGGAAATACATGTTCTCACCGATACAGTATAGAGTGACAGGACGTAACCTACTCTCCATATTTCCCAACAAGCCACGCTCATCGAAACAGATGCAATACAACCAGACGTTTATATTCAATGAACTTGACAAAGTAAACTCTTTGCGAAACCGCATTGCCCACCATGAGACCATCTGTTTTGCAACAAATACATCCGCTATCGACACTTCCTATGTGATAAATATCTATTCCAAAATAAAGACCCTATTCTCGTGGATGGACATCGACAGCAATTCTCTCCTTTACGGCTTAGACCATATTAACCGTGTCTGCTCACAGATAAACCAACTTAAGACGGAGGTATAGCCTTATATTTAAGCGGACAAACGCGACCATTTTACGCATAAACGGCTCCGCCTTGATGTCGAAAATATCGAAGTGCAAATCAAACGCGATCAGACAGATGGCAACAAATATCGTCTTCATCTGTAGGGTAAGAGATTGCTCCATTACTGTCCACTAAAAATGGACGGGGTTAAAAATTAAATAAATTCGGTTCACT
>CAJTYD010000063.1 GCA_910583775.1 uncultured Muribaculaceae bacterium | reverse complement strand
AAAAGGAACTTGCCCGCCAAATGGTGATAGAACACCACTATTCCCATAAATGGAATTTTGGAGGCTTCGGAGTGTTTAATTTCGGTATCTTCCGTGCCGATGAACCAGACAAATGCCTCGGCGTTGCAGTTTACGGTTACATGAAAAACATGAATGCAAAACTGTTCCATCATCCGAACCCGAAAGCGTGGATGTGTGAATTAAATCGGTTGTGGATTGACGACTGCCTCGGAAAGAACGCGGAAACCGTGCTGATTGCCGCCAGCATCAAGCTAATCCGTAAAATGGACGCCAATGTCGTGGCAATACAGAGTTTTGCCGACGGCCGTTTAGGTTGCGGAACTATCTACAAAGCGGCCAATTTCAAATATTACGGCTTTCATTATACGCGCTTTCTGCGTAATAGACGAACGGGCGAGTTTACCCACGAACAGATACTCACAAACACGACATCTCCATCTGGTTATGTTCGCTCGAATATATCCTTTTTACTTGGTGATTTGGAGGTATTTGTCGTTAAAACCTATCGTTACATTTATCCTTTGTGCAAGCATTTTCAGTTTAAGACGAAAGAAAAGCCTTATCCTGAATATGACAAAGGGATGGAACAAATAGAGTGGGAAAGAGACAGGCGCAAGATAAAGGCAAATATCATTAGCCTGCTTGACAAGCTGGTTGCATGAAAGGTTTGCGAACGGAATAAACCGACGCAAAATAACCTCTTAATTACTATGTAAAGATAGTGATTTTCTACGAATTGAGCAAATAAAGTGCAGACAAAATGCAGCTGAAAAGCAACATTTTCCACGCTTTTTGCAGATGTTCAAAAGGCATTTAATTACCGCTTAAATGGTGATTAAATGCCTTTGCTTTGATGGGGTGAAAAAATAGTGAAAATTGTACGTTTCGTTTTAGAAAGTTGTACGTTTCGTTTTCGCGATTATATTTGTATTATGAAAAGAATATATCTGACTATTCTCTCCTTCACTATAGCTCTCTCTTCGGCTCTCTCCCTGTCGGCACAACGCGAAACAGCCGATACGATAAAGGCACGCCAGCTCGATGATTTCGTGATTGATGCGCCGAAAGTAGTTAAAAAAGCAGACATGGATGTCTTTTACCCTTCGGGGAGCGCGGTGACTCATTCAAAAGACGGAATGACTTTGCTTCGCAATCTTATGATTCCGGCTCTTACTGTCGACAACGTATTAGGAACCATCAAGACTTCGGGCGAGGAAGTGCAGGTGCGAATCAACGGACGCGCCGCTACGATAGAACAGGTAAGGAATCTCTTACCCCAGACGATAAAGAAAATCGAATGGATGGACAATCCCGGTCTGCGATATAACGGAGCGGCGGCCGTCCTGAATTTCATCGTCGTCAATCCTACAGCCGGAGGATCCCTGATGACCCAGGTCGGCCCGGCGCTCAATATCCCCTTCGGCCGCTATAACGCTTCTCTGAAGCTGAATCGGGGGAGGTCGCAATGGGGGCTTTCGGCAGGCTACAAGCTGACCAATCATATCAGATCACACAGGGATTATGTGGAGACATTTACTTTTCCCGACGGCGAGAAACTGACTCGCGTGGAAACGCCTACCGGAGGATACATGAGCAATACCTGGGGAGACCTCTCGCTGGATTACAGCTATATAAAGCCTGACACGACTGTGTTCTGGGTGGCGTTGAGCGGTTGGAAAGACTGGCCTTCGGTTTCTGATTTCGAGGGAAAGATGAGCTTGAGCTCCGGAGGCGACGATATCCTTCTCCATGACAGTCGCGGCAACAATGGCTTCACGCCGACGCTATCGGCTTATCTTGAACAGCATCTTTCGCACAATCAGCTGTTGGCCGTAGACTTCAGCGCGTCAATGTATAATGGCTCCTCATTCAGTAAATATCTTGAGAGGAATGCCGCTACACAGGAAGTTATAAATGATGTGAACAGGAATATAAAAGACCGTAACCAGGCGTATGGTCTTGAGGCGGATTATATAAAAAAGTGGAAAAATTCGAAACTTACCGCAGGCGTTTCCTATTCGGCCAACCGTAATCGTTCAGAATATGAAAATCTTGACGATGCTGTGTTTCATCAGCGTCAGGACAAGGTCTATTTCTTCGGGGAATATTTTCAGAGATTCGGCAAATTCTCTCTTACAGCCGGCGTTGGCGGCCAGTATATTGATTTCCGTTCGCGAGAGAGCGGCAAGGGGAACAGCTCATGGAACGTTATACCGAAGGCTACTCTGACGTATTCCTTAAACAGCAACCATCGCTTAATGCTGAATTTCACCTCCTGGCAGACGGCCCCTTCGCTTTCGGAGACGAACAGCGTGCCTCAGCAGATCGACGGCCTGCAGTGGCAGGTGGGAAATCCGGAACTGCATGCCTCGTCCTCCTGGCGTCTGCAGTTGAGATACAATTTTACGTTGCCGAGGGTTATGGGCACATTCGGCGTGCAGGCCTTCACGAGTCCTAATGCAATTACCTCCTACATGCAGTGGCATGACGGTAAACTCGTGACATCGTATGAAAACAGCAAGGGACTTCAGAATCTCAGGGTATGGCTTTCGCCGCAGATTGAGGTTATCCCGAACTGGCTGACGCTGAGCGGCACACTTCAGTATCGCGCCGAAAGGATGCGTGGAACAGGCTATCGCCTCTACAATCATGACTGGAGCGGGGATGTGACAGCGATGCTGAGTCATTGGAATTTTCAGCTGATCGTCCAGTATGAACGGGCGCAGCGCAGTCTCTGGGGCGAGAGTATTTCCTGGGGCGAGACTATCTCAATGGTGGTTCTGAACTACAACTGGAAGAAATTCGAGTTTGCCGCCGGCGTTCTCTGTCCCTTCACCAAATATGACCAGGGCTCGAAGTCCTTAAGCAAGTATAATACGAACGAGATGCATTACCGCCTCAACATGTCGGCCGTTCCCTTTATCCAGATCAGCTACAATCTCCAGTGGGGCCATCAGAAACGCGGTGCCAGCAAACTCGTAAACGCCTCCTCCGACGTCGACCGCTCCACCTCCGCCGGCCGCTGACGTCTCAAATTAACTCAATTTAACAAAGTAATTTAACTCAATTTAACAAAGTAAATTAACTCAATTTAACAGAGTGCTTTTATCAAAATAATCAATCAAGATTCATCAAAATCATAAAATAGCTTGGCTGACTCGTATAAAATCACTAATTTAGCAGTCAGTTATGAAAGAAATGAAATACCTGAGTAGAATTGCCGATAAGACTCTTGATCTGAGGCTTGAAGCTTTTGGTGCCGTGCAGATAGCCGGCCCTAAGTGGTGTGGCAAGACGACTACGGCAGAACGCCGGGCGGCAAGCGTCATAAAGATGCAGGATCCGGACAGACGGGAGGGTTATCTGGCTACTGCACGTACAAAGCCTTCGTTGCTGCTTAAAGGCGCCACGCCACGCCTCATTGATGAATGGCAGGTTGCCCCGGTTATATGGGATGCGGTGCGTCATGCTGTAGATGAACGTAGAGAGAAGGGGCAGTTTATTCTGACAGGATCTACCGTAATTGACGATGATGAGATAATGCATACCGGCACCGGTCGCATTACCAGAATGGCAATGTATCCGATGAGTCTGTATGAATCTCTTGAATCGAATGGCTCTATTTCACTGCGTCGTCTATTTGACGAGCCGGATTATGATATTGACGGCGAGATGTCGCAACTTTCTATTGAACAGCTAATATTTGCCGCCTGCCGTGGCGGATGGCCAGCATCGCTTGATGAAATGAGCGCAACGGCAAAATTGCTCATCGCAAAGGATTATGTTGATGAAATCTGCTACAAGGACATTTCAAGAGTGGACAAAACGCAAAGAAATCCAACATTGGCTCGACTGATTCTCCGCTCCTATGCTCGGAATATCTGTACTTTGGCGAAGAAAACTTTAATGGTTGCAGATATTACGGAGGAGATGGAAGGAATATCGATGCAGACGTTTGACGATTATGTCGGTGCGCTGGAAAAACTTTTTGTTATAGATGACATTGAGGCTTGGTCACCGGCCATTCGTTCAAAGACGGTAATACGCACAGGAAAGAAGCGTTGTTTTGTAGATCCTTCTATTGTCGTGGCGTCTTTGGGTGCATCCCCTCAGAGTCTTGAACTTGACCTGAATACATTCGGATTTATTTTTGAGTGTCTTTGTTTTCGAGACCTGCGGGTATATTCGCAAGCATTGGGCGGACGGTTGTCATATTATCATGATCGCTTTGGCTTGGAGGCTGATGCTGTCTTACACCTTGATGACGGACGATACGCACTTATCGAATGTAAACTCGGGAGTCGAGAAATTGAGGAAGGTGCAAATCACCTCCTTGAAATCAGACGCCTCATAGCAGAGAAGAATAAAGTAGAAAAGCAAATAAGACTACGCGAACCGGATTTACTGATTATCCTTACAGGTGGAGAAATGGCATATACCCGTGAGGATGGAGTGAAAATAATCCCAATAGGTTGTTTGAGAGACTGACTATATTGTGATAAGTGAATATAAGCTTCTGTTTTAGATTCTATATTCGCCAAGGATCTAAATATTGATGCCACCGAGAGAATATAAACTCTTTCGGTGGCTAATTTTATATTGGTTTTTATATTGGGAATTATTTTTATTTGCTCAATAAGGGATGAATTAAAAAAATATTACTAATTTTGCCGATGCAGACCGCATCGCAGAAGCCCGGTCTCGGGCTTAGGGGTGGGTCTGCAGACATGTTATAATTCGAAAGCGTTTACTCGAACTCTTTCTTGGCTGTCAGAAATCTGGTAAATTTCATTGGTAAAGTCAAGACTGTAGCAAACGGTAGATGTCAATGTGGATATGTTTATTCATCCGGTTATGAATGCGAGAGTATTTGTAGCCGAGGTTTAATGCATATTCTGCGTGAGGCTTCTGCGTGTTTGCTTGTCCTACTTTACCAGGCAATACCAGAGCCTCTGACAGCGGGACGGGCAACAAGTACGGCTCTCACGCTTTTTTTGTTTATTGCCATTCAGGGAGTCTCTGGCATAATTTATTATTTGATGAATTTTTGTTTGTCTTCTTTTAAGTCCCGGAAATATCCTATTAAGATATTTCTTGCCATTATTTTTTTATTCCCCTTGCTTTGTTCGTGTTCCTCTTCAAGGACGATTACTTTTTCGTGCCAGGAAAGAAACATAGAGATCTATGTCGATGACGAGTATCTGGGTAGAGACCTCGTAAGGTATACCGTCCCTAAAGACCGAAAATATATTGAAGTTTCCTGCAGAGACAACGGGGTTGAAGTGTATCACAGAAGAATCAGTGTGGATAGCCGCAAGGGAACCCTCGTGGAGTTGCAAATACCAAAACATTATAGATATTCATCCAAACCTTTTTAGCTTATGAAAAAGATTATCTTTTTCTTGATTGCCATTTTTTTATCGTTTCCAGCAGTAGCAAAACGTGAAAAGGTAATCAAGATATCCGTGCAGCCGCAGGAAGCTGCGATTTATGTCGACAACAGTCTTATCGGACATGGATATGGAGAATTCAGTCGACCGAAAAAGAAAAATCAAGTGGTCATTATCAGAGTAGAATGTGAGGAATACACAACGGCACATTCTAAATTTTACGGAGGCGATGAACGTAATTCTCTATCGTTTAATCTAATGCAGGATGGGTTTTATCGAGGTTCCGCTTCTTCCGGACTTGTCAACAAATTTATGACGATAACGCTTGATCCGAAATATTATACGAAAGATGAGGAAGGTAACATCAACAGTGAACCTGCCTGGAAGTTGCTTCATCAGATTCTGCTTAACTATTTCCCCGAAATAGAAACTACAGATTTTCGTGGGGGCTATCTTCAGACCCCATGGAAGTATAAATCTTTCAATATGTCGGAGAAACAGCTCCGTAATAGAGTTACGGTCAGAGACGTGACAACACCGGAAAGAGTAGCTTTCCAGATCAAAATATCATCGGAAGTGGCCGGAGCCATGGCTGCACGTCATGGAGAGTTTGATGAGGTAGACAGACTGCCTAAAGAACTGGAACCGATGGTCGAAGAGTTGCAGACGAGAATAGGAAAGGCAAGTAGTATTTAACAAGTAGTTTTTTAACTAACCTAAATTTTTTATGATTATGAATAAATTAGTTTTGTTTTTAGGAATCGTGGCATTGTTTGCTGCCAACGCAAGATCCCAGAGTTTTACCGACACGTTTGATGCCAATTCTCTTGGCTGGACGGAATGTGCTTTTGAAAGTAGCAAAGGCTCGGCTGTTATCGACAAGGGAGTGATGACCATTAAATCGAAAGGTGAAAATAAAGCAGCAGGAGCTTTCCTGACAGTTATGAGCGGTGTCGCTACGAAAGTTGGAGAAAATACTTTCTTTGAAACGCATTGCTATGCGCCTCTTGACGTGAAGAAACCTTTCGAGGTAATTGCAAATGTAAAAATTGACAAGCTTGCGAATGACCGCGTTTGTGGTTTTGTCTTCAATTATAAAGACGGAGGCAATTTCTATGCTTTTACATTTAACGACGAGATGGTGAATTTTACCCGTTATGTGGACAACCGGGTTGTCGGCAATATTGTGCAGGGCGTCAAATGGGAGAATAAGAAGAAACTTGATCAGCAATGGAAGCTTGTTTCGGATGGCGATGTTATGTCGTTCTATGTTGATGATATGGAAATCCTGAAGGTAAAATATATGCCATTGGATTTTTCCGGAATCGGATTCTATACTTTCGGCAAGCAGACACTCATAGTAGAGGATATGACATTTACTCAGATCTAATTTCAAATATCTGTATTATAATTAATTAAAACTATTATGAAATCAATTAAATTTTTTCAGACAAAAACATTTATTTTGATGGCTTTAGCCGTTATATGTGGTTTCACCTTCACAAGCTGTAAGGATGATGATGGCCCAGATGGTGATGATTTATCAAAAGTTATCGTGGGCGCTTGGATGCAGGATGGCGATGACGATGTTCTCGTATTAAAATCAGACGGAAAGGGAAACTGGTATTCAAATTTAAATGAATATCTTAATAATAATCCCAAAGATCCTGTTGAGTGGAGTTACCGGGATGGATGGGTTACGTTGAAGAATTATATGGACGGAGGCTCCGATTTTTATACTTATAAACTTAAGGCTAAATCTGTAACAAAGGATAAGATTGTCTGGTTATGGATTGATGACGAAGGAGAAGAGGATATCTGGACTTGGGAAAGAGTTCAGTAAAAATCAATAATCATTAGTAGCGCGTTAAAAATACTATTTGATATATATTGCTAATAATCGGTATCTAATCCTCCCGCAAAGGGGCAAGAGGACCCGCAAAGAATTATACCGCAAAGTATTATAGATTGTAGATGCATCGCTTTGGGAGGGTTAAGATGAGGAGATTGCGTCTTCGACTTTTAGAGCACGCAGAGCCAGCCGCTAAAACGATGCCGAAAAACATTATGGAATCCTCCGCGCGTCAGCCCTCGGCGCACTCTAAAAGCCGAAGGCGCACCCTCTGAATTGAGACAAACCGGAAACAAAAGCCTTTGCGGGAAAACCTCTGCGGGATGGTCTTACATCTGAGTATTAAAGATATGTATCAGACTTTAAACTAAACGCACCACTAATGATCAATAATCTGAAATTAACTGAAAATTTTCTGAGTTAAGTCAATAACAAAATATACCTCTACAATTTTTAACCATCCGCGAAACTTGAAATAGTTTTGCGGATGGTGTTTTATTTCAATAGCTTTCGCTCGTTTCCACGGCCGATGAAAATTTGTTGTTCCATATCTTTGCAAAATAGCCCATTTCAATTTATCCATACACGTTTTGGACAGTTTTTTACTTTTTTAATGTTTCCTAAACATAAAGTAATCGAACCTTCCAGTTTTTTGTCGCAACCGATAGGGACGAGTTATTCCTTTGGATTTTTATAATAGATTGATTATCCTGGTGTTTTGAGGTGATTGCTAAACCATGGCATTGAAGGTGAAAAACGCATGCAGAGACGCTGAGGACCCACGGAGAATTGAAAACTTGAGTAAATTAAATTTGAGCATCTGTTTTTGAAAATGTTTTCGTAAATTTGTGGAAACCAATGTTGACAAGATGAAACCGGTTAGACTTTTTTCTTTTCTGCTGGCGGTGGCCGTAGGGCTGGCGTCGGCTTTCTCCGCGGAAGCTGCGAAGCGTTCCAAAGCGGAACATGTGATAATCGTCGGCCTCGACGGCTGGGGAGCCTATAGCGTGCCGAAAGCGGATATGCCTAACGTGAAGGCATTGATGGATGCCGGATGCTTTACGTTGAAAAAACGCACGGTATCACCTTCCTCAAGCGCTCCGAACTGGGCGTCGATGTTTATGGGCGCCCCCGTGGAGCTGCACGGATACACAAAATGGGGCTCCAAGACTCCGGAGATTCCTTCGCGCGAGGTCAACAAAAACGGCATTTTCCCCACGGTATTCAGCATCATGCGCGAACAGCGTCCGGAGGCTGAGATCGGCGTCCTCTATGAATGGGACGGCATCAAGCACCTTGTCGACACTCTGTCGCTGAGCCATCACGAACAGGCCGTTCCCGACAAACTGCATCCCGACACACTCTGCAAGGTGGCTGAAAAATATATCGTCGATAAACGTCCGCAACTTCTTGCCGTCTGCTTCGACGAGCCTGACCATACGGGTCACGCCGCAGGCCACGACACTCCCGAATATTACACTATGTTGACGAAACTCGATCAGTTTGTCGGCAGAATCGTGGAGGCAACGAAAAAGGCCGGTATCTATGACAACACCGTGATCATAGTCACCGCCGACCATGGAGGCATCAACAAAGGCCACGGCGGCATCACCCTCCAGGAGATGGAAACGCCTTTTGTGGTTGCCGGAAAGGGAATTTGCAAAGGGGGAGAGATTCAGGAAAGCATGATGCAGTATGACACTGCCTCGACCGTTGCCGATATCCTCGGGCTCACCCAGCCGCAAGTCTGGACCGGCCGCCCCATGAAGAGCATATACAGGTAAATCCATATAATACTTTTCTAACACACACTTAAGATGAAACGAATATGTTTTCTTGACTATCTGCGGGTATTCGCCTGCTTCCTTGTGATCTTGGTTCATGCGAGCGAGAACTATTACGGCGCTCCCGGCTCGACCGACATGGCCGGTCCTCAGTCATTTTTGGCGAACGAAACCGACCGTCTGTGGGTCTCGATCTACGACGGCTTCTCGCGAATGGCTGTGCCTCTGTTCATGCTGGTTTCGGCCTTTCTGCTCGTGCCTCTCAAAGAGGGACAGTCTACCATGGAATTCTATAAGAGAAGAGCCGTGAGAATCCTTCCGGCATTCATCTTCTTTATGGTGGTATATTCCACCGTCCCGATGCTCTGGAACCAGATAACAATGGAGACCGCCACCACCGATCTGCTGCGGCTCCCCTTGAATTTTCCGACGCTTGCCGGACACCTCTGGTTCATGTATCCTCTGATCAGCCTTTATCTTTTCATACCCATTATCTCGCCCTGGCTCGCCAAAGCCTCGGCCAGGGAAGAGCGTTTCTTCATAGTCCTGTTCCTTATATCGACGTGCATGCCGTATCTGAACCGATTCTTCGGCGAAGTCTGGGGCCAGTGTTTCTGGAATGATTTCCATCTGTTGTGGTATTTTTCCGGATATCTCGGCTATCTGGTAGTGGCCCACTATATCAGGGTTCATCTCGACTGGAGCGTGCGGAAGCGCATCCTGATAGGAACGACGCTACTCGTTGTCGGCGCTGTATGGACGATCCTTTCGTTCTATATCCAGGCGGTTCCGGGGGTATTGCATTCCACTCCGGTGCTTGAGCTCGGATGGTCGTTCTGCACGATCAACTGCGTGATGCTGACAATCGGCGCTTTCCTGCTTTTCACCTGCATCCGGAAAACAAAGACTCCGCGTATGATCGCCGAACTGTCGAACTGCAGTTATGGAATGTATCTTATGCATATCCTCTGGCTCGGCTTCTGGGTGGGCATATTCAAAGGAGAGATGGCATTACCAACGGTCCTTGCCATTCCCGTTATCGCCGTAGCGACATTTACATGCAGTTTCCTGGCCACAAAGCTTCTTTCTGTGATACCGTTCTGCAGCTGGATGGTAGGAGTGAGCAAATCCTCCTTAGGCAAAGGAAATCGGGAAGCCAAGGCGGCTCTTGACTGATTATCTGTTTGGCTGATATTTGAATTTGGTTATTATTGCTGTGATTTTGATAAAAATAAAATGGCGGATTTGATTAATTTTGCCTCATGATCTGAAGCTAAACACGATAAAAATAGATTTATGAGAAAATTAAAAATAATCATGCTGTTGACAGCGGCATTAACATCCAATATTATGGCACAGACGAAAATAGTACAGACAGCGGGCAGGGACCAGCTGGGGGACTTTGCCCCGGAATTCGCCCGTCTAAACGATGATATTCTGTTCGGGGAGGTGTGGAGCCGCAACGATCTTCTGTCGCTTCGCGACCGAAGTCTTGTCACGATCACTTCGCTTATCTCACAGGGAATCACCGACAGCTCGCTGAAATTCCATCTCCTGGAGGCTAAGAAAAACGGAATCACCCGCACCGAGGCCGCCGAAATCATCACCCATATCGCCTTCTATGCCGGCTGGCCTAAAGCCTGGGCGGCATTCAGGCTTGCCAAAGAGGTCTGGAACGATGATATCAAGGGGGAGGATGCCAAGTCCGCTTTCCAGAGGGAGATGATCTTCCCGATCGGGGAGCCCAATACCGCATACGCCAGGTATTTCATAGGCAACAGCTACCTGGCTCCGATTTCGACCAGCCAGATCCCGTTTGCAAACGTGACGTTTGAACCCGGTTGCCGCAACAACTGGCACATACACAAAGCCTTTAAGGGAGGAGGCCAGATGCTTGTCGGTGTGGCCGGAAGAGGATGGTATCAGGAAGAGGGCAAACCTGCCGTGGAGATTCTTCCCGGCACTGTGATCAATATCCCCGCCAACGTGAAACACTGGCACGGCGCCGCCAAGGATTCCTGGTTCGCCCATCTCGCCTTCTCGGTTCCCGGCGAAAAGACGGAGAATGTATGGCTCGAGCCGGTGAGCGACGAGGAATACGGCAAGCTGAAATAAGCGGCTCTTGGCAGGAATGATCCGGTTAAGGAACAAACATAAAGAAGAGGAATATATGAAAAAGGCTGAGACGAGCGATCGTCCCGGCCTTTTTCGTAATGATATGTTTGTTGGTATTCAGGCTGAACAAACGCTTAAGGAAAGGAGTCTAACCTGCGATTGCCTGATGGCGCGAGATTCGGAAGACAGTGATGATAATTATCATCGTGAGGATTTCCGCTGCCGGGATTGCCAGCCACAGGCCGGTGTCGCCGAAAACCAGAGGCAGCAGAATGAATGTCGGGATGACGAAAATTATGCCGCGGAGAAGAGAATAGAGCGTAGAAACGACAACTTTCTCGATACTCTGGTAATAGCCGATGAGGGTCACGTTGACGGCGAAGAAGAGCGAGCAGATTCCGAGAATCGGCAGTCCGTGGGAGGCGATGGCGAAAGCCTCGCTGCCTTCGGGCAGGAAGACGAAGGAGAGAGCCGGGGCGCCGAGCCACATCGCCGCCGATATCAGGCCGCCGCACAAAACGGAGGTAGTAAGCGCGATCCGTAACGCTTTTGCCACGCGGTCCATTTCTTTGGCTCCGTAGTTGAAGCTGATGATCGGCTGTGCCGACTGAGCCACGGCGTTGCTTATCGAGAACATGATGGGGAAGAGGTAGCAGCCTACGCTGAAGGCGGCGACGCCGGCCTCGCCAAGATATCTCATGAACATATAGTTGCCTGTTACCATCATGCCGCCCATTGCGATTTCCTGAAGGAAGGTGGCCATTCCGATCTTTGTCATGTATCCTACATTGCGCATGGTAAGCTTAAAGGATTTCCAGCTTCTTTTGAGTCGGTAGAATTTGAGTTTGTCGGATAGGAAGATGAAATATACCATCACCATGCTTCCGCCGACAACGCAAGAGAATGAAGTAGCGATCGAGGCTCCTTTAATGCCCATTTCGAGCGGGAAGACCATGAGCCAGTCGAGGAATATGTTGAGGACGGCAGCGACTACCTGCACCGACATAGCGTATTTCGGCGACCCGTCGAGGCGCACAAGCATCATGCCGACCGACTGAAGATAATAAAAGAAGAATCCCGGCAGAAGCCAGACGAGATAGTCTCTCGCAAGATCCAGCAGACGGTCGCTGCTGCCGAGAAGCCGAAGGATCTCATCGGTGAATAACAGAGTGACGGCTATGATCACGGCGAATATCACCGCACCGGCGATATATGCCTGAGTCATGATGATGCGGGCGGCCTTCACGTTGTTCTCCGAAAGACGGATACTTCCGATCACCGACGCTCCGAATCCGAACATAAGGCCGATGCCCACTGTAAGCAGGAAAAAAGGAGCCACGATATTGATGGCTGCAAGACCGTCGGGCCCGACGCCATGTCCGACAAACATTCCGTCGCATATATTGAGCACGGAATTGAAGACCATGGCCACAAGTGTCGGAAAGAAAAGGCTTTTGAACAATCTGCCTATCTTTTCATTGCGAAAATCAAGTTTGTCTCTGTTCATAGTTTCTGTTTTTAGCAGCTCATACCGCTTTGTTAATCAGTTGTCAATCAGAATAAGCCGAGAAGTTGTTAAACTAATTTACGTTTGTTAAAATATATGAAGAAATTTAAACTTTATGGCAATCTTCATTAATCTTTTGGGCATTTTTGAGCCTTTTCTTCGGGACCAACATTTAGGTTGCTCCCTCATCAAATGCTCAAATCTGCTCCAAAATCTTAATAAATCTTGCCATAAAAATTAGTTTAACAACTTCGAGTAAGGTGTAATGTGCTTTAAAATGCAAAGTTAGCACTATAATGAGTAATATGCAAATCGGTTTGAAAACTGTTAAATATTTATGAAACTTTTAAGTTATGGATATGGAATGATTCTATAATATCTATCTTTGCAACATGGATAAGAAAAAAAGAATACTCGTCATAGACGATGAAGAGACTCTGTGCGATTCTCTGGGATTCAATCTTGAGGCTGAAGGCTATGAGGTAGACACGGCATACAGTGCGGAAGAGGCTCTCGCCCTCGATCTCGCCGGATACGATCTGGTGCTTCTTGACATCATGATGGGGGAAATCTCCGGCCTACAGCTTGCAAGGATAATAAAAAGCAATCCCTTGACAGCGGCGGTGCCCATTATCTTCTGCACTGCTAAGGATTCTGAAGACGATATGATCGAAGGACTTGATTCGGGTGCTGACGATTATATAGCCAAACCTTATTCCCTGAAAGCTGTTCTTGCCAGGGTGAGAACGGTTTTGAGGCGTACAGGCCATTCTCCGGAAGATCATTCCAAAGATAAAAACAGCGAAAATTTTTCCTACAAAGGTCTCGTCTTATCCTCCCGCACCCGAACATGCTCTGTCGACGGGGTCGACGTCAGGATGCCACGGAAGGAATTCGAGATTCTGCTGAAACTTATTTCCAATCCCGGAAAAATATATTCGAGATCTGACCTTCTGAAAGAGATATGGCCTGATGAGGTGATAGTGCTCGACAGGGTGGTTGATGTCAACATAACCCGGATCAGGCAGAAAATCGGAGTATACGGCAAGAACATAGTAACTCGCTCGGGATATGGCTATGGGTTTATCGAATAGACTGACATATCCACAGAGGCTGTTTCTGTGGCTTTTAGGGTATTCGGTGCTGCTTGTGGGATGTTTTGTGATATTCCAATACAAGCGGGAAAAGGAATTCAAGGCCGAGGAATTCAACAACCGCCTTCAGCTGATCAATACCTATATTCTCACCGAACTCCGGGAAGGCCATGCTCCTTCGGAGATCGATCTTTCAGGATCGGAAGGTTTCGACGACATGCGCGTCAGCGTGATCGACAGAAGGGGAAAAGTGGTTTATGACAATTCGCTCGATTCGCTGCCTCTCGCAAGCCATCTTGACCGTCTGGAAATACGCGAGGCCCTGACAAAAGGATCGGGCTACAGTGTCCGTCGCCACAGTGCGAGCACAGGGGATTATTATTTCTATTCAGCCACAAGAGGGAATGACGGCTATGTGGTGAGGACAGCGGTGCCTTATTCTATATCCCTCACCGCGTTGTTGCGCGCGGATTTCAGATTTCTCTGGATCATGGGGGTGATATCGATTGTAATGTGTGTGCTCGGTTATTTCGCCACCCGGCGCGTGGGGCAGCATATACTGCGTCTCAAGCAGTTTGCCGACAACGTGGAAAAGGGGAGAAATATTTCTGAGACGGAACCTTTCCCAAATGACGAGCTTGGATCGATATCCAACAATATCGTCCGTCTTTACGCCAGGCTCCAGCAGGCGAATGTCGACAGGGACCATGAGCATCGTTCAGCGCTCCATGAGCAACAGGAGAAGGAGAGGATCAAGAAGCAGCTCACCAATAATATCAATCATGAACTGAAAACCCCGGTTGCTTCGATCCGCATTTGTGTCGAGACTCTACTCGCACATAAAGAGATGAGCGAGGAAAAACGCGAGCTTTTCCTGAGCCGGTGTCTTTCGAACACCGAGAGGCTGCAGCATCTTCTTGCGGATGTGGCTCTCATAACAAGAATGGACGACGGATGCGATTCAATCGTGAAAGAGAGTGTGGATCTGTCGGATATAATCAATGGCGTTGTGGAAGACCGTCGGATTATCGCGGAGTCAAAAGGAATAGCAATCCGCAACGGGATATCGGGCCGGATCATGCTTGAGGGAAATGCGTCTCTGCTTGAAGCTGTATTTAACAATCTTATTGATAACGCAATGGCTTATAGCGGAGGCTCCCATATAGATATCGGACTGGAAACCGTGACCTCCGGGAGGATTATCCTGACCGTCGAGGACGACGGAATAGGCGTTCCTTCAGAGCATCTGGAACGGCTTTTCGAGAGATTTTACCGTATTGACAAGGGTCGTTCGAGAGCTGCCGGCGGCACGGGGCTGGGTCTTGCGATAGTCAAGAATGCAGTTATGATTCATGGCGGCACGATCGTAGCGGAGAACCGGCTGTCGGGAGGTCTGCGGTTCAGAATCACTCTTTTGAGAAAGGAATGAAATTATGGTTAGCGGTTTTCCGGGTTTCCCGGAAAGTGCAGGTGTAATAAAAGGTTAAGCAAATTGAAATAATTTTGAAATATTTATTCTCTTATTTTGCGTTGTAAAAAAAATAAGTGTTCAACTACTGTATCGTGACACTTATTGCAGGTTATTAATCCACCAACACAAGTAAAAGAATGACTATGGATATATTGTTTCTTTGTGTGATCGTTTTTTTGTTCATACTGGCAGTCTTTGATCTGTCGGTGGGGGTGAGCAACGACGCGGTGAATTTTCTTAATTCGGCCATCGGATCCAAGGCTGCTTCTTTCAAGAAAGTGCTTATCATAGCGTCGATAGGCGTATTTATCGGGGCTGTAATGAGCAACGGAATGATGGATATAGCGCGTCATGGAATTTTCCGTCCCGAACATTTTTCATTTTACGATCTCATCTGCATTTTTATGGCGGTGATGATCACCGACATCATCCTGCTTGATATCTTCAACACATTGGGGATGCCTACATCGACCACGGTGTCGATGGTTTTCGAGCTTTTAGGCGCCACTTTCGTTGTGGCGATGATAAAGATGGCGAACGGGATCGATCTTGGATTCAACGATCTTCTGAATACGGAAAAGGCACTGTCGGTGATTCTCGGCATCTTTCTCTCCGTGGCTATCGCCTTCTTCTTCGGGACTGTGGTCCAGTTTCTGTCACGCATGATCTTCTCTTTCAACTACAGGAGCAGACTGAAATGGAAGATTGGAATTTTCGGCGGTCTCTGCGCGACTGCCATAGTTTATTTCCTGCTGATAAAAGGCGCCAAGGATCTTACATTCATGACTCCGGATGTAAAGGCGTGGATAAATTCCAACACGGGTCTCATCATCGCGGGATGTTTCGTATTCTTCACCTTGTTCATGCAGTTTCTGCATGCCGTGAAGGTAAATGTTCTGAAGGTTATTGTCCTTATGGGCACGTTCTCGCTTGCCATGGCGTTTGCGGGAAATGATCTCGTTAACTTTATCGGTGTTCCTTTGAGCGGGCTTGCTTCTTATCAGGATTACATTGCGAACGGAGGAGGTGATGCTCATGGATTCCTGATGGACTCTCTTAACGGCACCGCCGACACTCCCTTTTATTTCCTGTTGGGCGCCGGCGTCATTATGGTTGTGTCGCTTGCTACTTCAAAAAAAGCACGGAATGTGACCAAGACAGAGATAGGTCTTGGCTCGCAGCAGGGAGGCGACGAAATGTTCGGCTCATCACGCATTGCCCGGCGTCTTGTCCGCTGGACGCTTTCTTTCCTTGCATGGATACGCGACATAACTCCTCTTAAGGTGCGCCGCTGGTTCAACAGCCGGTTCAACGTAGACGAGACCATCATGGATCAGGGCGCGGCATTCGATCTAATCCGGGGATCTGTCAATCTCGTGCTCGCGGGCGCCCTCATCGCTTTGGGCACTTCTCTGAAGCTTCCGCTCTCCACCACGTTCGTAACCTTTATGGTGGCTATGGGGACTTCGCTTGCCGACAGGGCCTGGAGCCGCGAGAGCGCGGTGTTCCGCATCACCGGCGTGATTTCGGTGATCGGAGGATGGTTTCTCACTGCCGGAGCGGCGTTTATCGGTGCAGGAATCATCGTGGCGGCCATGCATTATGGCGGCGGCTGGGTAATGATCGTGCTTGCAGTGGTTACTTTGATAATGATTCTGCGCAGCAACCGTCGTTTCAGCAGGAAGCAGGATAACGAAAACGGAGATGTCCTTTTCCAGACCATTATTTCTACAGACGACAGATCACAGACGTGGCCTTTGCTGCTTATGTATATCACCGAACAGCAACAGACGTTCATGACATACGCGGGAAATATGTATGAAAAAGTTACTTCCGCCTTTATCGGTGAAAACGCAGGGGTGCTCGGCAAAGCGGACTCGAGCCTTGACAGACAGAAGACAGTCCTTAAAAATGCCCGTCGTAAGGAAACTCTTTGTCTCAGGCATCTTTCTCGCGAAATGGCGATCGAGAAGAGCACCTGGTTCTATCTGAGCAACAACCTGTGTATGAATATTCTGTATAATCTCCGAAGGATAACGGAGGTATGCCGTGAGCATGTCGACAATAATTTCCTTCCGCTTCCCCCGCGATATGTCACAGAGTATGAGCTGCTCAAGACCCGGATAGTGACACTGTTCAATGACACGCTCGAAATCATGCAGTCGGGCGATACCCAGACAATAGGCATTCTGAGGAATCATTGCGATGAAATCAAAGACATTGTCTCTGACACATACCATCGTGTCCATGACCAGTTGCGTGACGGGGATGCCTCGACGATGGCGGTGCTCTACGTTTATGTGAATATGCTTCAGGAAACTCAGGAGATGGTTTCGTCGATACGCAAATACCTCAGGGCCTTCGCCAAGCTCCGCGATTCTGAATTCCGCAGCCGCCCCGCGCTTCAGCACAGGGCTCCGGGAATGGACGCACTCATAACGGATTGAGATATGGAACCTTATATTGTGATTTTTATAGTTGGACTGATGCTGCTTGCAGCGTTGCTGATTGCAGGATTGCTGCTTTCGGGATCTCCGGGAGAAAGGCCTGATAAAGAGTTGAATAATAAATGGCCTCCCGGCGGAGACGTTTAAAGGGCGTATACGGCGAATTGGATAGTTTGGACTTTTGAGAAATATTATTAATTTTGCAGGAGTAACATTTTTAGCATTTTTAAACAGTTCATCATGTATAACGACAATGTTAATCTGACTCCTAAAATCATCAAAGGCGCCCTCTGGGGACTTGTCGGAATAGTGTTTATTGTGATAGCACTCGCTTTTGTGCGTCCCTGGTATAATGTATGGTCGCAGGAGATGGAGGGTAAGGCTGAATTCGCCAAAGCGGAGCAGAACCGCAAGATAAAGATCGAGGAGGCCAAGGCCAACCTTGAGGCCGAGAAGCTCAACGCCCAGGCTGAGATAGAAAGAGCAAAAGGCGCGGCAGAGGCTATCCGTATCGAAAACGGCAGCATCACGCCGACATATATCCAGTATCTGTGGGTACGTCAGCAGTCGGATCTCAGCGACAAGACCGTGATCTATGTGCCTACGGAGACCAATCTTCCCTTGCTTGAATCGACACGCGCGCTTTCTTTACCCAAAGAGTGATATTCTTCTCGGCGCAGATAATCTGCAATATAATAATATGATCGGCAGCCATTCCGAGGAGTGGCTGCCGATCATATTATGTAGGGTTTAGGCTCCGTTCGGCCTATGGAGCGAATTTGTGGCGTGCCATAGCCTGCATGTCTTCTATGGTGTCGCATTCGTCAACTATTTCTACTCCGAGCATTGTCTCGATCACATCCTCCATGGTCACAATGCCGCGCATACATCCGTATTCATCGGTTATAACAGAGATGTGTTCTTTTTTTTCAAGCAGTTTCTGCCAGATATCCGAAACTTTTGTCGTTTCAGGAAAAACAAGTACCGGTCTTGCGATCTCGTTTACAGACACGGAGAATCTATCCTGTGCCAGCATTTCAAGGACATTGGCACGACGTACGTATCCGGTGATGAATTCCCGATCCGATTCATATACAGGCACACGTGAAAAGGCATCCAGCTCCTTCATGTCGTAAAACTCTTTCATTGTTGTATTTCCGGAAACGGAAGCCACAACAACAAACGGGGTCATTATCTCCTTGGCGCGCACGTTAGATAATTTCAGGAAATTCTGGATTACTTTGTTTTCTTCCATCCTGATCACTCCTTCGTCTGTTCCGACATTTACCATTGCCGCTACTTCTTCGCGGCTGACGGTCAAAGGCTGGATTTTCGGGGAGAAACAGCGTGTGATGAGTTCTGAAATCCATACCAAAGGATATGTGATTACGATCAGGGTACGAATGATCAGGGCAGATGGAATAGCGAGGGTACGCCAGTAGGATGCGCCGATTGTTTTCGGAATGATTTCCGATAAGACCAGAATCAGAAGAGTGAGGATTGCCGAAATTATCCCGAAATAAGCCTCTCCGAAAACCTTGACAGATTCGGAACCTACTCCGGCGGCTCCGATCGTATGGGCCACAGTGTTTAGCGTAAGTATCGCCGCTACCGGACGATCTACGTTGGTTTTATATTTCATCAGAAGTGAGGCGTTCTTAACGCCTTGACTCTCTTTCATAGAAATGAATGATACGGGGGTTGAGAGCAGAACCGCCTCGAGAACGGAACACAGAAAAGAGACCGCGAGTGCTCCGAAAAGATATAATAATATAAGTGTCATGTAGTTAATGTATAAGTTTAACAGCTTTTAATTCTCTTGAACCAAATGTTGAACACTTATACCTGCTATTCCCGGAAGACGCAATTAAGGATTCTTGCCTCAGGAAAGCGGACAGACAGACCGGGGTTGTAAGGAATGATATAATCTTTCCTTATGGTTTTTCTTAGAAGAACCTCGTTTGTATTGGATTTCCTGTTTCCCGGTTTTATGTCGCAAT
>CAJTYD010000062.1 GCA_910583775.1 uncultured Muribaculaceae bacterium | reverse complement strand
AAAAATCATCTCAGCGCTCAAATATTACGCCGTTTTGTGGGATTTTATAGGTTAATAGGACAAAAGGAATAAAAAGAGAAACGAGTTTTCGAAATGACCGGTCAGGAATTCAAAGAGCTGATTCTTCCGATGCATGCCGCGATGTATCGCGCCGCATTCTATCTCGTCCGCTCGGAAGACGACGCTTCCGACGTCGTGCAGGACGCGGTGTTGAAGATCTGGCAGCGACATTCCGAAATCGAGAGCATCGATAACATTTATTCCTATTGCATCACGGCGGTGCGTCGGCAGGCTCTGACCTTTCTTCAGAAAGCGAGATATTCCGAAGAATTGACCGAGAATGTCGGCACGGTCTCCGACAACGGCATCGATTCCCTCGAATACCGCGAGCGTCTTTCGGAGGTGAACCGCATCATCGCCACGCTGCCGAAGAACCAACAGGACGTGATACGTCTCAGCTCCTTCGGCGGATGCTCCAACGACGAGATCGCCGGCATCACCGGCCTCTCCGACACCAACGTCCGCGCGCTCCTGAGCCGCGGCCGCAAAAAGATAAAAAGTCTACTTAAAATATAACTGCAGTATATTTTGATATGGATAAGGATATTGACAGACATATCGGGGAACTTCTCCGGAAATATTACGACGGAAGCGCAAGCCGCGAGGATATCGCGCGTCTTCGCGAGCTCTTCGCCTCCGCCGCCTCTCTTCCTCCGGATCTCGAGGCGGGAAAAGGGATATTTCTCGCAATCGAGGGCATGAGGCCACTTCCTGAAGCGGAGATAGCGGTGCCCGAAGGTCTTGAGGCAAGACTGGCGGCGGCTATCGACTCTGCCGTCGGACAGGAAGTTACACCTGCAGAGAAGAGAGGATTCAGGAAATCGCTGCTCTTCCGCTTCGCGATGTCGGTATCGGCGGCCGCCGCGGTGATTCTTATCGCCACCTTCGGCTGGCGCGCCATCAATTACGCCACCGACGGCGCCGAGTTCCGCACATCGCCCGCCGAAAGCGAGATACTCGCCGACGGCAACCGCTCGAACGCCGCCGGAGAAGACAGCGCTGCGACCGTAGGAATGTCCGTGCCGGCGGCCGGAAGCGCCCAAAGCCTCGAGACAACCGCCGCAAACACGGCGCCTCAGTCGGCAAAGCGCATTAATATAGCTGGAAATAAAAGACATGTCGCCACGGCTTCCATGCCCCAAAAGACGAGAAAGCGCGCCAACATCAAGGTCGTCACCGACCCTGAGGAGGCCGCCCTGCTGATGGATCAGGTGATGACGCTGCTGCAGAAGAACGTCTACGATGCCCGGATCGCCCACGATAAGGCGGAGATAATCCTCGAATCGATGGACAATAATATCGGAAGAATTGAATAATAACCTAAAAAATTAAAATAATATGAAGATATCAATGAAAAGTCTGCTTATTTCGCTCGTGGTTTGCTTAGGAGCCCTTTCCGCCTCAGCCGAGGATCTTTTCCCGGCATTGAGCGAGAACCCCAGCATGAACATCGTCTACGTATCGAAGGAGATGATGAAGAACTCCAATACTTCGAGAAGTGTGCTCTACGACCAATTAGGCATTTACAACACAAAGAACATCAACGACTTCTATATCTATTCTCCTGCCGATGCAGAGGGCAAGACGGCTCTCGACAGCGCCTTCGCCAAATTTGAGGCGAAGAACAAGGACATGAAGGTGCTTATGAAGTCGAAGACGAACAAAGAGGAGACCACGATCTATGGCATTCCCTATCCCTCCGATCCCCGCTTCTATTCGGCCATCCTGCTGATGAAGAAAGGTAAAGACTCCTCGCTGATCGTCCTCACCGGCGCCATCTCCCTCGCCCAATACGGCGGCTGACCCTTCGGCTAATTTTGAATGTTGAATGTTGAATTTTGAATTGGGCTGACGCGCGGAGATTTAGACAGGAGCACAGGAGAACAAACTTTTGTTCTTTTGTGCTCCTGTCTTAATGGGCGTCTTCGACTTGGAAGGAGTACAGGAGCGTCGCGGGGGCGGGTTATTTGTGGCGGTAGAGGTAGCGGGCGAGGCCGTAGAGGTAGCGGCGGATGCCGGGACGATACAGCAGCACGCGGTCGAACCAGCCGATATGCGCGGTTACGTACTTAACAACGAGTCCGACATAAAACATGGCGAAGAGCGTGCCCGGGCCGATGATGTTCCACTCCCATCTGCCGAAAAAGAGATAACAGCTCGCCACGGCAAGGACCACCAGCGAGGTGTCGACATATATCTTCATTTTGGGGAACGGCTGACCTGTGACGCGGCTTAATGCCACGGGGAATCCCTCTCCCGGCATAGTCACCGAACCGCATTTCACTTCAAAGGCGATACCGATTCCCATGATCGTGCAGCCTGCCGCCTGCGTGATGATTTTTGACGCGAGACTCACGCAATCCAGAGACGCTGTGAGATACATATTGAGGTCGATCAGCCATCCGAAGACGAGTCCGATCAACAGCTGGAAGAGCTGCACGGTCTCGAAGCGGCGGCACAAAACGGCGATCTGAAGAAAGACAAGTACGAAGTTCATGGCAATCGTGTATCCGCCGACCGACCATTGCGGAACTATATGTCGCGCGCCGGCGAGCGAAAATGAGAGAGGCAGGGAGGAGATGACGCTGCTTCCGAGATCCGACTTGATGCAAAGAACCACGCCGAGCGTCATCAAATAAAGTGAAATAAGCAATAACAGATGCTGCCATAAGAATGAGACAACCTTTCCCTTAACTGAATCCAAAATCAATGTAGTGCTCATAATAAGTAAGTATTCAAATTTAAACGATAGTAAGTGGTTTTTAATCTTTTATACTTACTGCGGTTTCTTTTTGGCCGCTTACGGCTTGTCGCTCAGTCGCATATGTTTATATGCTCCTTCACTCCGCACCGTAATCGGTCAAAAATAAACTCGCATTAAGTATAAATTAAATTTGAACACTTACTTATCTTTTTTACTGATCTTCTATCATCAATCCAACCGGGCCTCTCCATCGTCACAGAGGCTGACTCAAACTCAATATTTTACTGCAAAATTAATAAAAAAACACGACAATACATTAGGGGACCGAGCGCGCTACAGGCGCGAACTTTCCTCTCGCCTGTAGCATCGGGAGCGAAAACTGCAACGACAAACGCGTTACTGATAGCAATAAAAAAAAGAAGCACAAAAGAACAAAATCTGTACTCCTGTGCTCCTGTCTAAATCTCCGCGCGCCGCTCCTGTACTCCTTCCAAGTCGAAGACGCCCATTAAGACATAAGCCCCAAAGAACATAAATCCGTACTCCTGTCTAAATCCCCGCGCGTCAGCCCAATTACTAATTGCTAATTGTTCATTACTAATTGACAAAGCTCCTGTCTAACCCCCCTCGCGTCAGCCTATTCAAAATTCAACATTCAAAACTATCCTTGCGTCAGCCCCAATTACTAATTACTCATTGCTAATTGCTAATTGTCAAAGGACTTGGTGAAGGACGTCGGCGAGGCGGTCGCCGAGGCCGATGGTGTAACCCTGCGAGACGAAGACGATGCGGTTGAAGGTGTCGGCGACGACGATGATCGGCCGTTCGTCGGAATCGAGATGCAGCGATTCCTTGATCTCCTTGAGCGATGCGCCGCCGTTGTCGATGCCGAAGACGGCGGTGTTGGGGAGGTTCTTATAGGCTCCTCTGTCGAAACGGTGCCATTCGTTTTCGTTGTCAAAGAGCAGCATGAGCTTGTTGCCGCGCTTCTCGAATTCATCCTTAAGCAGAGAGATGTCGTTGAGCACGTGCGACGTAGGCTCGTTGCTCGGCTTCAGCAGCGCTAACACGTAGTAGCCGCGACCCGTCGTGGAGAGGATGCTCTTGTCGGCATCAGCGGCGATGTCATGATAGATGTTCTCGGCATTCAGCGAACCGATCACCTGCAGCGCGTTATTATCCTGACGGATCACAAGCGGCCGGCGGCTCTCTCTGTCTTTCTCTACCTTGAAGATCTCGCCGTGGGCAAGCACGCCTCCGTTGGCAAGGCGCTGTCCGGAAAGGATCATGTAACGGCCTTCGTCGAGACGGATACCTTCGGCAGCGATCTCATTAAGTCCCTCGCCCTCCGAGAAACCGAGCTGCGAGGGAACGCCGTTGTCGATGCGGCAGATCGAGAACTGGGAGTAATATTTAGGGTCGGTGATGCGGCCTACGGGCTTGAAGTCGAGACGCACGACGCCCTGCGGCGACATCACTGTCTGACGGGCCTCGAAGTCGACGTCCACCCATTCACCCTTGGCGTTGGCATACTGCGTCTTGTCGGTGACGGGGTCGATACGTGCCGGAATGCCCATGCTGCGGGCCGCCGACACGAAGAAGATGTTTCGCGAGCGCGGATCGGCCTTGGCCTCTTTCCATACGGCGCGCGGATCCATCCTCAGCTTCGAGGGGTTACCCTCGCTGTCGATGCGGATGTTCTCGGCGGTCCAGGCGGCGAACTTCGCCGGATCCTCGCGGTAGGCCTTCACCTTCGCCGGATCTATCTGCGTCTGGAAGAAAGACTTGTAGGGAACGAGGCCCTCGGTGTCGACGCGCGGATTGAGGATATAGGAGGCATACAGCGGTGAAGAGGAATCGGGAGTGTTCTCGATATTGTCGACGATCACCTCCGCGGGGATGTCGCGGCGGTCTTTCTCGCTTACGGCGCAGAGCAGCGTCAGTGCTTTGTCGCGTTTCGCAGGAGCAAGACCTTCGAAAAGACGCTGCAGCATCTTTCCGTTGCCTCTCGATTCGGTCATTACCTTCACCATTTTCTTTTCATCAACGCCCAATTTAGCGGCAAGCGTGGCGGCCTGCTCCTCGCTGAAGAAAGTGGAGACATATGCCTTGCGGACGCTGTCCTCGTAGGCGAGGCGGCGGTTGCACGCCTCCTCGGCATCCTTCGAGGCTACAGGCAGTTTGCCGCTGACAGCCGGCGGAATGATGTCGAGATCGAACGAACCGGTATAATCCGGTCCTTTGTCGAGCACAACCTCGAGAACTCCCTGATCTTTCGGATTGCCTTTGGCAAAGCCTATATTTTTGCCGTCAGTGGCCCAGACAACGAGATCGCCGAATCCTGAACGCAGCGAAGCCCTCCCCTGCGCGTCGCTTTTCTTTGAGGCCGCTGGGAAAAACTCGGCATAATTATATATACAGAAATTCACCGTCGCATCCTTCACCGGACGACCAGTCTTGTCCTTGACCACGACATGGATATCGCCGACAGGGGCATAGTTGGAAGTGACGTTGATGGTGGTGAGCAGCGGCACGACGCGGAGCTTCTCCTCCGGCCCGTCATACGGTCCGATCACGTTGGTGGTCATCAGCATACCGCGTGAAGCCGGCGAATTGAACCAGGCCATGTTCAGGTCGGGAGCCGGCTCGCAGGCGCCGAGGAAATACCATTTGCCGTCGGCCCAGGCCTCTACCCAGGCGTGGTTGTCGTCGGTATGCGCCCAACGAGGAGTATATACCTGCCGGGCGGGAATGCCTACGGAGCGAAGTGCGGCAACGGTAAAGGTCGATTCCTCGCCGCAGCGGCCGATGGCCTGGCTCACGGAGCTCAGCGGAGAACTCGTGCGGCCGTCGGAGGGCTGATAGGTAACCTTTTCGTGGCACCAATGGTTCACCTCGAGGATTGCGTCGCGCATCGAAAGACCCTTGACGCGGTCTTTCAGCTCCTCATAGAACTGCGGTCGGTGCATATCGAAGTTCTCGTTGTTGATGCGCACCGGGAGGACGAAGTGACGGAACTCACGTTCCGGCACCTTCGCGCCCCAGGGCATCTCTCGTTTCGCACGGAGCGAACTGCGGATGTTGGCAATAAAATACTCCGGCGAATAGCCCGTGAGGTCGGGCATCTGCGAATAGGCGTAGAGCCATTTGAGACATTCACGCTCATCGTTGTTCAAAGAGTCGAGGTTTAGCTTGCCCACAGTATTGAGGCTGAGGCAACGCTTCTCGAAATCGCTGTTTATCTGCGGGGTAACCGTAATCACCTTCGCCTCGGCGAAGGCCAGGCCGGCCACCGCCGCCATAGTAAATATTATGTTTCGCATAATTCCAAAATTCTGTTATTCCTTTGCTTTCGCATTTTGTGACTGCGCACGCTCCGCGGCTTGTCACGATGGGATAGGGAACTTTCCTATCCCCCGGCTTACACCGGGGGTTGTAAAAACACCGCGCCTCCGGCGCTCTACGCGGCGCACTCAGGCGGACGCACGAACCGTGCGTCCCTACATAGCCGCAATCAGGCGTCAGCCCGATTCAAAATTCAAAATTATCCCTGCGGCAGATCAATTCAACATTCAACATTCAAAATTTCCTTGAGGGCGCGAACGTTATGTTCGGAAGTCTCGGGCCAGTAGAGCTCATCGCTGCCGGCGCTCATCTCGACGCCCACGGAGAGGTATTTCATCTTGCTCTTGCGGCGGAATTTAGCCGAGGCGTGAATCTCGGAGACTCCGGTTTTCTTCACGATCGCGGCGATATTTGCCTCTGTCACGCCGGCCCCCGGCATGATGGAAATGCGCCCGTCGGCCTTCTCGACAAGCTTGCGAAGCAGCTCGACCCCCTCCTCTGCGGTAGGCGCCAGTCCGGAGGTAAGGATGCGGTCGAAGCCGAGCGAGATTATAGTCTCGAGAGCCTCGAAAGGATCGCGGCAGACGTCGAAGGCGCGGTGAAAGGTAAGGGAAACCCTACGGCCTTCTGCAGCCTTCTCTACGGTCTCGATAACCTTCCGGCAGGCATATTCATCGACAGTGCCGTCGGAATTGAGGGCGCCGAAAACGATTCCGGCGCAACCTGCGCCGACGGCGGCCGCCACATCCTCTACGATGCAGGCGAGCTCATGGTCGGTATAGAGGAAATCGCCGCTGCGGGGGCGTATGAGCACATTGACGGGCACCGGCTCCATACGGCGCTCGCTCTTCCAGATGGCCTGCGAAATGAGGCCCGGCGAAGGGGTCACGCCCCCCACGGGGAGGGCAGAGCAAAGCTCGATGCGGTCGGCGCCCCCCTTGAAGGCAGCGTCGACGCTCTCCACGTCGCCGCAACAAATCTCAAGAATCATGTTATTGGTTTATAGTTTGAGTTTAAGGTTTAGATAATACCATTTGTCCTCTTATCTCAGTGAGGCGGTAACCTCTAAGCCTAAACTTTAAAATTGGTTCCGTGAGGAGTCTTCAGGCTCCGTTCAGATCCCTTTCTTATTTCTTCAGCGTCAGCTCGACGATATGATCGATTGCCTCGGGCTTCTGCGCGAGATGCAGCGTGACTCCGTTCTTGTCGGAGCTGAACTTCACCTTGCTGCCGGAAGCGAATTCCTTAGCTGCCTTCACCTTCAATGCCGCCGGGATATGGATGTCGGTTCCCTCGGCATTAAGAATATGGATGAAGAGGCGGTCGCCCTTGCGGGTGGCCGTTCCCCAGTTCTGTGCGGCGAAAGGAGACCCTTCGGTGCCGTAGATGGTCTCGCCATTCTCGCGGAGCCACTTGCCCATGTCGCGAAGACGCTCGAGAGCCGTCGCAGGCAGCTCGCCGTCAGGCTGAGGACCGATATTGAGCAGCAGGTTGGCTCCAAGACCGGCGGTCTTCACAAGATAGCGGATAAGCGCCGGAGTGTCCTTGTAGTTGGTGTCGACAACCTTATAGCCCCACATTCCGTTCATTGTCTGGCATGTCTCCAGCGGAAGCTTGCTCACTTCCTGGCCCGAGAGGCCGGCTGTATTCTCGCCCGGCACGTCGCGCTCGAAGATCTGGATATCCTCCCCCTCGAAAGGAGTCTGATGATGGTTGTTGCCCACCAGGCATCCGGGCTGCAGGCGGTGGATCAACGCATACTGCTCGGGAAGTTCCCAGTCGAAAGGCGTCTTGTCCTCATCATGATCCCACCATCCGTCGAACCAGATCGCGCGGATCGGGCCGTAATTAGTCAGAAGCTCTGTGAGCTGCGAGTTCATGAACTTATAATATGATTTCCAGTCGTTGACAGTGGAATCGCGGCCGGTGGTATGGCCGGTGCGCCCCTGCGGATAATCCTGACGCCCCCAGTCGAGATGCGAGTAATATAGATGCAACTTGAGGCCACGGTCGGCGCATGAATCGGCGAGCTCCTTGAGCACGTCGCGCTTAAAGGGGGTGCCGTCGACGATGTTATAGTCGTTCTGGGCGGTGTGGAACATAGAGAACCCGTCGTGATGGCGCGTCGTGAAGCAGATATATTTCGCGCCCGAGTCCTTGATGGCGTCGGCCCATTCGCCGGCGTCGAAATCAGCGGGATAGAAGCCTTTGGCGGCTTTCGAATACTCGGAATGGAGCGGGCCGTAGTTCAGATACCACTCCCCTTGTCCGAACATACTGTAGATTCCCCAGTGGAGAAAGATGCCGAAACGGTCGTTGGCGAATTCCTCACGGCTTTTCATCACCTCCGCGCTCGGGACGTATTTCTCAGCGGCCATCGGAAGCGGCAGCAACGCGGCTCCTAAAATCAAAGATGTTATGGTTAGTTTTCTCATTTAAAAATAATTTTGGTCAACTTCGCTAAATTAGTCACAAATATAATCAAAATTCGACTATTTTTCATAATTTTGTAAGAAACCTATCAAAATCGATACAATGTAGTGACGCACGGCCCGTGCGTCCGCAAACCAAACGACCAAACAACGATGAAGCCGACAACCGCAATCGGACTGGTCCTAGCCGCCATGTCCCCCTGCCTGCTACAGGCCCAGACCGTTCCCGCCGGCAACGAATGGAACGATCCCCAGAATCTCTCCTTACGGAAGGAGAAACCGCGTGCCACCTTCTATCCCTTCCGGGGAGAGGGAAGCGCCCTTGAGGTGCTTCCCGACAACAGCCGCTATGTGCTCTCGCTCGACGGGAAATGGAAGTTCAACCACGTCAATACCCCCGACAAAAGGCCCGTAGATTTCTTCAAGCCCGATTTCGACGTCTCCTCCTGGGATTCCATCACGGTTCCCTCAAACTGGAACGTGGCCGGAATCCGGAAAGACGGCACTCTGAAATACGGCAAGCCCATCTACGTCAACCAGAAGGTGATCTTCCAGCATTCGGTAAAGCCCGACGACTGGCGCGGCGGCGTGATGCGCACTCCGCCCGAGACCTGGACCACCTATACCGACCGCAACGAGGTTGGAAGCTACCGCCGTGACTTCACCCTTCCAGCCGACTGGGACGGCCGCAAGGTCTTCGCCGAATTCGACGGCGTCGACTCCTTCTTCTATCTTTTCGTCAACGGCCACTACGTCGGCTTCAGCAAGAACTCGCGTAACGCCGCCCGCTTCGACATCACCCCCTGGGTGAAACCGGGAAAGAACATGATAGCCGTGGAAGTCTACCGCAATTCCGACGGCTCCTTCCTCGAGGCGCAGGACATGTTCCGTCTGCCGGGCATCTTCCGCTCCGTCAGACTCGTCTCGACCCCTACGACATATTTGAGCGACCTGGTGGTGAAGCCCGACCTGCTCAACGGCTACAAGGACGGTTCGCTCGCCATTACCGCCGACATCACCAACAGCTCGACGAAGCTCAGACCAGGCATGAAGATCGCCTACAGCCTCTACCCGCTTGTGCTTTACAGCGACAAGCCGGCATCAGCCAAACCGGTGGCCACCGCAGTCACGCCCGTCTTCTCCGTCGCCAAAGGCAAAACAGTCTCCAGGCTGACTGAAATACACCTCCCCGATGCAAAGAAATGGAGCGCCGAAGAGCCTAACCGCTATATCCTCACCGCCAATCTCATCGGCGCGAAAGGCGACACCATCGAGACGACCTCCATCTTCACCGGATTCCGCAAAGTGGAGCTCGTTGACGTAAAGGCCGAGGACGACGAGTTCGGACTCCCGGGCAAATACTTCATGGTCAACGGCAAGACGGTCAAGCTCAAAGGCGTGAACCGCCACGAAACCGATCCGACCTACGGGCACGCCCTCACCCGCGACAAGATGATAAACGACATTCTTCTGATGAAAATGGCCAACATAAATCATGTGCGCAACTGCCATTATCCCGACGCGCCTTACTGGTATTACCTCTGCGACAAATACGGCATCTATCTCGAAGACGAGGCCAACCTCGAGTCGCACGAATATTACTACGGCAAAGCGTCGCTCTCCCACGTGGAGGAATGGCGACCGGCTCATGTGGCAAGGGTTATGGAGATGGTAAAGAGCAACGTGAACCATCCCTCGATCGTGATATGGTCGTTAGGCAACGAGGCTGGCCCCGGCCAGAACTTCGTGGCCGCCTACGATTCGCTGAAGAATTTCGACACCTCGCGACCCGTGCAGTATGAGCGCAACAACAATATCGTCGACATCGGCTCCAACCAGTATCCCTCGATCCGCTGGGTGAGAGAGGCCGTCACCGGGAAGATGGACATCAAATACCCCTTCCATATCTCAGAATACGCCCACTCCATGGGTAACTCCTTAGGTAACCTCGTCGACTACTGGGAGGCCATCGAGAGCACCAACCATCTGATGGGAGGCGCCATCTGGGACTGGACCGACCAGGCAATCTACATGTACGATCCCAAGACGGGAGAGAAATATCTCGGCTACGGCGGTGATTTCGGCGACTATCCCAACGACGGGCAGTTCGTGATGAACGGAATCACCTTCGCCGACCTCACTCCCAAACCGCAGCTCTCGGAAGTGAAGAAGGTCTACCAGAATGTAGCCGTCACCCCGGCCGACAACTTCACGGGCCGCGAGCTCAACATCTTCAACAAGAACTACTTCACCCCCATCAGCGACTATGACGTGAGATGGACGCTGCTTGCCGACGGCTTGCCGACGGCAACAGGCTTCCTCGACCTTGGCAAGGAGGGCGTGGCACCTCGCCAGAGGAAATCCTACACCATCGCCGACTTCCCGGCCTCGCTTCCCGACGGTCCGGAATACTTCCTCAACATAGCCTTCGAACAGCGGCAGAACAAGCCATGGGCCCAGAAAGGATACGCGCAGATGGAGGAACAGCTGAAAGTCAAGGATGCTGTCAGACCCGCGGGCGAGCCTAACCATCCGGGCGTGATGCAGCTTGTCGACAACGGCGGCAGCGGCATCGTTGTCGGAGATGACTTCGAGGTGGAGTTCAACGACACCACCGGCACCATCAGCTATCTGCGCTACGGCGACAACGAGGTGATCACCCCCGGCCACGGCCCGAGGCTCGACGCCTTCCGCGCCTTCGTCAACAATGACAACTGGCTTTACGAGTCGATGTATAAGAACGGGCTTCACAACCTTCGCCACAAGGTCACCAAATGGAAGCGCGGCGTCGACAAGGAGGGTAACCTCGTGATCAGCTACGCCATCGAGAGCCAGGCTCCCAACAAGGCGCTTATCCACGGCGGCACAAGCTCGGGCCACAACACCGTGGAGGAACTCACCGACAGCGTCATGACCCCCGAAGACTTCATGTTCATTTCCGTGGCAAGCTGGACAGTGCGCCCCGACGGGAGGATAACCCTCGACGCCGATGTAATGTCTAACCGGCCCAACACCGTGATTCCCAGAATCGGCTACAGCTTCGAGCTTCCCAAATATATGTCGGAGATCGAATATTACGGCCGCGGACCGACGGAGAACTATCCCGACCGCAAGACCGGATCATTCGTAGGCAGATACTATTCCGACGCAGCAAGCGAGTTCGTGAACTATCCCAAGCCGCAGAACATGGCCAACCACGAGGACACACGCAGCCTGAAGATCGGCGGCGACAACGGCATCGTCATCACCTCAGACTCGACTTTCTCCTTCACCTATCTCCCCTTCTCGGAGACAGACCTCGTTATGGCGCCCCATCCCTATCAGCTGCCGGCCGAAAGAGTCAACTTCCTCCATGTCGACGCGGCAGTTACCGGCCTCGGAGGCTACAGCTGCGGCCAGGGTCCTCCATTAGAGCACGACCAGGTGAAAGCAGACCGCCGCAAGTTCAGCTTCACGATCTCGCCGGCCAGAAAAGAGTAAGGTTTAAGGTTTAGGCTTAGAGATTACCTTTATACTCTACAATCAGCATAAATGGTATTGTCTAAACCATAAACCCAAACTATAAAACATAAAATAATGAGTAATCCGACTTTAGGTCAGATAACGGCAAGCCTCCGCAAGACCCTCTCCCCGATCTACGGGGAGGGGGAGGCGAAGGCCATGATCCGGCTGATCTTCCATAACCTCAAGGGCTGGAACCAGACGCAGATGATCATGAACGAGGACACTCCCCTCTCGGATTACATCCTCTTCAAGGTCAACGCCATCCTCGAGCGTCTGCTGAAGCACGAGCCCATACAGTATATTCTCGGTGAGGCATATTTCTACGGCATGAACCTCAAGGTTGACCGCTCGACGCTCATTCCGCGTCCGGAAACGGAAGAACTCACCGACCTTATCGTCAACGCCAACCGGGAAGACGACCTGCGCGTGCTTGACATCGGCACCGGTTCGGGAGCGATCGCCATCGCTCTCTCCCGCAACCTCCCGTATTCAAAGGTTACGGCCATCGACATTTCGGCCGACGCGCTAAATATAGCCACTGAAAACGCGAAAAACCTCCACGCCGACATACATTTTATTGAAGAAGACGTCTTTACATACTTCCCGGCGCCCGGTTCTTTCGATATTATAGTGAGCAATCCTCCATATATCGACGAATCGGAAAAGGCATCGATGGAGAGCAACGTGCTCGACTACGAGCCCCACGGCGCCCTCTTCGTCCCCGACTCCCATCCGCTGATCTATTACAGCCGCATTCTGGAGATAGCATCGACAGCCCTGACGGCTAACGGCAGATTATATTTCGAGATAAACCCGCGCCATGCCGCCGAGCTGAAGTCAATGACCGAAAACGAAGGCTTCTCCGACGTGAACGTCATCAAGGACATCCACGGCAAAGCACGCTTCATCACCGCAATAAGGAATATTAAATGATCCGGAAAAAACCTATAACATACGATGCCGCCCGGCTTAAAATGGCCGATCTCTGCGCCCGCGCCGAACATTGCGAGCACGAGATCCGCGAGAAGCTCTTCAAGCAGGGGCTCTCCTCCTCCGATATCGACCGGCTCATAGACTTCCTTATCGAAAACCGCTTTATCGACAACTCGCGCTACGCCGCCGGCTTCGCCCGCGACAAAGTGCGCTTCTCGCGCTGGGGCCGCAACAAGGTGCGCCAGGCGCTCGCCCTGAAACGCATCCCCTCCGCCACAATCCGCGAGGCTCTCGAAGAGATCGGCGAGGATGATTATCTCGAGGCCCTTCACCGCGCGGCCATCGCCAAAGCACGCGGCCTCTCGCTCGACGACTACGACGACCGCGCGAAACTCTACCGCCATCTTCTGTCAAGAGGATTCGAGTCTGCACTCATATCTTCGGAAATAGTCCGACTAAGAAAGGAACAGAAGGATGCTGACAACGATAATTGACCTTCTGTTTCCGCGCACCTGCCATCTCTGCGACAACCTCCTCGCCAAGGAGGAGAAATACATCTGCACCACCTGCCTCTCCCGGATGCCGCGCACAATCTATCACCGCCGCGACATGAATCCCATGGAGCAACGCTTCGCAGGGATCTTTCCTTTCGAAAGAGCCACCGGCCATTTCTTCTATTCAAAAAACTCCGACCTGTCGGTGCTGATGCAGGACCTCAAATACCGTCATTTCCGCGGGCTCGCCGAATACTTAGGCAGTGTCACGGCCAAAGAGCTCATGCCCACGGGATTCTTCAACGACATCGACCTCATCGCCCCCGTGCCGATGCATTTCATCAAGAAGGCGCGCCGCGGCTACAATCAGACCGAGGAGATAGCCCGCGGAATATCCACGGAAACCGGCATCCCGGTCTCGCTCGCGCTTACCGCCGCACGTTCCCACTATACGCAGACCGCACTCTCGCTTTACGAACGCAGGAAAAACACCGAAGGGATGTTTCTGCTCAAACACCCCGAAGAATTCAGGAACCGGCATGTCCTCCTTCTCGACGACGTATGCACCACAGGGTCGACCCTCATCTCCGCCGGCACCGAAATCCACGACAAAGAAAAAAGCGCCAGGATATCGATCCTGACGCTCGGCGTAACATTCTAATTTGGTTGATGGTTTTGCTTGATGGTTTAGACAATACTGTTTGCTCCGAGATCTGAGTCAAAAGATAACTGAGTCAAAAAGTAACCTGTAAACCTTAAACCCAAACCTTAAACTTTTTTAACCCAAACCTTAAACTATTACTTCTTCTTGTACTCGTTGTAGAGCAGGATGAGATGCGAGGCCGCCCAGCTGAAATGGGGCGCCTTAAGACGCGCTCCGGTGTGGGCGTCGTAATTCTCATGGATAGGAGCTTTCTGCTGCAGGCCGTCGAGACGGTCGAACACCTGCTCGGTATACTTGTCGGCGAGATCACCGTAGCCATACTGACGGAGGCCGTTGATAGCGAAGTAGGTCTGGTCGAGCCAGATCGGCCCCCTCCAGTAGCCTCGGGGATTATACTTCGGGTTATCGGCGGCGATCGTCGGGAAGGGGATGTAGGTCGAGAACTTCGTAGTGTCCTGAAGCTGCGGCATCATCGCGTTCACCTGCTCTGGGCGCGCGATTCCGGTCCAGAGGGCCGTGTATGCCTCGCAACCCGGCTGGCTAACGAAGGAGCGGTCGGCAAGACGGCGGTCGAAGAAGAATCCGTTATCCCCGTCGAAGAAATAGTCGGCCACCTTGTCGGCATAGTCGGGACCATCGAACTTCTTGCCTAAAATGCCGGCGAATTTCTTGAGAAGCCTGCACTCCATCGCCAGATAGGCGTTCAGGTCGACGCTCTCCTGATCCATGCTCCAGGCATCTTCGTAACCATCGTTCTTCAGCATCTTCACGTCGTCGAAACGGATCGCGTTGTCCATTCCGCTCTCCCAGGCAGCCGCCTCTAGGGTGCCGTCGGTAGATCCGTATTCACACATTCCGTTGCGGTCGTGGTCGCGCTTGGCATACCACCATTTATAATACGAGAGGAGCTGGGGATACATCTCGGCCACGAAAGCGGTGTCGGCGGTATTATTATATATCTCGTCGACGGCCCAGCATACCAAAGGGGGCTTGCTGTCGCGGGCATTGTTCTCCGCCGGATCGGTATAGATGCAGTCGATGATCATGCCGTCGGGCTGCTGATAGTCGAACATGGCGCGAATATTGTTCTTGGCGAGTTCCGGGTCGAACTTGGCGGCGCCGGCGCTGAAACGCCAGCTGTCCCAGGCCCACAGGCCCACGAAATAACCCACGGCATGGCTCGGGATGATGCCGTCGTGGAGCAGCCCGCGGCGCGCGGTGCGATGGTTGGAGATCAGAGTGGTGATGGCCTTGACGGCGATACGGTCGTATTCCGGTTTCATGTCGTCGCGAAGGGTCTTCTTCAGATAGCCGTCCCAGCGCTCGGCGTTCTTTTCGAGCGCGGGCTCCGGATTGGTTATGGTGGCCAGAGCCTTGTCGATGCCCGGAGCCACATCCTTTTCGTTGTAAAAGAAGGAGAGGCCGATATACTCGTTCTTACGTTTCGGGGCGGTGGCGATATAATTGCCGTCGGTAACCTTAAGGTCGACATCAGGCCGGAATGTGATCACGAAAACCTCGCCGGAGGGATGCTCGGCCATGATCGAGTTCTCGTTCATGCGCAGCTTCACGTCCTTGCTCCAGTCCTTGCCGGTGAAGACAAGGGGCACATCCCCCTCATTCTCCACCGAGAGCAGAGCGAGCTTGTCGTCGATGAAATTCAGACGCTCCTTGACATCGCCAGTGGGAGATTTCATGATGAGGCGCAGCTCTCCGGGATAATAACATGAGGAATCGACGCTCAGGCCGCTTCCATCCGACTTGGAAGCCTCGACGGCACTCGCCGCAATCCATTGGCGGCGGTTCATGTCGAGACTGAAGGGGCCGCAGAAGCCGTTTACCTTGATTCCGTTTTCCTGCTCCGGAACCGTGAAGCCCATCCAGCTTCCGGCGTCGGTAAACCAGCCGGTGCAGCGGTGAAGGGTGTCGGGAGTGTAACGGATATCGAAAATATCAGGGAACTCATAACGGGTCTCATCGGCTGCATGAGCCTTTTCGCAAGAGTTCAGAAGTCCGGAAAAAAGGGCTCCTCCCCCGAAGAGGAGGAATCCCGCAACAATTAAAGATTTCTTAGTCATAGTAAATCCTTTTTCATTTTGTGTTCTTGCCCGAAGACAGGGGAGCAATCGAGAAGCCATAGACAATACGTTCCGGAGTTATGGTGAACTCTGGATGCACCTGCGCGCCCCATGTGTTGTCGCCTCCCACGCCCATCTGACGATGGTCGATGTTGAGCGTCACCATATCCTGCTCGATGATGCTTCCGCCATGACGGCGCTCGGTCATTGACGGCACATACCCGATATCAGAAGCCGGGAATTTCCACGGCTCGACGGCAGACGCGCTCATCGACGCCATGAGCGCCAAAACCGATAATATAGCCGGTTTCATATCAGTATAGGCCAAAGATTAGAGAGTGCAGAAGAGGGTAACCAGGAAGGGGACGCTGAAATCGACCACAAAGCCATGAAAAATCGAGAGCACCACCAGCTCGTTTCCCGAAGTCCGGGAAATGATGGGCAGAGTGGTGTCCATTGAGGTTGCTCCGCCGCACGAAATGGGAGCGAGGCGTCCGAAAAGCCGGAGCAGCAGCGGGGCGCAGAGAAGGGTTATGATTTCACGCGTTATGTTGGAGAGCAGGGCGATCGTGCCGAGCTCAGGCCCGCGATATTGCGTTATAAAGATACTCGACAGAGAGTAATAGCCGAACCCGGAGCCCACGGCGAGGCAGTCGGTAAGCGAGCGGTGGCTGAAAACCAGACTTATCACCGCGCAGCCGGCGAGAGTGCCGACGATGGTGGCAAGAGGCAGGAACATAAGCCCCGGCTTTATCTGCCGCAGATTCTTCAGGGCGTCCACATCGTTGCCTATGCTTACCCCCACAAAAAACATCAGCAGGCAGAGCGCCACGAAACTGATGTCGAAGCTCAGCGCGTCTATCGAGATATATCCGGAGAGGCCGGCGAATATACCTAAGATAAAGAAACCTACTATTATCAGACTTCCTTTCATGATTTCCTGTCGGTTTCCTTTCTGTTCACGATTTTCCATAACGCCCAGGCCGCCGAGCAGCTGCCCGCGACGGCGCCCAGAGTGATTACTATAGCCTCGAAACCGAGTGTATGGATTCCCTTGACGATCCTTTCGTTAGTTCCCACCTCGACGCCGAGGAAGAAAAGGAGCACCCATATCAGCACGGTTATCACGTTGCCGGCAAAACGGATTCGGCGCGGCCGCAGGAGAAACCCGACGGCAATGCCAGCGAGCATTATGCAAATTACTGTGAACATCTCTACAACTGTTGATGAAATAAAACAAGAGACGCCGCGACCGGAATCAATCTGGCCCGGCATCTCTTATTAAACTGGTAAATCCTCTATATAGTATTATGTACTGTCTTTGAAAAGAATTCTGGTGCTAAGTTAAGCCTTTCTCATGGCCTTTTTTAAATAATTTAGGTCTGCAATCAATCTACAAAGCTAAGAAAACAGGATATATTCAATCTACAACCAAAAAGTTAAGCACATAATATTCAGCTCATTATGTGTTTATATACATATACAGACGCAACTATATGGCGTCATAGAAATTAAAACGCTATATTTTTTTCAGATATTCGTCAAGGTCATCTTCCTGCCCCAGAGCGAGAGATTTTCTGAGACGGTATCGGCTCATGATGATGCTTTTCGGCTGCGTTCCGAGAATCGCAGCTATCTCTTTCGACGATAGATTGCCTCTGAGAAGCAATGCCAGACTCTTCTCTCCCGTCGTCAGATCCGGATGGACATCATTAAGCCTTTTCAGAAAATCGCGGTTTCTCGCCTCAATTGCAAGCAATATCTGCGATTCTGTCTTATCGCTGTGACAATACTGGAGAACGAAGGTATTTATCCTCTTCAGATGCAGGAGCATCTCGGAAGGATCAAGCTTATACCCGGCCTTGAGCATATCGCGCAGTTTCTCGAGCATATCGTTCCGGCTTTTAAGAAAGGCGGCGAAATTGGTAAGCTCGCGGCTGTTGGCCTCGAGCTCGCTCTGCATGCTTTCGAGCTCGTTCTGCTTCTGAGTCAGCTTTAGCTGAGCAAGCTCCCGCTCCGATTCCTCAAGTTTCGAACGCGCTATGATAAGTTTCATATTCTCACGGTGCTTGTACCACTTGTAATAGACAAGGCCAGCGATTATGATCATGACGGCGATCAGGCCGAAAATCCAGAAATTTCGGTTAAGCAACTTTATCTCATACTGTCGCTTCTGCTCGGCGCTCTCGTGTTGGGCGTCAAGCTCCTTTTTCCGTGCTATCTCGAGCTCAAGATTCCTAAGCTTGGTGTTTCCCTGAATCTCTGCCCGGAGGGAGTCCATACGCGCGAGATTGGCGTATGCGTTTCTGTAATCGTTCAGCGCCGCATACGTATGCGAGCGGTATTCGTAATTATCGCTCAAAAGCTCCTTGGCCCCTATCGAATCCGCATAGGCGTATGCAATATCGAGCGATTCAAGGGCGTCACTGTATCTTCCGGCATAATACAGTTGCTTGGCCTTGTTGTTATAGTTTTCGCCGAGCGACCAGATGGAATTCAGATTCCTGTTGATGGTTATGGCCTCGTCGATCATCTCGAGCTTCGCTTCCGTCTCCCCTTCATAAAGACACATATTATTGAGATTCCCGGCAATCTGACGTAAATTGTGATGCTCGCGGTTGATATTGAGCGCCCGCTTGAAATAATGATCGGCGAGCTGATATTCATTCATGAAAAGGAGCATGACGCCACGTTCGTTATAACACGACGCGACGCGTGCCGAGTCTCCCAAAGCCCGGTAAATGGATGTTGCCTTATCGTTGAAATCAGCCGATAGCGGATAATCGCCAAGCTTGGCGAATACACGCCCCTTCAGCGAATATAACAGGGCCTGTTTACTCTTGTCATCAGAATTTATATAGGATTCCACGTCATGCAGGATATATGCGCTCAGATCAAAGTTTCCGAGAAGTTGCTCGGCATTCGCATATATAAGCATTGCCTCGGCTATAAGACTGCTATCGTCGATAGATGCGCTGTCTCTGAGAAGTGCCGAAGCGTAATACGAACTCATTTTCGGGTTCGTATATAGATTATTATATGCCTTTGAAAGATAATCATTGTTCTTTTCCTGAGAGACAAAAGAGAATGACAAAAGCAAAAATAAAAAAAGAAAGAAAGAAACACCCGCAAGCGGGAATTTCACGTCATGATATCGGTTAATAAAGGATAGCGACTTAAGGAAACGAGTCATAATCTATAATCATACATATAAATATGAAAACAGGAGAGAAGAACAGCGTATTTATTGAAAAATCCGCCTCGTTCGCAAAAATAATAGAAAACGAATTGTAAAGCAAATCGTCAAACGTTACAACCGAAATAAATTAACAAAAAGCATCGATAAAAACAAAAATTTTCGTTATCCGAATAACTATCATACATAATAACCCGTTTCCGCGGACGCACGAACCGTGCGTCCCTAACCCGCCGCTAACACGTCCGATGCCCGAAACTGCGGACGCACGAACCGTGCGTCCCTACATCGCCTCTAACACCTCCGCGACGCTCCTGTGCTAAAACAAGTCGAAGACGCCTATGACACACAATTTGTAA
>CAJTYD010000061.1 GCA_910583775.1 uncultured Muribaculaceae bacterium | reverse complement strand
AATGGTGATGTCTATTCCACATTATCGCCTTAGCGTGTCCGCTGAATAGTTACTATAGCTTAAAATAATTTTGGTATTGAATAGCGATCTAAGAAAATGTTTAAGTTCCCGATGCAATAAATTTAAACAATTTTCACTCAAGCAATCCACCCTTCCGAAAATCTTAAGCACTCTTTCTTTATCATAACCCACTGCCTTTCAGGCTCAAAACGATTTTACAATCCAGGGGCTGTCTAATTCAAAATTTTTAATGTTCCCCGCTCTTCCAATCAAATTTGAATCTCTTAAAACATAAAAAAAGGAGGCCGCGCCGATTTTGACACAGCCTCCTCAATTTATCAGGATATTAAACTATTCTCTTATGTATATGTGCTCAATTGATTAACGGTTGCTGTCGGGAAGTTCGTCAACACTCACAGCCTTGTTGTAGTTGAATTCCGAACTCGGGACAGAAGCGCGCCATCCGCATTTTGCGTCCGGAGCGAAATCTTTGGCAATAGACGCCTGATAGTTACCCGAAGTCACATCTCCCTCTTTCCATTTGCTGCGGTGCATTGTCACATTCCAGCGTTTGAGGTCATACCAGGTAAATCCTTCGCCCCAAAGCTCGATATGACGATAACTTCTGATTTTATCGAGAAGTGCGTCGCCTGTTTCGGTACATGTGAAATTAGGATCACGGAGATTCTTGTTGATCTCGGTCATGATTGCCTGGGCACCCGCATTGTCACCAAGCATACATGCGGCCTCGGCCTCAAGATATGCCATTTCTGAAGCACGCATGAAGGGGAGCTGATTGGTTCCGAAAGTATCGACACCCCAGAACTTATACTGCATGCCGGCAACAAGATATGGAGCAGCATAATAAGGATACGGATTGCCGTCTGACCATGATGAGGAAAGAGGCATCTGGGCATTGTTCCAGTCCGGCCAGTTGGAACTGATGAGAGCATAGTCGTTTACAAAATTCACTAACGCGGATCCTTCGACATTGATAATGACAGAAGAGGGCACGACGTTCTTAGTGTCAAAGAAAGAGGCGTCGGTAATCTTATGCTTGGCAGCGAGAGCCTGATTCTTCGGAAGGTCCTGGAATCCGGGAGCGAAGTACAATCCTTTGCGGACGTCGGTTGCCGGAATCTTGCGGTAGAGATCGAAATCAATGGCTGAGCTTACTCCCCATCCCCATACGTTAGGACCGTTGCAGGAATATACCGTTCCATAAGCCCAGTAAAAAATACCCTTGCTCTGGAACCAGGGAGCCCACATATATTCGTCGTTGGCACAGATGAAACCACCCTTTACGTACTGATCGGCCGTCATGATGGGATATCCCTGACGTGCGGCCTTGGCCTCGTCGCGTGCAGTCTGCCAGTCGAGTTTGATGGAGGCTGCTCTTGCCTTAAGACCATGAGCGACATTCACATTGGGAGTCCAGATCAGCTGGTCGTCGTATGAACTGCCGTTGAAAAGAGCGATCGCGTCGTCAAGATCCTTATAGATCTGAGTCATTACTTCCGCTGTCGTCGCGAACGGAACATCCGCCTCACCGACGGTTGTACGGATAACTATACCGGAATTGAGAGAACCGTTGTTGGAATCGGCCCAGCGGGGACCATATACATTCATAAGCTTGGTATAGGCATGAGCCCTCATAGTCAGCGAGACAGCCTTGATGAAATCACGCTCGGCCTCATCGGTGGAGCCGTTTACAGGCACATTATCGATAACGTCAAGAATCTGATTCGAAGCGTTGATAAGGCCATACGCGTAACGCCACATGTAATTCGAGACCATCGATGTCTGGCTACGCATCTGGGTCCAGTCGGAAATATCGGCTGCAAAGACATTCCAGATGCGGTCATGGTATGTATTGCCCATCGCCTCGCCATACATCATGTTGTAATATAGCTCTCCATTGGTGTTGTTCCAGTTATAGTCAACCATCTGACGATACATGGAGCTGCAGAGTCCCTGCATGGCATATAAAGCACCGTCGAGAGTGTTTGCGACGTCCGCCTTGCTGACACTGGTTATAGGAGCTTCCTCCAGATAGTCGCTCGAGCAGGAGGTCATCGCGGGTGCGATGGCCGATGCTACGAGAACTCCGGCGAGACCTTTTATAAATATATTCTTTTTCATATTGTTGTTTCGTTTAGGAGATTATTAGAATCCTGCCGTCAGCTGGAAGGAGAACACTCGTGCTGTTACGAATGTGTCGCCCTGGCCGCCGGAATAGTTGTACTGCGGATTGATACCTTTGCGCGAGGTAACGGTAAACACGTTGTCGATGAACACACCGAGGTTGAGTTTCTTCATCTTCAGGGCGCTTACCCACTTGCTGGGGAAGTCGTAGCTGAGGTTGATGTTTTTCAGCTGCAGGTAGCTTGCGCTGGTATACCAGCGGTCGGAACCGGCGTTGTTGTAGTTCGACTGGTTCGTGTTGTTTGCCTGCGGAACGCCGTTGGGATCAACACGCTGCGAGAACGGGCTGTTTTCGGTGACGCCTTCCGGAACGTGGGTCCAGCTCTTGAGGATATCCTTGTGGAAGGTGTGGGCCGAAGTAGAGGTCATTGTTCCCATCAGGCCGGAGTAACCGCTGTCGTTGATCTTGCCGCCGAGGGCGTATGTGAAGAGCAGACCGAAGTTGATGCCCTTCCAGTTCAGGCTTGTGCCGAACGATCCGTAGACAGTAGGAAGCGTCGAGCCGAAGAACTTGCGTGTGGCGTATGACGTGTCGGTGGTATAGGGTTTGCCGTCGATCATCACGAGCGCGCCTGCGGCCTCGGCTTTCTTGAGGTTGTTGTCATACTTTTGCTGGGCATATTCCGGAACCCATTCCCATGTGTAGCCGTCGGCAGCTCTTTTCTCCCATTCGTGGGCTCCCTCGAATTCGATCGCATAGAGCGAACGGCCGGTGAGCTGGTCGACGCCGACCCAGTCGTATGTGTAGATTTCATAACGGCTCTTGCCTTCGATAAGGGCCGGGTTGCCGTATACGTTCTCGTGATTGGGGATTTTCTTCACCCTGTTCTTGATGAAAGTGGCGTCGGCATTGATCTTCCATGTCAGATTGCCGTTGCGGATGATGTCGCCGCCGACGGCGATCTCCCAGCCTGAATTACGCATCGTTCCCATGTTGCGGAGAATCGATGTAGGTTTGCCGCCCCACTGCTGGCCGTATGACGGAGGATTCTGCACCCAGTAGAGAAGGTCTGCGTTGTCCTTGAAGAAATAGCCGATTGAGAAGTTCAGGCGGTTGTTGAAGAGATTGCCCTCCAATGCAAGGTCGAATGTGTTGGTGCTTTCCCACTTGATGTCGGGAGCAGCGATCTGACCGGGATAGAAAATAACCTCGTTTTCAGGATAATAGCCGATATGACTATAGAGATTCCAGTAAGCGTATGCACCGGCTGCGGCATCGCTTCCGACTGTACCGTATGCGGCACGCAGTTTCAGATAATCAAGCCATGTGAGATTCTCCATGAATTTCTCCTTGGTGATGATCCAGCTTGCGCCGACGCTCCAGAACGTACCCCAGCGTTTGTCTTTTGCAAAACGGGACGTACCGTCGCGACGGATCGAAGCCTCGCCGAAATATTTCTGATCCCAGTTGTAACGCACGCGGCCGAGATAAGACTCTGTCTTGATGTTGTAGGCGTCTGAATAATAAGATTCGTTATATCTGAAGTTACTCAAAGTATAGATTCCGGGACGGATTATACCCGTGTTGTTTACAGAATTCAATTCATAGCTGCGTGAATAGTTCTCATGGTCAAGAAGAACGTCCACATGATTCAGTCCATAGTCGTGTGCCCAGTTGAGCTGCTGGAAGAAGGTATAGCTGTATGAACGCCAGCTGTCAAGGCCGAAACGTCCGCCGACCGATCCGCTGGCATCGCCGACCTCAGGATTGGCGAACTGACGGTTTGTGCCGTGGTCGCGCCACATGTTGCCGCGCACCGTGAGCTCGAAGCCGTAAGGAAGCACTGCTGTTCCGTAAATCGAAGCATCCACCATGATGCCGTTGTATTTGCGGAAGTCATGTTCCATCAGGTATCCTGTGTTGAATTTTGTAGAAGGATAATTGGCATCGGTATTCCAGATAGGCTTGCCGTTGACATCATACATGATATTACCGTTTTCGTCATGCTGGTAGTAAGGAATTCCGGGAGCTATATTCACCTGGCCGAACGGGTTGGCCATAGTTCCCATGTCAAACTGGTTCTCATGACTCTGCTGGTATGTAGCCATCAGGTTGACGCCGAATTTCAGATAGCTGACGGGATTGAAGTTGGCATTGATACGGCCGTTAAAACGCTGGAAGTTTGTATTCTTCATATAACCGTCCTCATCAAGATAAGAGACGGATGCAAAAAGATTGTATTTGTCGGAAGCAGCTGTGGCATTTACATTATACTCCTGACGATATCCGGTGCGTGCCATTGCATCCCACCAGTCAAGGTCGGTATATCCTGCGAGAGGAGTTACGCCGGGAAGCATCTTGCCGTTTGCATCGAAAAGTTCGCTTGCAGGCTTCCCATAGATATTATAGATCTTGTTGTCGGTATAGAAATTGGCGATTGCCTGAGCGGTGGCGTCTGCTTTGGAAAGAGATGCGTTTCCACTCATAAGACCGTATACTCCGGCCTGGAGAGCGGTCTCCATGTATTCCTTCTGATTAACACGGTCATAGAAAGGAAGTCCGCGGGTGTACATACCCTGCTTGATCTGGAGTGTAACATCCACTACACCGACATTCTTCGCACGCTTGGTCGTGATAAGGATCACACCGTTGGCTCCTTTCGCACCATAGAGGGCGCAGGAAGCGGCGTCCTTGAGGACCGAGATGCTCTCTACATCGTTAGGATTGATATCAGCCATGCCGCCGGTAAAGACAACGCCGTCAACCACATAAAGAGGAGCGGTCGTTCCGTTCACGGTGTTGATACCGCGGATAAGGATGGCAGGGCTTGAACCCGGAGAACCTGTTGAATTGTAGACCTGCACACCGGGAGCGTTACCCTCGAGGGCTGCTGTAACAGAGGTTACAGGACGCTTGTCGATCTCCTTGGAGTCGACAACGGCGACTGAACCGGTCAGTGACTCCTTCGATGCCGTACCGTAGGCTACGACAACCACGTCGTCAAGGTTGGATGCAGAGCTCTTCAGCTTGATCGTAAGATTGTCGGAAAGCGACTGGCGTACAGTGATATAACCCACGTAAGATATCTGAATCTCACGCACCTTTGCGGGAACTGTAAGTGTAAACTTGCCGTCGACATCAGTAGCGACTCCCTGGCCACCGCCGATAGGCATGACTGTCGCTCCGATCAGCGGCTCATCATTCGCCGCGTCCAGAACGGTGCCGTGATAGGTGCGTGTCTGGGCACTCAGGCTCCAGCTGCACGCCATCAGCGTCATCAAGATTAAAAACAATTTTCTCATACTGTTAAATTTAGAGATAAGTTATTATTGTTTATTTAAAAATTTTCTCGTTTTGGTGTTTTTTTAATTTTGTTTTCTGTTTCTTGCTGTTTTAATTTTTTAGTTTCACTTTAGCTCAAATCCATCTTCTTCAAGACCAAGATGAGCCGTTAATTTTAGAGTTTCTTTTTGATTATCAGAGACCTTGGTTAGCGCTACTGAGTCTGTCCTTTTATTTAGAATTAGACCGCTCACTAAAAATCGAATTTATTCAAGTGTCAGCTGATATTGTTAAAATATCCTTAACAAACTTAAATTTGCACAAATTTAATAGTTGGCCTCCATATTTGCAAATTTTATTCATGTTTTTAACACTTTTCATCGAAAATATCCCCAATATTTCTAAATGAAGCCGTAATTTTGTCAAATAATCGCCTAAATCGGCTTTATGCGTGTATTTTTGACACTGATTTTAAAGTTTTTCTTTACTTTTGATTCCTCAAAAAACGACTTTTTGATGAAGTTAGCTTCCGCTTTTAACAATTGATACCAAAAATACATTAATTTTTTTGAAACCTATATAATTACTCTCAAAAAGCTTTAATTTTATTTATATTGCCTGAGTAGTTATCACAATACTCTTCTACCACTATTATATAATAAGGAGTAACGGGTTGAACAGGGCTCATTCCATTCGTCCCTGATTCCATTATATTCCCTTATTTCCTCGGTTATTTGAAACCTGAGCCAGCAACAATCGAAATGGTTAACTATAAAAATCCTCAAGTTTTCATTATGACAATTTCAAAAGAGCTCTTTCTCGGGAAAGAATTGAACGATGGTTCATACCCTGTTTTGATCAGAATCACCCACCAGGGGAAAGTAAAAAGAATTTCTACATCCGTCAGATGCAGAAAAAAAGACTGGGACGCCAGCAGAAACTGCATAGCAAGTTCCGACAGGCACTTTAAGCTTAAAAACGAGACAGTGGAGGCACTGTTCCGCAGAATCGCCGGCCAAATCCAAAAGGACATCGACCGACATATCTACGATAATCTTGAAGCCATGATATCTCCCTTCAAGAAATTCAAGAGCTCCAAAAACGAAACTATGGAATCGAGTTCCGCAGAGATGACATTTGTCGACCTTATCGATCGCAAAATCGAGGCAACCGTCTCTCTGAACACGCGACGGGGATATGAAAGCTTCAAAAGATATTTCAGCACGCATTTCGACAAAGGTCCCCTGTGCACGGAGATAAGCCAGGCGTTTGCCAATAAGTTTCTCGAGACCATGGAGAAAAGCTATTCCGGCAAAGACGCTATGAGAAACCTTATCGTATCAAAGTTCAAGACCCTGGTGAATTTCGGGAAGGAATGTGGCGTGATCTCCTCAAACGTGAAGATCAATCTGCCCAAATACCGATTCACCACAAAAGACAGAAACCTCAATACAGAAGAGGTATACTATATCTTCTCTGCTTTCAACAAGGCTATTTCCAAGGACAGGAATCTGAAAAAGACAAGGACGATGGCGCTTGCCCTCTTTATACTCGACATGGCCTTCCAGGGACTGGCGCCGGTCGATCTCGCTATGCTTAAGGTTGGTTCGCTTAATTACAAAACACTCTACTCAATCGAAAAGAATCCGAAAAAATATATTTCCGATCCTAAATATAAGGAGGAGTACGACAGAAAGTTCGAAAGTATAGAATCGGTGATAATAAACACCGTCCGCAAGAAGACAGGGCAGCCGGTGAATATAGTCTCGGCACTCGCGCCCATTTCCTCAATTCTTGAGCCTCTCACAAAAAAGAAGAAAAAGGATGACTATCTGATTTCCTGCATCGACAAAAGCAAGAATTACTCCCCTACCCAGCGTCAGAACAAGCTTGCGAATTTCTTCAACAATATGGCGAAAAACCTTAACGAGGCTCTTGATGACTATTATGAGGAACACAATCTCGGACATCGTGAAAGGATCTCTTATTACTTCGCCAGACATGCGTTCTGCAACTGCGTCGACAGCCTTGACGTGCCGCGAAATCTGATCCAGAGCATGGTCGGCCACAAGAACACCGTGCTTGAGACGAGCTACCTCAGATCGGTGAGCCACTGGGAGCAGGCGATGGTCTCTCGCAACTTCTTCAACCTATTCATCTAATTATTTCATACACGATATCCAATCATTTCAAACGCAATAACGAACAGCTAAACAACCGTATTTCAATCTATTATCAAGATTAACCTAATAATTTATCTCTAAATTTAACAGTATGAGAAAATTGTTTTTAATCTTGATGACGCTGATGGCGTGCAGCTGGAGCCTGAGTGCCCAGACACGCACCTATCACGGCACCGTAGTAGGCGAGTCTGACGGCGAGCCTCTGATCGGCGCTACCGTTATGCCAATAGGGGGCGGCCAGGGAGTCGCCACGGACGCAGACGGCAAGTTCACACTCACTGTTCCCGCAAAGGTGCATGAAGTGCAGATTTCCTATGTAGGCTACACGACAGCCAAATTCCCGTTGGTCGACAATATGGTGGCCAAGCTGAAGACATCGGCCGAGACTCTCGACGACGTGATGGTCGTCGCATTCGGCACGACAACAAAAGAGGCCTTCACCGGTTCGGCAGCAGTGGTAAATTCAAAAGATCTTCAGAAGCACACCACAACTAACGTAGCCGACGCTCTCGTAGGTTCGGTTCCGGGCCTTCAGATGCGAGGCTCGACAGGCTCTCCGGGGTCTACAGGTAATATCAATATCCGAGGCATCTCCTCGTTATATTCCGGAATCACTCCTCTTATTATTGTGGACGGCGCTCCCTACAACGCAAGCCTCAGCAACATTCCCCAGAGTGATATCGCTTCTATCTCAGTACTTAAGGATGCCGCTTCCGCAGCACTTTACGGTGCCCGCGGTGCCGCAGGCGTAATCATCATCACCACAAAGCGCGGTGCCAACAAGGAAGCTCAGATAACGGTAAACGCCAAGTGGGGCGCCAATACCCGCGCCGTGCAGGATTATGACGTTATCGAAGACCCCGCTTCTTATTACGAAGCCTACTATGCACAGTGGTACAACTATGAGTTTTATCGTCAGGGCCTGAATGCCGCCGACGCTAACGCCGCAGCTAACTCCAATATGCTCAACCAGCTTGTATATAATGTTTATACTCTTCCTCAGGGAGAACAGTTGATCGGTATGAATGGCAAAATCAATCCTAACGCAACTCTTGGCCGCTATTATCAGTTCAACGGCCAGAACCGTTATCTGATCCCTGACAACTGGAAGGATCATGCCTACAAGACCGGTTTCCGCCAGGAATACAACCTCAGCATCAACGGCGGTACAGAGCGTTCCACATTCTACGCCAGCCTAAACTATCTTGGTGACGAAGGTATCCTCATCCCCTCAAGCTACGACCGATTCAACGGACGCATCCGCGCTGAGTACCAGGCCAAGAACTGGCTCAAGGTTGGAGTGAATGTCGGATACACACACTCCAAAACCGAAGGCAACCCTGATATGGACGATGGACTCGGAGCAGGGAATATCCTTTATCACACCTCTATGGTAGCTCCTATCTATCCTCTTTTCGTACGCACATACGAGACAGAAGGCAATCCTTATATTCTGATGGGAGAAAACGGTCTTCCGACCTATGATTTCGGTGTGGGAAATTATTACGGTCCGTCACGTCCATTCTCCGCTCCGGGCAACGCGATCGGCGCACAGCGTCTGAATTCGGCAACGACAGTCGGAAATGCTTTGAACGCGACGTTTAACGCTACCGTTGATTTCACCGATTATCTCAAGCTCGACGTAGTAAGCAACGTTAACTGGGGCGAGAGCCAGTATACATACTATGGCAGCATGTACAACCCTATGAACGCCAACGTAAACGGCAAGCTCTCGAAGAGCAATACAACAAATGTCCGCACCAACAACACGCAGACCCTGACGTTCTACAAGCAGTTCGGCGACCATAACGTCAACGTGATGGCAGGTCATGAATACTACAGAATCGACACCACTTACCTCTACGGATACGGCGAGGGCGGTTTCTCCCCCTCCATCCTTGAGCTGGCTGCGTTCGCAAATCGTCAGATCAACACCACCTCCTACAAGAACCGCTACAACGTAGAGGGCTGGTTCGGAAGCGCTCAGTATAACTACCTTGAGAAGTATTACGGTTCGGTTTCCTATCGTCGTGACGCATCCTCACGCTTCGCAAAAGGCCACCGCTGGGGTGACTTCTGGAGCGTCGGCGCAGCCTGGATGATCTCGAAAGAGAACTTCATGGCAAACACAAGAGACTGGCTCGACCTTCTGAAACTTAAATTCTCCATCGGCCAGCAGGGTAACGACAATATCACCAGCTCATACGCATGGACAAACATGTATAACCTTCAGATCGCCAACAAGACCCTTATGTCTCCTGTGTTCAACATGGGATTCGGTAACCCCGAAATCACATGGGAGACAACTACCAACCTCAACGTGGGTCTTGAGTTCGGATTCCTCAACAATCGTCTGTCTGGTAACATTGATTTCTACAACAAGCATACAAGCAACCTTCTGTTCTGGCTCTCGGTTCCTGAATCGACCGGCGGCCGCGGCTACTACGGCAACATGGGTTCGATCCGCAACACGGGTGTCGAGCTGACGTTGACCGGCGTTCCTGTTAGAACAAAGGATGTTGAATGGAGCATAACAGGTAACCTTTCACATAATGTCTCCAAGATTCTATCGCTTCCCCACGACAAGATCAAGGTCAACAACGGTTTCTACGAGTCTCCCTACTGGTATGAGGTTGGCGGCCCGATGATGAACTACATGACTCTTTCATACGCAGGTGTGAACGACCAGGGTCAGGCAACATATTATTACGATCCCAACCTTATCCAGGAGAGTGGACAGATGGACACATCACGTCCCGGTACGGTAAAGGATAAGAAATATGTCACCACGGAATCCGGTAATGCCTCCCGTTATCTCGTGGGAAGTATCCTCCCGAAGGTATTTGGCGGTTTCAGCACAACTCTTCGCGTGAAATGGTTTGACGTTACTGCTACCTTCGATTACTCAATCGGCGGAAAGGTATACGATAACCGTTACGCTTCCCTCATGACTCCGACATCGGGTCTTGACTCGGGTACCGGCGGCTCCAACTTCCATAAAGACTGGATCAAGTCTTGGAGCCCGAACAACACATCCTCCGACATTCCGCGCTGGCAAGTTGGCGATACAAACACCACGGCAGGCAGCGACCGCTTCCTCACAAATGCAAGCTACCTGAACTTCCAGAGCTTCACCGTAGGCTTCACATTGCCTAAACTTTTCAAGGAGATCGAAAGAATCCGTCTCTACTGCGCAGGCGAAAACCTCGTCTTCTGGTCGGCGCGCAAGGGTCTGGATCCAAGATATGCTTTCTCCGGCAACGCATCAGTAGGCGCTTATTCACCTATGCGTACAATCTCAGGTGGAGTTGAAGTAGTATTCTAACCATTTATTAAGAAATTCAGATTATGAAAAAGATATATTTACTCTCAATTGCAGCGGCACTGATGTTTGGCGCGACCTCCTGCATTCAGGAGTTTGAGCCGCAGAACAGTTCCGTAACCGAGAAACAGGCTTCGGAAGCTCCGGGTGCCTATCAGAACTTTGTGAACGCCATCACGTCCAATATCTCGGGCAAGCCGATGGACAGCCGCAAGCAACCCAACGATTTTGGATACACATCTTTCTATCTGCAGTGGGACGTTATGGGTCAGGACATGGTGCCCATTAACAATAACTGGTTCGGCACATGGTATGAGTGCGGCATAGGTCTTGCTCCAATCTATCTGAACTGCCAGTATCCCTGGACATTCTTCTTCGTTCAGATCAAGAGCTGCAACACCGTGCTGCAGCTTGCAGGTGAAGAACCGGCCGACAACATGAAAGAGGGAGCCGGTATCGCCCATTGCATGAGAGCACTCTATTATCTCAATCTCGCCCAGATGTTCGCTCCGACTTCTTACGCCGCCAACCCGGAGGCACCTACAGTTCCTATCACAAGCGAGAAAGTTGATCTTCAGGGAGCCACAACAACTCCGAGAGCCCCTTACAACGAGATGATGCAGTTCATCCTCTCCGATCTTGACGCAGCCGAGACTCTTCTCGCCGGTTACAGCCGTCCTGACAAGTATCACCCGGACCTGAGTGTAGTGAACGGTATTCGCGCACGCGCATATCTCATCATGGAAGATTGGGCTAATGCCGAGAAATATGCCAAGCTCGCTCAAAGCGGCTACTCTCCGCTTACCCCGGCGCAATATACCGATCGTGACCATGGCTTCAACGACGCCAATTTCGGGAACTCCTGGATGCTCGCATGCACCTTCAAGAGCGACGACACTGCCATTACCTACAACGACGGTGACTCCTCATGGGGAACCTGGATGATCTGCGAGTTTCCGACAGGTTCGACAGGACTGGGCTACTACAATGCATACGGTGGCGCCAATGTAATAGACCGTCACCTCTATGAGACAATTCCATCAACAGACTGTCGAAAGAAATGCTTCATCGACTTCTCTCTTGATGATCTATCTACTAAGGCTGAAGTTGTAGAGGCGCTCAAGGCTTATTCCGATGTGCCGGAGAACGTTTATGGAACAGGCCTTTGCCAGAACACGTTCGGAGGTCTTCCGATGAAATTCCGCTCGAGAAACGGGAACCACATCAACAATCAGGAAGGCTACTGCGTCGACGTTCCGATGATGCGTGTAGAGGAAATGATGCTTATCGAGGCTGAAGCTGCCGGAATGCAGGATCAGAACCGCGGTATCGCACTTCTCACCGCTTTCGCCCAGAACCGCGATCCCAACTATGTTTACGGAACCCATAACGAGGCATACAACAATACAAGCACTCCGGCCTTCCGCAACGAAGTATGGTGGCAGCGTCGTGTAGAGTTCTGGGGCGAAGGTCTCGCAACCCAGGATATCAAACGTCTTCAGAAGGGTATCATCCGCAGTTATCCCGGTTCCAACCATAAAGACGGATACCGCTGGAACACACAGACTCCTCCCGACTGGATGAACCTCTGTATCGTTCAGACCGAGACCAACTACAACAGCGCCATCGTGAACAATCCGACTCCTATCGCTCCGACAGGCAATTCACCCGAGTATAACTGGTAAACTAAAAGAGATATTTATGAAAAAATATATTTATGCTATTCCGGCCCTTATGATGGCATGCATGCTTCCTGCATGTACGGCCGAAGAGGGCGCGGAACCGGGCACAGACACCACGCCGGCCGTGACAGTCTATACCTATGAGCCCTCCGACGAGAATCTCAATCCCGACAATGACGTCACTGTCAGGTTTGCCACGAATAGCGCGACAAAAGAAGTTGCCTATCTCGTAGAGAAAGGCGACGACGTCGAAGCTTTTCTTAAAGGAATCAATCCGAACGGAGAAAAAGAAAACGAGGCCGAACAGGCATACGTGGACAGAGTTCTTCAGAACGGTCAGAAGATCACTGTCAACGGTGCTGAAAGTGTTGACGTAAACCTCACCGGACTTTACGGCCCATACGTGATTTCCGCTGTGGCCGTAGGAAGCAGAGACCGCAAGTCGATGACGTTCACAGGCCTTGACTGGGAAAACGTTACAAGCGGAACATTCCACTATCGTCAGACTTTCCTGCCTGTCTCGACAAGGGTATGCAATCTTCAGGTCTGCACTACCAACGATAAGCTTTTCAGAATAGAAAACGCTTTCGGCGAGGGCTATTCAATGAAGTTTGAGTTGCTTGATGCAACAGCCAGCGATGAAGACGGAACCTATACGCTGTTTAGAATTCCCCTGCAGAAAACTCCATGGAAAATCAATCTGACATCTGGCGGCCCGTATCCGATCGTTGTAGAGGATATAGGTTACTGGCAGGGAGACGCATCTTTTGTAACAGGCGCGACAGGCTATGAAAACGGAATGTATGCAGACCATACGGCATTCTTCCGTATTGCTTGGGGAGCAGACAGAGGATCAAATATCGGTGTCTTCTCGTTCGAGACTCCGAGTTTCTTCATTCCTGATTAAATAAAAATCCTATTCAAACCATTATATAAAACAGATATAAAATAGACATCAGCGGTCTAATAAGAAGGCAGCAATAGCTAAGCTGCCGGAGAGGATGGCGAGCCGTGAGGCCGGCCATCCTTTTTTCTTTGGAACTTGTCTGAAGAACTGTTTCTATCTTATGTTAACACATATTGTTATAGTTATAAAAGTACTTTTTGTATAATACTGTTTAATAATACAATAGCAAGAAATATCTCATGTATGCACACATTTTATACCCGACTTTCTTTTAAATCACGCACATTTTATATCCGACTTTTTAGGTAAAACTACTTAAGTATAAAAGATTTTTAAACACTTACTTATTATTATAATTAACTCGCGAAATTTGAGTTACTTAGATAAAACAAGCGTACCTAAAAGTGATATTTCTGAAGATTTTGAAATCTGCAGAGAAGCCTAAAATTAGGCATTTATAAGATTAAATTTGTTAATATGATACAATTGCATTAATTTAGCACACAAATCAATACATTATGGATATAGCAATACAGAAAAAAGCTCAAAGTTTCCGTTTGCCTGTCGATCTGATTGAGCGACTGAAACAAATGGCAAGGCGTCAGAACCGCAGTCTCAATAACTTCGTGGAGTGTGCGTTGCTCGATATCGCTTATTCAGAACCCAATGAAGAAACCAAGGCAGCCATAGAGGAGGCAAGATCAGGCAAACTGCAAGGTCCGCTTGATGTCTCAAGCGTCGAGGCAATGTATAAGTCCATGGGCTTATGAAGGAGCTTAGATTCTCTAATCAATACAAGAAAGACGCCAAACGATTTCGCAATCAGCCTAAAAAGATGGAAAAGGTTGCAGAAATTCTGCGCATGCTTCGGGACGAAGAACCTATTCCAAAAATCCACAGGCCTCATTTACTTACCGGAGATTATGCGGGATGTATGGAATGTCATGTTGAGGGGGATTTCCTTCTTATATGGATTGATGAGACTGAAAAGATTATTGGTATCTTAAGACTTGGTTCCCACTCGGAGTTATTCGGTTAGACCGGATAATACTCAACTTGGTCAGTTCTATAGTGAACAAAGATTTATTATATCGGTGATTCCTAAAAGAATCATTGATTTTTTATGCAATTTCACATACTAATTCCAAGAAGAATTTAGAGATAGATAATGAGTTGGATATTAGGAATATATCGATAAAAACCTAATAATTTATCTCTAAATTATTACGTATGAGAAAATTGTTTTTAATCTTGATGACGCTGATGGCGTGCAGCTGGAGCCTGAGTGCCCAGACACGCACCTATCACGGCACAGTGGTGGACGCGGCCAACAACGAGCCGTTGATCGGAGCCACGGTAATGCCTATCGGCGGAGGCCAGGGAGTGGCCACAGACGCTGACGGCAAGTTCACACTCACTGTTCCCGCAAAGGTGAGCAATGCAAAGGTTACCTATGTCGGATACAAAGAGCAGATAGTTGCACTGCAGAACAACATGGTGATTCACCTTCAGACATCCTCTACAAACCTTGACGATGTCGTGGTCGTTGCTTACGGTACGGCAAACAAGGAGTCTCTGACAGGTTCAGTTGCAGTCGTTGGATCGAAGGAAATCGAGGATCGCCCCGTGACATCCGTAACGGCAGCCCTGGAGGGTAACGCCCCCGGTGTGCAGGTAAACAACTCTGTCGGAAATCCCGGTTCGGCGCCATCCATCCGAATACGAGGTTTCAATTCAATAAGAGGGAACAACAGCCCCCTCTATGTTGTTGACGGTGTCGTTTATGAAGGTTCTATCGCCGACCTTAACCCGTCGGACATCGAATCAATGTCAGTGCTTAAGGATGCAGCTTCCTCAGCTCTATATGGTAACCGAGGCGCCAATGGTGTTATTCTCATCACTACTAAGAAGGCAAAAAATGTCGGCAAGGTTGACATAACCCTTCAGGTTCGTCAAGGTATATATAACCGCGGACTACCGTTCTATGACCGTCTGAATGCAGACGAATGGATGGAGACAATGCTCGAGGGCTGGACAAACGGTCTTGCAACCATGACGGGTACTTATCCTACTTATGAGGCGGCTGCTGCCTATGCAAGAGAAAATATCATAGATGCTGTAATCAAAAGCAATATATATGATAAGGGAAACACCGAACTATTTGACACAAACAATAAACTTGTGGCAAAAATGCTCCCCGGATACAACGATCTTGACTGGTGGGATGCCATCTCACAAAACGGCTATCGCCAGGAATATAACGTGAATGCCGCCGCCGCATCAGAGAAATACAATATCTTCACTTCTGTCGGCTATCTTAAGGAGCAGGGATATATCATTAAGACTGACTTCGAGCGCTTTAACGCGCGTGTAAACGCCAACTACAATCCTGTGAAATATTTCAAGATGGGTGTCAATCTTTATGCAGCCCACCAGGAATCAGAGCAGGGGCAGGCTGATCCCGACAACCTCGGTCTTGTTTCCAATCCGTTCCTTGTAATGGACAAGGCACCTGTATATCCATATTATACACATGACGAAACGGGTGCCGTGGTAAGAGATCCCGAAACAGGAGAACCCATCTGGAACACCGCAAACTATAACGGAGGTTCCAATGTATGCTGGACCATGCGTCTTGATGATAAGAATTTTGCAGCCACAACCATAGATGGCTCGATATATGGAACAGCTGTAATTCCATACGGGTTTGAACTTACAGTGCGCGGTTCGATGTACAGAAGGAAGTCGACTTCCAAAAATTATATGACCAACCAGACGAGCTCGCAGGCAGGCATCGGCCTTCTCTCGGAGGGCTGGGCCACCTACAAGACCCATACTTTCGCCCAGCAGCTCACATGGAGCCAGGATTACGGCCTGAATCATATCGATGCCCTTCTCTCACATGAGAATTATGAATACAGTTATGATTCCGCTTCAACTACAATGCGTCAGCAGGTGCTTCCAGACATCCTTGCATTGCCAAACTTCACTGAATACAGCTCATCGGGCGAGGTTATCAGAATGCGTAGAACCGAGTCATATCTTGGCCGCGTGCGCTACAACTATGATCAGAAATACTTCGGAGAGGCATCGATCCGTCGTGACGGATCCTCAAGATTCTCAAAAGATAACCGTTGGGGTACTTTCTGGAGCGTCGGCGCAAGCTGGATCATCTCGAAAGAGAAATTCATGCACGGCATCGATTGGATAAACTTCCTGAAATTGCGTACAGCTTACGGTTCCGTAGGTAATGACGCTTCAGCCGGGACGTATGCCTACTGGGCACTCTACAACTATAACAGCCCGCTGAATGAAACCGGAACGATTACTCCTACCCAGTTAGCTGCTCCCGATATAAAATGGGAGGCGACAAAGACTTTCGATATCGCTTTAGAAGGATCTCTCTTCAACGATCGTTTCAACTTCAGCATCGGCTATTTCAACAAGCGTAACTCAGACCTGCTTTATCCTCTCACGCTTGCCTCCTCAGTAGGAACTCTCGACAATAGCGGCTATAATCCGAGCATCATGACCAATATCGGAACGATGCAGAATACCGGATGGGAGCTTCAGTTCGGAGTTGACATCATACGCAACAAGAATTTCTTCTGGAACTTCAATATCGACGCCACATTCATGAAGAACAAGATCGTGAAGCTGCCGAAGAACCAGGATCTCCCAAACTCCGCTCTCTTCATCGGAAAGAGCCTCTACGAGAAGTATACATACGAGTGGGCCGGTGTTGACCAGATCACAGGACAGTCGCTTTATGACATGGCACCCGATTCTCCCGACTACTACAGCTATGACGAGAACGGCGAACGCGTCTATAACCAGGCACTCTGGGATTCCAACTTAGCCAAGGCAAAAGCGAATAATGCACTTGTTGAGCTTAACGGCAAATATTATACCACCAACACTTCATACGCTAAACGTAAGATTATCGGCACTGCATTACCTACAGTATACGGTTCCTTCAGCACGAACCTGAACTGGAAAGGCATAAACCTCGGACTTCTATTTACCTATAGTTTAGGCGGGAAATCCATGAACTCGATCTATAACGGGTTAATGAGCATTAATACCAACAGTCCCGCCGCAATGCATAAGGATCTTTTGAATTCTTGGAAGCAGGCTCCGGAGGGAATGACCGAAGACAGCCCCAACCGTATTGATCCTAACGGAATTCCTCAGGTTAACTCGGAGTTAAGCCAGTATAGCAACGCAGGGAGCTCACGCTTCCTTATCTCCAACAGCTATCTGACGCTGAAGAATCTGAACGTTTCATACGATTTCCCCTCGAAGTGGGTATCAGCCATGAAGCTTCAGAACCTGAATCTCGGATTCTCGGTCGACAACCTGTTTATCGTAACGGCTCAGAAAGGATTCAACCCGCAGTACAGCTTCAGCGGAGGCCAGGGTTCCTATTATGTTCCTGCCAGGGTATTCTCATTCCAGCTTTCTGTTAAATTCTAAAGAAAACATTCAGTATGAAAATTAAAAATAAATATATCGGAGCAGCAATGCTTCTTTCCGGCGGTCTGATGGCATCGTGCAGCAGCGACTATCTTGATGTAAAGCCTGTGACCGATCTGGGAAGCTCTGTAGTTGCGGATAATGTTGACGGTGCGCAGGTTGCCTTGAACGGAATCTGTCGTGCGATGTACGACGGCTATTCAGTCGGAGCTAACCAGGATATCGGCGAGACCTATATCAACACAGTCTTCAACGACACATTCGGCCCTGATTACTTCGGCAACCTGACTACAGCCTATTTCACGGCAACCAACTTCAACTGGGGTGCGATGACAAACACCAACACCTGGTATACACAGGTATTGTGGATGTATCCTTACAATATTATCAACCAGGCCAATGCCATCATAGATGGAGTTACGGACAATACGGCCGGTCCTCAGGCGGAAAAGGATTTTATTGTAGCCCAGGCACTCACTCTGAGAGCTCATGCCTATATAAAGCTGCTCCAGTTCTATGCACCGCGTTGGGAAGACAGTAAAAACGGAGAAACCTATGTATGCGTACTCCGTCTGAAGGTTAGTAATGATGATCTCGCACTTTCGAAAATGTCTGAGGTGCTTGACCAGATCTATGCAGACCTTGACCGCGCCATAGGCCTGTATGACGGAGCTTCCGGCATCAGCCGCGGTTACAAATGGGCTCCTGATAAAAGTGTGGCTCAGGGTCTCTATGCCCGCGCCGCTCTTATCAAGCACGACTGGGCCAAGGCTCAGCAGATGGCGCATGACGCCCGTCAGGGATACAGACTGAGAAACGCAACAGAGCTTTTCGAAGGTTTTGTAGAACCTATGGACGACGATATGTGGTGCAACTCGAATGCCACCACCGATGTTGTCGGATATTATTCATGGGGCGTCCACTTCGCCTGCAATGGCCGTTACACGCAGACCTGGCAGCTCGGAACCGGCGCGATCGCAATGGATCTTTACAGACAGCTTGATCCCAACGATATCCGCAGAGACTGGTTCTTTACGCCTGACAAACTTGATGATGTAAAGGAATGGTATGAAGGTTATTATAACAGAGCATGGCCTTACAAACTGACAGAAGCCGACTTCTGGAACAAGAATTATATCCTGAGCGCGACAACCCGTGCAAATGGAAATCTTCTTATGGCAGCGGCATATTACAGCATGTATCAGTTCTATGAAGTCAATACCAATCCGGACAAGACCGACTGGTATATGCCTTATCTAGATACTTCGAATGGAATCGGTGTCCGTCCGGTATTCTTCGGATCTCAGTACAAGTTCTGGGGGAAAGGCGGTTACAGCGCCCATACCTATCCCTACATGCGCTCTGCGGAGATGGTTCTTGCCGAGGCCGAGGCTGCTTATATGAACGGAGACGAGACGACAGCCAAATCATGTCTGACCGAACTGAACAAACTTCGTATTCCGAATTACTCATGCACTACAAGCGGAGATGCCCTTCTTAAAGAAATCCAGCTTACAAGACGCATCGAGCTCTGGGGCGAGGGTCAGAGCTGGTCAGATTTCAAGCGCTGGAATCTCCCGATGGTACGTAACCCCTGGATTGAAGGAAACGTAAATTCCGGGAACTGCCCTGCCACATATAAGGTCAACTTTGCGCCGAGCGACTTCGACGGCTGGCGCTGGGGTCTCTCAAGAACCGAATCCGACTATAACCCGGAGGTTAAACCTGAAATGTTCTATCAGTAACTCATGTTGATATAACTTATGTTGATATAACTTATATTAGAATAATAGACATCAGCGGTCTAATATGTAGGCAGCGACAGCTAAGCTGCCGGAGAGGATGGCGAGCCGTGAGGCCGGCCATCCTTTTTTTATTTCCAAACATTTTTATTTCCAAACATATTTCCGATCATTTTAGGAGTTTATCAGGGAGAGAGTAACTATTCAGCGGACGCGCCGATGTAGTCGCCGTTTAGAAAAGGGCGA